>NZ_NCII01000007.1 GCF_002256775.1 Novosphingobium sp. 17-62-19 | reverse complement strand
GGTCGGGGCTGCGCCCCTCCCTACGATCAGACCAGACAACCGATCCTACCGGCCATCATAGTCGCCGCTCAACCGGCCATCGTAGTTGTCGCCGCGCAAACCACGCCTAAGGGCGTGAAATCCTATGTGCTGCAATATCGCGTCGGTGGCGGCGCTGCACGGCGCAAGACCATCGGCATTCATGGCAGTCCCTGGACCACGCAAACAGCACGGAAGGAAGCAGAGCGACTGCTGATGGTCGTGAAGCAGGGGGTCGATCCGGTCGAGGAACAGCGCGAAGCCCAGCGCAAGGAGAAGACGCTCAACTTCACGGCCTACTGCGACCAGTTCGTTGAACTCTACCTTCAGCCCCATTGGCCAGACACCTGGCCCGAGGCGATGCGGACGCTCGAGAATGTCGTCAAGCCGCGCTGGGGCAAGCGGTCGCTGCTGTCGCTTAAGCGGTCCGACATGGTGAAGCTCATGGATGACTACGCCGATCGGCCCGGACGGAAGAAATATGTCCACTCACTTCTGCGCAAACTGTTCAATTGGGCGGTCGACCGGGAGGATATCATGGTCTCGCCGCTCGCCGGGATGAAGGCACCCAAGTCAGCAGCGTCGCGTCGACGGGTGCTTGGCCAGGAGGAACTGATCTGCCTGTGGCTGGCGTGCGAAAAGGTCGGCTGGCCGTGGGGACCGTATTGCCGCCTGCTGATCCTGACGATGCAACGCCGCCAGGAAGTTGCGGAAATGGACTGGTCTGAGATCGACCTCGAAGCCAAGGTTTGGACACTGCCGGCTGACCGAGCCAAAAACGACGAAGCGCATATCGTCCCGCTAACCGACCTCGTTGTCGATCAGCTCAAAGCGCTTGGTCCCAAAGCAAGTGGCCTGGTGTTCACGACGACGGGTAAAACCGCGGTGTCAGGCTTTTCCAAGGCCAAGCGGGCACTTGATGACGAGATGCAGTCGATCATGCACAAGCGGCAGGTTGAGCGCGAAGGGGGCCATGAACCTGTCGGCATCCCTGAATGGCGGCTCCACGACATTCGCCGAACAGGTGCGACCAATCTGCAAGCGCTGGGGATCCCAATCGAAGTGACCGAAGCGGTGCTCAACCACATTAGCGGAACGCGCTCGGGTGTTGCAGGTATTTATAATAGACACCGATATGACATAGAGAAGCGCAGTGCGTTGACCTTATGGGATGCGCACTTAACGAAGCTGCTTGGTCCTATTTCCGGTCCATCAATTGAGCACATAACTGGTCTGGTAGGTGCCCCAACAAGCCATCTGGACCAAATAGAGCTTTGATTGGGTCCGGTGAACCTGCAGCGCGGGCCAATTCGGGCGCTAGTGGATCATCCACTGGCCCGTTTGCTCCTCCGATGTGCCGAATCCAGCCATCAATCCCGGCCAAAATACCCCGGCAAGGTTTTTCGTTTTCGTTCAGCGTTTCCAGCCAGCGCTGAGGGATCTTCTGGCTGCCGTCCATGGCGATCTGGATCAGCCGGTGTTCCAGCGCCGGGTTGGCAAAGCGGGCAATCAGCGCGGCGGCATAGGCGGGCAGATCCAGCCCCGATGCCTCGGCAATGGTCGGTGCGGCTTCGGCCAACATCAGGCTTTCGGCAAGCTGGCGCAGTTCGGGGTCGGCAATCGCCTGATGAACATAGCTGTGCCCCTTGGCGAGTCCTGCATAGGCGAGCAGCGAATGCGCGCCGTTGAGCATCCTGAGCTTCGCCGTTTCATAGGGTCGGACGTCCGCCACCAGCTGCGCGCCGACTGCTTCCCAGCGCGGACGGGGGCCAGCGAAGCGGTCCTCGATCACCCATTGGCTGAAAGACTCGGTCATCACGGCAGCGTGGTCCGCCATGCCGATCCGCGCGGAAAGTTCGGCGCGATCGGCCTCGGTCGTCGCGGGAACGATGCGGTCAACCATGGTCGACGGGCAGGCGCAGGCCGTCTCGAACCAGCCGCGGAGGGCGGGGTCGTTGGTTTCGAGGTATTCGCCCATCAGCCGGGCGAGCTGGCGGCCGTTGTCGGCCAGGTTGTCGCAGCACAGCAGCGTCAGGCCGGGCAGGCCGTCGTCATGGCGGCGGCGCAGGCCCTCGGCCAGAAAGGCATAGATGCTGCCCTGACAAGCGAGCGCCGGATCGAGGCTGCCGTCCGCTGCACGGCAATAGCCTTTTTCGGTGATAGTGAAGCTGGCGATATGGGTCGTCGGCGCGGCAAGCGCGGCAATCACCGCCTCTCGCGCCTCGGTGGCGACAAGGACCTCGCGCACTGCGCCGACCAGCCGCGTCTGCCAGCCTGCCGCCGAGCGTTCGGTCACGGTATAGAGCCCGCCCTGCGGGTTCATCTGCGCGGCGACATCGGCAGAGCGCAGCGATACGCCAATGATCGCCCAGTTGCGGTCCCCGGCGTTCATTGCCGCATCGGTGTACCAGGCCTGGTGGGCGCGGTGGAAGGCGCCGATGCCGAAGTGGACGATGCCCACGACCTGCCCGTCGCGGTCATAAGCCGGACGCGCGACATCGCCGGGCAAGGCCCCGATCGTTGCGGGTGACAGCCTCACAGCCTGTAGGCCTGCCTGACGAGGCCGACGGTCAGCTCCTGCGCCAGTTCCGCCGCTTCCCAGTCCTCGATGCGGTGTTCGGCGACCAGTTCGGCGAGGAACCCGCAGTCGACCCGCCGGGCAACGTCGTGGCGCGCCGGGATCGACAGGAAGGCGCGGGTATCGTCGTTGAAGCCGACGGTGTTGTAGAAGCCTGCCGTCTCGGTGGTCATGCGGCGGAAGCGGCGCATGCCTTCGGGGCTGTCATGGAACCACCACGCCGGGCCAAGCTTGAGGCAGGGATAGTGCCCGGCCAAGGGGGCAAGTTCGCGGGCATAGGTGCTCTCATCCAGGGTGAACAGGATGATCGACAGGTCAGCGGCATTGCCGAAGCGGTCGAGCAGGGGTTTCAGCGCATGGACGTATTCGGTGCGCATCGGGATGTCGGCGCCCTTGTCGCGGCCCAGCCGGGCAAAGACATCGGCATTGTGGTTGCGGAAGGCGCCGGGGTGGATCTGCATGACCAGCCCGTCGTCCAGGCTCATCGCCGCCATTTCGGTCAGCATCTGGGCGCGGAACAGTTCGGCCTCGGCAGCCGTGAAGGACCCGGCGCTGACCTGGCGGAACAGGGCTTCAGCCTCTGCGGCGGAGAGGTTCGCGGTCTGCGCGGTGGGGTGGCCGTGATCGGTGCTGGTCGCGCCCATCGCCGCGAAGAAGGCGCGGCGCTGGCGATGCGCGGCAAGGTAGCCGGACCACGACAGGCAGTCCTCTCCGGTCAGGTCGGAGAAGGCGCGCAGGTTGGCGCGGTAGCCTTCAAACTCAGGGTCGACAACCGGATCGGGGCGATAGGCCGTGATGACCTTGCCCTGCCAGCCTGAAGCGCGAATCGCGGCATGATGCTCCAGCGTGTCGAGCGGGCTTTCGGTGGTGGCAATGACTTCGATGTTGGCGCGTTCGAACAGCGCGCGCGGGCGGAAAGCGTCGGTGGCCAGCGCGGCGGTGATCGTGTCGT
The DNA here is from genome assembly GCF_002256775.1 of Novosphingobium sp. 17-62-19. Classification (GTDB taxonomy): domain Bacteria; phylum Pseudomonadota; class Alphaproteobacteria; order Sphingomonadales; family Sphingomonadaceae; genus Novosphingobium. Next base: position 99,130 of record NZ_NCII01000007.1, on the reverse strand, counting down.
AATAGAGGTCCGAGGTTTCAGCCTCCAGCCTCACCTCAATGCCGAAGGCCTCGGCAAACACCCAGTCGAGCCACATTCTTGAAGGCGTGCCCCGGAACAGGTGATAGCGCTGGGCAAACAGTCGCCACGCCTCGCGCGGGTCTGCGGTAGGACTTCGCACCCCCAGTGCCTCCATCGGCACGCCCTGCGAATAGAGCATACGGAAGACGTAGTGATCGGGCACCAACAGCAGTTCGGTGGCATTGCCGAAGGGCGCGTTGCTGGCGAACCACGCCGGATCGGTGTGGCCGTGCGGGCTGATGATCGGCAGGCCCTTCACGTCGGCGTACAGCTCGCGCGCGATGGCGCGAGTGGCCGGGTCATGAGGCAATAAACGGTCTGGATGTAATACGAGGGGGGAACTCATGCTGTAGCTCTGGCATACCGGTCACGCTTTGCCTGAACCGCCTTTCGGGCCTCTGCAATTTGCCGTTCCTCGGTCGCAAAAAGCAGACTGTCGATGACCTGTGACAAATGCTGCCGCATTGCGGCCCGTGCTTTGGCCGGGTCGCGCGCCCGGAGTGCGTCTAAGATTGCTGAGTGCTCGTCCACGATGGGCTTCACGTTGGCTGTCCGTGCCTTCTCGTGGAGAAGAGCTGCTTCCGGTGACGTCGCACGCAGGTCCCATAGCCGTTCCACCGCGTCATGGATGGCGTTGTTACGCGTAGCGCGGGCTATAGCGAGGTGGAAAGCTCGATCTGCGCTTTCAGTCCCGCGAGGGTTGCTGTTTTCCTTCGCTATCGCATCCACCAGTTTGCCAATTTCGAGGAGTTCATCGTCAGTTATCTGTGTAGCCGCCAGTGCGGCGGCCTCTGATTCAAAGAGGAGCCTGGCTTCCGTCAGTTCGAAAGCTGAAACATTAAATCCCGGCGTGTCGTCCGTGCCCGGTACGCGCAATACATAGGCACCCGAGCCGATCTTCACTTCGACCAAACCCTGCACCTCTAAAGCGATAATTGCTTCGCGCACCGTCGGACGGCTTACTCCGTAGCGCGTCGCCAAATCCCTTTCTGCCGGCATTCGCGTACCGACAGGGTATTTGCCGGCCGCAAGTTCCTCAAGCAGCGATCTCGCGAGATCTTGGTACAGGCGGTCTTTGCCTTTATCTTGGTTATCCATGCCGACCTTTTTGGTAAAGCCAATGTCAAAAACTTGACAGACCAAGACTGGTCAGTCAATCGGTCATACCACATTCCTGCATCAGAATGCGAGGCTCGAATCATGAAAATTACCGCCGCACGCGTCATCCTCACTTGCCCGGGGCGCAATTTCGTCACGCTCAAGATCGAGACCGACCAGGGCGTCTATGGCATCGGCGACGGCACGCTCAACGGGCGCGAGCTTTCGGTGGTCGCCTACCTCGAGGAACACGTGATCCCCTGCCTGATCGGCATGGACCCGCGCCGGATCGAGGATATCTGGCAGTATCTCTACAAGGGTGCCTACTGGCGGCGCGGTCCGGTGACCATGCGCGCGATCGCCGCGGTCGACATGGCGCTGTGGGATATCAAGGCGAAGATGGCCGGGATGCCGCTGTACCAGCTGCTCGGCGGGCGCAGCCGTGACGGGGTGATGGTCTATGGCCATGCCAACGGCAGCGACATTGCCGAGACGGTCGATGCAGTCGGCCACTATATCGACATGGGTTACAAGGCGATCCGCGCGCAGACCGGCGTGCCGGGGATCAAGGATGCCTACGGCGTGGGACGCGGCAAGCTCTTTTACGAACCGGCCGACGCCAGCCTGCCCTCGGTCACCGGATGGGACACGCGCAAGGCGCTGAACTATGTCCCCAAGCTGTTCGAAAAGCTGCGCGAGACATACGGTTTCGACCACCACCTGCTGCATGACGGCCACCACCGCTACACGCCGCAGGAAGCAGCGAACCTTGGCAAGATGCTTGAGCCTTACCAGCTGTTCTGGCTGGAGGATTGCACCCCGGCGGAAAACCAGGAGGCCTTCAAGCTGGTGCGCCAGCACACCGTCACCCCGCTCGCCGTGGGAGAGATCTTCAACACGGTGTGGGATGCGAAAGACCTGATCCAGAACCAGCTGATCGACTATATCCGCGCCACCGTGGTTGGCGCGGGCGGCATCACGCATCTCCGCCGCATTGCCGATCTGGCGGCGATGTACCAGATCCGCACCGGCTGCCACGGCGCGACCGACCTTTCGCCCGTAACCATGGGCTGCGCGCTGCACTTCGATACCTGGGTGCCCAATTTCGGCATCCAGGAATATATGCGCCATTCGGAGGAAACCGACGCGGTCTTCCCGCACGACTACCACTTCGAGGCGGGCGAGCTGTTTTGCGGCGAGACCCCCGGCCACGGCGTCGACATCGACGAGGCGCTGGCGGCGAAGTACCCCTACAAGCCCGCCTATTTGCCCGTCGCCCGGCTGGAAGACGGCACAATGTGGAGCTGGTGAACAAGTGCGCGTTGTCGTGATTGGTGAGGCGATGCTGGAACTTTCGCGTTCCGGCGCGGGCTGTCAACTGGCCTATGGCGGCGACACGCTCAACACCGCGGTCCACATGGCGCGGGCCGGGCACGACGTGGCCTACCTGACGGCACTGGGTAGCGATCCATTGAGCGCTGACCTGAAGGAGCGCTGGGCGGGTGAGGGGCTGGATACATCCTTGGTGCTGGATCATCCCACGCGCAGCACCGGGCTTTACGCGATCAGTACCGATGCGACGGGTGAGCGCAGCTTTTCATATTGGCGCGATACGAGCGCCGCGCGCGAAATGTTCGCTCTGCCGGGGTCGGCGGAGGCATTGGAACTCGCAACTCAAGCAGACTTAATTGCGTTCTCGTTGATAACGCTGGCGATTCTGCCGCCCGAGGGGCGCAAGACAATGTTTGCACTGGCGGGCGCTGTGCGATTGCGCGGCGGGCAGGTAGCGTTTGACGGCAACTATCGACAGCGGCTGTGGAATGACACTGCAGAGGCATGCAAGGTCCGAGACGAAGCGATCGCGCTTGCCACTATCGGCCTGCCGACTCTTGAGGATGAGACGGCGCTTTCGGGAGAGGATAGGGCCAGTGCCGTTGCGTCGCACTGGCAAGGGCTGGGCTGCGCGGAGACCGTTGTGAAGCTTGGTGCTGAAGGCTGCCGTCTGCCAGACGGATCGGTGATAGCGCCCGAAGTAGTCCTTGCCCCGGTTGATACCAGCGGCGCGGGAGATGCATTCAACGCGGGCTATCTGGCCGCGCGGCTGGACGGGGCAGATCATTCAAAGGCAGCGTGCGCCGGGCATAAGCTCGCCGGGTGGACGATCATGCGGTCGGGCGCGATTCCGGCGCAGGAGCCTTGAGCAGCCCCCATAGCACCGCAGCGGCGAGCAGATCGAGCGCTGCCAGCGCAACGAACAGCGGATTATAGCCGAACGTGTCCGCGCTCTGCCCGATCAGCAGGGTGAACAGCATGCCGCCGATCCACGCGGAAGTGCCCGCCATGCCGCTTGCCGTGCCGACTGTGCGGCGGTCGAATACATCGGCGCAAAGCGTGATCAGTGCGCCGTTGAGCATCTGGTGGGCAAAGCCGCCGATGCAGAACAGCACAATCGCCATGCCCGGCGACGTGGCAAGGCCGATGCAGGCCGGGCCGACCATACACAGCGCACCCAGCGTCATCGTGATCTTGCGGCTGGCGAGAAGACCTGTTCCTCGCTTCATTAGCCATGTCGGTAACAGGCCTGCTGCCAGACTGCCGAAATCGGCGGCGAGGAACGGAAGCCATGCCCACAGCGCGATCGATTTTAGGTCAAGGTTCCATACCGCCACCAGATAGAGCGGGATGAAGAAATTGAAGGTCTGCCAGGCAGGTTCGGACAGAAAACGGGGTGTCGCGATGGCCCAGAACGAGCGGCTGCTCAGAACGTCTTTCCGGGTCGCGGGTTTTCCCTCGATGTCCTCGCCCCGGCTGTTGTCGATCAGCGCGCGTTCCTTGGCAGAGAGGCGCGGATGGTCTGCGGGATCACGGTATCCCAGCCCATGCCTTCGCGATCCTGGTGCAAACCAACTCCAAACAAGCGGATGTTTTCCCCGTTAAGGAAGAAGCCTTTCTGGGGATCTAGCCGGATTTCTCGCACCCCAAACGGACGGTCATAACGGTCGAGTAGTTTTCCCTTGGAATCGCGCAACTCGACGACGAGGCGATACAGAAAGGGATCTTTCGTCCCATGCCAAAGGTGCGGATTTGCAAGATCAAGCGACAATCCCGCGTCGATTGCAATGCCAGGTTTGATGTTGGTCGTAGTCGAAGCCCTGCTGCTGATCGTTCCGTCGGGATGAATGAGGCTGGCATGAACCGAAACACGCTGCATTCGGCGGTCGCTGGTGCTCAGCTTAGCAATGACGGCAACGTTCGCCTGGCCGTCCGCAATACGAGTAGTCCGAGCGTAAACACCGGGACTGCCGTGATCGAGCATATCGAAATGAGTCGCTTCGGTGACAATGAGGCGGGCAGGGCGATAGAGCCCGCCATGGACGAAGAAGTCGCCCATCAAGGGGAACGTATTTGCAGTCAAGGAACCGGCGCGCGGCGGCGAGTTATCGGTTTTTACAACCAGAATATTGGGTGCGCCAACCCGCAAGACATTTGTCGCATCGAAGCGGAATCTCGAAAAACCGCCGGCATGTGAGCCGAGCTTTATTCCATTCAACCACACTTCAGCTGTTCGGCTTGCCGCGTCAAATTCTAGCCAGGCTCGTTGCCCTGACAGCAGCCGAGGAGGGGTGAGACTAACTCTGTACCATCCTGGCCCTTGCAACTTGTTGATCATCGCAGGCCGGTGAACGCCAACCTTCGCCGCATCTTCATACAGGCCTACTCGATTCCATGTGTGCGGAAGTGAAACCTTCTCCCATTGAGCATCGTCAAATTCTGAGGCCATTGCATTGGCAGGGTCAGATGCCTGCAAGAACCTCCACCCCTCGTTGAGAGGTATTTCACGTCTTGGGCTGCTTGATGGAGCGGTGTATTCCGCCGTATGATGCGGATTTGCCCCAAGGGCAGATGACATAAATGCGCTCGAGGTGGCGAGCAAAGTCCAAACTAGCGATCGCATTATTCTCCGCTCCCGAATAGGCAAGCGTCGGTTGCCCGATTCTTGAAATGTGGTTTGGCCAATTTACGGTGGAGGGTCATTCCTGTCAATCTGATGGTGCTCAAGCCGCCAAACACATCCAGCAATTTCGTTGATGGATACCCATCAATGAAATGGCGTTGCATCGATGGATCCTGATGTGCAATAAACTGGATTGACCAATTTGCCAGCCACTAGGCTGCAAGCTCTCAGGGAGGATCACGATGATCAAATTTTCGACCACTTTGCTGGTTTCTGCCAGTTTTTTGTCGCTAGCCAGCCCGGCTTTAGCGCAGTCCACCGGTGCGGACGAGGGTGCGGACTCGGGTGAGATCATCGTCACCGCCCAGCGCCGCGCAGAAAGTGTGCAAGACGTCCCGATTTCAGTGACGGTGGTTAGCGGGACGCAGCTTGATCAGCAACGCATCAATAACATTTCCGACCTGGCGCGCGTGTCATCAGCGCTCCAGCTGCATCAGACGCCGGCGACGACGGGTGGCGGAGCATACATCCGCGGTATTGGTACGTATTCGCGCGGACGCTCGGCTGAACCTTCGGTCGGTTTCGTTGTGGACGGGGTGGTTCAGGGGCTGACCAACACTCGAAACCTGGATGATATCGAGCGGCTTGAAGTGCTGCGCGGTCCGCAAGGCACCTTGTTCGGGCAGAGCGTCTCGGCTGGCGTGGTCAACATCACAACGAAAGCGCCAAATTACAACGATTTTTCAGGTAAGGTTTCGGTGCAGGTCAGTGATGACGGCACTCTTGGTTCGGAATATGGACGCCAGCTCGGTCGACTTTCACTGAACATTCCGATTGCAGGCAAGGCCGGTGTGCGTGTCAGCGGCTATCTGGGGGAAACCCAGGGCGTCATCGAGAATGCCTTCGACGGACGTAAAGATCGTCTTCGTGAGTGGGGGGTGCGTGGTCGTTTCAAGACGGATATTGGTGATCTTTCTGTCGATGCCATCGCGGAATACGCCTATAATGCGAGCGATCGGGGCGGTGGGTTTCCGACCGTTTGGCGCGTCATTCGCAATACCACGACATCGGCTGCGGGTGTGTCACCCGCCACGGTTGTCACCACCGACTTGACGAATAACACTACCGCCTCTCGGAGCGCGGCAATCTACGCGGCCTGCGGTCTTACACCGTCAATCGAGAACATGGAAAATTGCAGTGACGGAAATTCGCTCAACAAGTTCGTCACGCAGGGTTATTCCCTTCAACTGAACTATGATGGTGGCGATGTTTCGCTGACATCAATTACTGCATACCGCAAGCTGGACTCCGACACAGGAAGTGACATCGACAACGTGATGAGTGCGTTGGGTTCGACGGAGCAGCAGAGCGGGGGCATCACGAACTATACGCAGTTCACCCAGGAGTTTCGAGCCGCAACTGACCCAAATCGTCCAGTTTCTCTAACACTTGGCGGATTTTACTTGCGCAGCACCGTCTATGCCCGTGGCGGTAGTCTTGCTGGAGCATTTGGTCGCGATTACAATTTCCGAGGCAGTAATCCGATCGCTACGTGCTGGCCGGTACAGACTGATGCGCGCTGCGCAACTTTCACCCTTCGCGCCCAAACCAACGGACAGGACTACACAAGTGACAATCTCTCAGGTTTCGGTGAAGTCCGTTATCAACGAGACGGGTTCACAGCCTTTGCCGGCCTGCGCGTTTCAAGCTCGAAAACCCATCTGGACGGTTTTCAGAACGCGCTGACCTCTGACCTTTCGTATAGCGATACGCACGTGATGTGGCGTGCTGGCGCCACTTACGATGTGGCGCAGGACACGATGCTTTATGGCACGGTGGCAACCGGTTACAAGGCTGCGCAGATTGCGCCGATTCAGAACAACCGGCCTGCGCAGGTGGTCTTCCCCGAAAAGCCAACAACCTATGAAGTGGGTATCAAAACCAGTCTGTTTGATCGCAAGCTCAATCTGAACCTCGCTGGCTTCTATTCAAAGATAGATGGCTACCAGACCACGTTTTGCGTGATGGATGCGATCGCATTCACGCCTACCTGCAATCCGCAGAATATCGATGGCATCACGAGCAAGGGCTTTGAATTCGATCTGTTTGGTCGTTTGTCGCCAAATTGGACTATCAATGCCAACGCTACCTATAATGTGGTCAAGTATCCGACTGGATACCTAGCCGATGACGGTTCGTCGCTTGCTGGTCAGCAGCTCATGCTGGCTCCGCGTTTTGCTGCGACAATCGGCACGGATTATTCAGTTCCGCTTGGGGACAAGCTTGAGGGCTTCATTTCGCTCGATATGAACTACCTGTCGAAGATGCGGTTGGGAACGGGCGGCGGGTCGCAAGACTATGTCTACAAGGCGCACGCTGTGTTCGGCGGCCGTATCGGCGTCCGAGTTGATAAGTCATGGAGCCTTGCGGTGTTTGCTGACAATATCGGCAGCACTAACGATCCGAGCAACCTTGCCGGCATCAGCGCACAGATCCCTGATGGCCGAGCTGGTGCTGGTGCCGGTCTCCTCGTCGAGAGCGTTGTCCAGAGCAATCGTTCGATCCGGCAAGTCGGTATCCAGGCTTCACTGCAGTTCTGATATCATCGAAGTCGAGGAGGCTGGCCCGGAGGTTGTTCCGGGCCAGCGCTTTTTGAGCTATTGGTTGAAACAGACACAGCCGATTTTGGCTCGTCCGGTGCAGTCAATGCAAACGATGGGGTCGTTTGACAGATGAATGAGAAAGCGGCGAGAACGGGTGCGGACGATGTAGCAAATGGGATGCGTCTCATTTCAGAAGGCATCTTCACCATGGGTTCTACTGCGTTTTACCCGGAGGAGCAGCCGACACGCCGCGTAAAGGTCGACAGCTTCTGGATAGATGAAGCTCCGGTGACCAACGCCCAGTTTGCTGAGTTTGTTGAGGCAACGGGCTTTGTCACCTTCGCTGAAATCCCGCCTGATCCAAAGGACTATCCTGGTTTGGATCCTGCAATGGCCAAGGCTGGGTCATTGGTATTCACCGGGGCTGAGAATCCTGTTGCAATGCACGACTGGAGCCAATGGTGGTCCTTTGTACACGGAGCAGATTGGCGGCATCCGCTTGGACCCGGAAGCAATATCGACGATTTGATGGACCATCCCGTCGTGCATGTTGCCCACCGCGATGCGCAGGCATTTGCTGATTGGGCAGACAAGCGTCTGCCAAGTGAGGCAGAACATGAGTACGCCGCACGCGGTGGACACGAGGGCCGTGAGTTTATCTGGGGTGATGAATTGGCTCCGGGCGGTGCGATGCTCGCCAACTACTGGCAGGGAAGGTTTCCTTACGAGAATACGGTCCAGGACGGCTGGCTCCGCACGAGTCCTGTCAGGCACTTTCCTCCAAATGATTACGGCCTCTACGATATGGCCGGCAATGTTTGGGAATGGACCGACGACTGGTATTCTGAACCAAAGCCGGTCAACAAGCGCCATGCTGGCGCTTGTTGCGTAATAGAAAATCCCCGAGGCGCGACCCGTGCTGCAAGCTTCGACCCGTGTTCGCCTAGTCTCAAGATTCCTCGAAAAGTGATCAAAGGAGGGTCGCATCTCTGCGCTGACAATTATTGTCAGCGCTACCGTCCGGCAGCTCGGCAAGGAGAAGCCATCGATAGCACGACGAGCCACATAGGCTTTCGTTGCGTGCGATCTGCCTAAGGGTTTGTGGGGGAAGTGATCGATCCAAGTTTCGTCGCGGCCGCCGCGCTGTTGAGCCGACCAAGGCAAGATGCCTCGATCGGCTCGACGCTCTAGACATTTTCGGCTGGGAGAAATCTAAGCTGATCGTCGCGCGCGAACGATACGTCCCAGTTGGGCTCATCCATCATCCAATGCGGCAGTTCGTGCATATATATTGCCGTACCGAATGCACCGTCCCAAACTCTCGGCTTCCAACCATCATCGACGCAATCACAGTCTGCGCCGTATTCCATATCGCCGCCGAGTTGCGGAACATTGAGGTAAAGGAACGCAGCGCTGGTCAGGCGGTGTCGGCCTAGCCCCCAATTCCCGCTGAAATCATATCCTTTGCGATCCAGCCAGTTCTTGCCGACCATGATCTCGTCGATGTCCTCAAGCTCGAAATTGGCATGGTGGAACTTGAGTGATCCATCGAAGCCAGGCATCTTGGCATTCGCATCCGCCAGGAAGACGCTGTGGTGTTCATATGCTCCAGGTGCGCGAATATAAACGCCAAAGCCCTTTTGCACATCGGTCACTCGGAATCCTAGGCGATCTCGGTAGTAATCCAGCGCTTCCTGCACATCAGGGAATGTCCATACGCAGTGGTGAATCCGTTTCGGGAGAGGTCGCGTCAACCATTTGCGCGGCTGATTTAAGCGCCCAATTGAACCCGGTGTATTGCTTGGCGAGGGCGCGCCATAAACAGACCTTGGAGACCAAACCTGGATCCCGATCAATTGCCCAAAGGGCGTTACGAAATGCAAGATACCTTCTTCATCAGTTGCAATCTGATGATCGATTTCCAGTGACTTCCGAATACGCTGCAACGCAGAGACATCCTGCACGTACCAAACGCACTCATGAACTCCGATACCTGTTTGCTTGGCGCCCGGCATGACCGTAACGGACTTCTTGTCGAGCAGGAGAACTTCGCTACCGTCAAATGCAATCAGGCTTGAGCGCTTTTCAGATGAGCTTTGGAGCGCGAGACCATAGTCGACGAAAAATCGTTCGCACCACGCAACATCGTCAACGTGAAAAACCAATCTTCTAATACCTGCAATCATCTTCAATCTCCTTGCCAGACGGAGATTGCAGGAATAGGCCGAGCCCTTCTTGATCTAGAGCAATCGATCGTGTGAATTAATTTTATGATAACTCATGAATGGAATTGCTATTTCGGATCTGTTCCCTGTCCTGCAGCCAATAGAAATTTTGAGAGCAGCCATTGCAATCCTGCATCGCTGGTTCGGGCCCCGTGGTATTGGATCATTTCGCGCATCGCGGGAACGGGAAATGGCGGATCAACGAATTTCAAGGGCAACAAAGGAACAAACACTTCGGCCAGCCTTCGATGCATCAGCGCCAGATGTGAAGTCCCCGGCAACAGCCATGGGACTTGAGAAAAGGATGGTGCATATATCTCGATCCTGCGGTGTTCCTGCAAATCTGTCATATGCTTTTCTATAAAGGTTGGCGCACCTGTGATTCGAACTGCGACATGACCACACGAAAAATAAGCGTCTTCGGTTAATGGGTGATCGAAAACAGGGTTCTCTACCCAGCCTACGACAACATGACTCTCATCGAAAAGAAGAACCTTTGGGTGATCGGAACTTAAAAACTGCTCCGGTGTAAGAAGAAAATCTAATTTCCCGTCACTCAATTCGCCATGACTCAAATTGGTAGGAAGCGATAGGTTGATTTGAATATTTGGCGCCTCACGCTTCAGCTGCGGGAGAATGGGGGCGATGAGCACGGTCGTTATGTAGTCCGATGCGGCAATCTCAAAGCGTCGATCGGACGTGGCAGGGTCAAACGCTGTCGCTCCCGAAACCAAAGTCCTCAGCGTCTGAATCGCTTCAGCCACTTGCGGTGCGAGCGCCCGTGCATGCGGCGTTATCAGCATTTTGCGGCCATGCGGCGTGAGCAGTTCATCATTCAGTGCTGCACGAAGCCGTCCCAAGGCAGCGCTCATCGCTGATTGAGTCAGGTTCATGCGCTCGGCAGAACGAGTGACGCTTTGCTCCTCGAGCAAGACATTCAACGCGATGAGGAGGTTCAGATCGAATTTGTCGAGACGCATTCAGTATCAATACCATGAATGGAAAGGAACAAAAACTAAGAATTTGCCTGAACCCAACGCGGCCTGCAAAGTGGTAAGGCCAAAATGAGATTCGTCGCCGGTACATGCAGGATGTGTATCCAGGCGGCAAACCTCATACAGATTCGGGAGCCGGTATGTCTGGAAAATTCAGCGCAAATGTTGCTGCGTGCGTCGCTTTGCTTTTGTCAACCAGCGCCTCGGCTCAGCAGGCCAGTCCAATTCCGGCGACACAGTCGAGCATGTTTGTCACTTTAGGCACGATGGGGGGGCCGGTTACTGATCCGGTTCGTTCACAGCCCTCCAATGTTCTAGTGGCGGGCAATGATGTATTGCTTGTCGATACCGGGGACGCGACCGTCGGGCAATTGACTAAAGCCGGCATTCGCTTGCCCCGGGTTAAGGCGGTATTTTTGAGCCACCTGCATTTCGATCATGCTGGAGGGTTGGCTGCAGTTTTGGGCCTTCGCTATCAAACCAATGTACCCGGAAAGCTCCAGATATTCGGCCCCCCTGGAACCAAGCAGCTGGTCGCCGGCATTTTGGCTTCAATGCAGCCCGCGGCGGAGGCCGGCTATGGCCTGGACGGTGCTGCCATAATCCGTCCGGACGAAACCGTGGAAGTTATTGAGCTGAGTGATCGAGCCCAGACATCGGTTGGCAATGTACAAGTTCACGTGCGCCAGAACACGCACTATAGCTTCCACGCTGGATCAGAAATGGATCGCCGCTTCAAGGCGCTGTCCTTCCGGTTTGATTTGCCAGATCGATCGATCGTCTACACCGGAGATACAGGGCCGAGCCCAGCTGTTGAGGAACTGGCTCGCAACGTCGACCTGTTGGTCACCGAGATGATCGACGTTGATCGCACTGTTGCCAATGTTCGCCGCAACACGCCAGACATGTCTGATGCGCAGTTGGCAGGGATGACTGAACATCTCAGGCGACATCATTTGACCCCCGAAGACGTGGGGGATCTTGCAAAGCGCTCGGGCGCAAAGTCCTTGGTCGTTACGCATGTGGTGGCTTCGGGAGCAAAAGCAGGAGAACTGTTGGGGTACGTTCGTCGCATTGCGAGCCGCTACGCCGGCCCTGTCGTCATTGCCAACGATCTTGATGCGTTCTGAGACCGCAAAGCAAAGATACTTCGCCAAAAAAATCGAACAGAGAGCTCGGTGGAAACCGGCTCACGCATCAAGAGGAAGCCAAATGAGCCGAGTCACTGAAATCCGTTACGTCGGTTATGGCGTAGTCGAATTCGAGGCAGAGAAGAACTACTACGTTGACGCCTTCGGTCTCGAACTTGTTGATTCAGACAACAACACGGCTTGGTTAAAAACCCAGGGACATGATGAGCATCACGTCGTTCGGCTCCGGAAGGCCGAAGCCAATCGCCTAGATGTGATTTCATTAGCAGCCGCATCCCGTTCCGATGTGGACACACTTTGCGACAAGGCCCGCGCCGCCGGTTGCAGTTTGGTATGTGAGCCGCATGAGCTCAACACGCCTGGAGGCGGATACGGCTTTCGATTCTTCTCGCCGGATGGGCTGCAGATTGAAATCTCCTGCGATGTTGCAAGAGGTGGCAAGCGAGGTCTGGCGCACTGGGAGGGCCTGCCGGTCAAGATCAGCCATATCGTGCTTCACAGCCCACAACATCAGGAGTTGGTGCAATTCTTCACAGATGTTCTGGGATTCAAGATCTCGGACTGGCTTGGCGACTTCATGTGCTTCTTGCGCTGCAACTCGGCCCATCATCGAATTGCCATTCTGCCGGGACCGCCATGCCTCAACCACGTCGCCTATGACATGCTGTCGGTCGATGACATGATGCGGGGCGCGCACCGGCTCAAGTTGAAAGGCACTGAAATTCAGTGGGGCCCGGGACGGCACACTGCTGGCAACAACGCTTTCAGCTATTTCGTAACGCCGGCTGGCTTTGCCGTTGAATACACGGCGGATCTTGAGGAAGTCGATTTCGACACCCATGAAGCCAAGGTTCATGTACCTGCTCCCTTGGTAATGGACCAGTGGGGCATCGGTGTTGGCGGGCCACAGACCATGCCTCACCCGGCACCCAACCCTGGTCTGTTCGTTGCGGTGGAGGGCTGAGTAGTGGCCCTCTTCGAATATTTTCCAAATTATATCTGGAACTTGTCAGTTGCCATCGCGATGGAAAGCGGAGGGCAGATTGGCGAAATCGTCGATATGTGCAAGCCAATTAGAGATGCCGCTGCGTCGGGGGCGGATGCTGGCACGCCCGAATTCATGAAGCAGTGGTCGGCAATGGGCGAAAAGCTTATCAATCTGGCGGCGGAGGATGAGCGGAGAGGAAGAGCATTTAGTGCTTCCAACAAACTTGAACGGGCATCTCTGTACCTGATTACTGCCGAAAGAATGCAGGGGCATGGTCATCCCGGTCGCGGCGAGACTTACGCCAAGGCATTGGCTGCCTTTGAGCAATCAACACGTCTGGGGGAGCTCAACCGCGAACGGATTGAAATACCGCTCAAATACGGGTTTATGCCCGCGCTCTACACTCGTGCAACAGGGCCGGGACCGCACCCCGTTGTGGTTTATTGCAACGGCCTCGATAGTTGCAAGGAGTTGCTTTATTGGTCGCGCTTGCCTGAAGCTTTGGCACGTCGCGGAATTTCGACGCTGTGCGTTGACCAGCCCGGGAGTGGTGAAGCCCTCCGTCTGCAAGGACTACCAGTAGACCCACATAGTGAACACTGGGCAACAAAGGCGGTTGATTGGTTGGAAGCTCAGGTTGATGTCGATCCCGAGCGCATCGGCATGACCGGAATCAGCCTTGGTGGACATTTCGCGCCGCGAGCGGTTGCTTACGAACCGCGTTTCGCTTCCGGTGCAGTCTGGGGCGCTAACCACAATTGGCGCGAGGTTCAGGATCAACGTCTGAAACGCGAAGGCGAAAACCCCGTCCCGCATTATTGGGCTCACGTCATGTGGGCCTTCGGGGCAAGCGATATGGACGATTTCCTTGCCAAGTCTGAGGAAATGAACCTCAACGGTCATATGGACCGCGTAAGGGTGCCATTTCTGGTAACACACGGCGGAAATGATCGGCAGATAAGCGTAAGATACGCTGACGACCTTTATGACCAACTGATCAATTCTCGGCGTCGCGAGAAGGTGATCTTTACTTCCCACGAAGGTGGCGTCGAGCATGTCGGAGCCGACAACATGGCTTACGGTCGCGATTGCATCGCAGACTGGTTTGCTGAAACATTGGGAGGATATACGGCGTGATGAACGCAAATGCAGAACCGCTGGCTGTTGTGCATATTGCACACATTCGCCGTGAAACAATTGTTTCGACGATCATAAATGCCGCGATTTCGGCCGGGTTCTTTTGGTTCGTTTTTGGCGAACATGATCCGGTGGCGGTGTGGGGGGTTGGACAGTGGGTCTTCGATTACCTTCCTCAAAGTTTCATGATCGCGCTGATGAGCACGCTCGTGCCTGGCGCTCTGACAGCTAAAAAGCTCAGGGCTGGCACCTTGACGTCGTCGGATCAGCTCACACGCCTCCCGCGATCGCTCATCATTAGGGCTTTGTTGCTCGCATTAACCGCAGCGGTGCTTGGCAGCTCGTCAGTTGGAGCCATTGCCTGGATGTTGGGAGTAGAGTCCCTGGCGAACAGCACTGCAATGACCTTGAAGGTCGCCTACGGTGCAGGGCTCGCTTTTGTGATTACTCCTATTGGTCTGCGAGCAGCTTTGGCGCGCCAATCCGTTTGAAGGAGCAATGCAGGTGAGCATCCCGCAGCTGGATTTTGATCCTTATACGGACAAGGCCCTGTCGGACCCGTTCAGGCATCACGACGACTTGCGCGAAGCTGGTCCAGTCTTCGGCTTGTCCCGTTATTCTTGCTATGGGATGGCGCGTTACGCCGAAGTTCAGGCGGCACTAAAGGATTGGCAGACTTTCGTTTCCGGAAGAGGCGTCGGACTGAGCGATTTTTCGAAAGAGGCTCCTTGGCGGCCGCCGTCACTTCTCCTCGAGGCTGATCCGCCTCTCCATGACCGCACACGCGGGCTGATGAACAAGGTTACGGCTTTGCCCGGCCTAAAGGCGAGGCAAGCAGAATGGAACATGACGGCCAAGGCCATCGTAGAACCGCTCATAGGTGCTGGTTCTTTCGATGCGGTGGCTGGACTTGCTGAAGCATTCCCGCTGCAGATTTTTCCAGAACTTATCGGATTGCGCGATGATGGTCGTGAAAATCTGATCCCATATGCCATGTCGGTCTTCAACGCCTTCGGCCCACGCAATGCGCTGCTCGAACAGAGCAGCGTCGATGCCGCAGGGGCTAGCGCATGGGTTGCGGATAGCTGTAAGCGGCAATTCCTTAAGGCAAAAGGCTGGGGCGCTGACCTGTTTGCTGCTGCCGATCGGGGTGAATGCACCACTGAAGAGGCTGAGCGGCTGGTCCGGTCGTTTCTGTCAGCTGGTGTGGACACAACTGTCAACGGCATTGCCGCGGCCATACAAGCCTTTGCCGAGAACCCAGAGCAATGGCAGGTGTTACGCCGCGATCCATCGCTGGTGCGCAAGGCCATCGAAGAAGTGCTTCGCTATTCGGGTGTTGCTCAGACATTTTTTCGTACCACCAGTCGAGAACTCGAGGTTCACGGAGAACTGCTTCCAGAGGGCAGTAAGGTGTTGCTTTTTCTTGCTGCAGCCAATCGTGATCCACGTCGCTGGAACAATCCTGACAAATTCGACATCACGCGAAACGCCAGCGGACACGTTGGCTTCGGGTTTGGCATTCACCAATGCCTAGGCCAGATGGTTGCTCGCTTCGAGATGGAAGCGGTCCTCTCGGCGATGGTTGAAAGCGTGGAAGAAATCAGGGTTGCCGGGCCTGCCGTGCGCCGCCCCAACAACACGCTTTTTGCACTTGGCTCGTTGCCGGTCCAACTGATTCCGGCTTGAGGGAATACGCCCCATGCCCCGTCGATTTGTCGATCTTTCGATCACACTGTGTAACGATGTGGTATCTGATCCGCCGTTGCTACGACCAGAGATTTCTTACAAACGCCATGGGGAAACGATGCCCGAGCTGGCTCACTTCTTTCCTGGCGTGACAGTTGATCAAACCCCGACGGGGCAGGCTGCGTGGTTCGCATGAGCGACGACATTGATTGAAATCCACCAGCTCCGCTATGCCGTCGCGACCGCCGACGCGAAGAGCTTTTCGCGTGCAGCCGCTGCGCTCAACGTAAAGCAGATTACGCTGAGCCGAAGGGTAAAGCTGCTCGAAGATCGTCTCGGAGTTAAGCTGTTCGACCGGTCCACGCGCGGTGCCGAGACGACTGAAAACGGTCGACCGTTCATCGAACAGGCCCGCCGCATCATCACCGATGTCGATAACCTTCAAACCACTGCACGCAACGTCAGCTACGGTCTGCGTGCGCGCATCGCAGTTGGCTATTGCTCGCCAATCATGTCCGGCAACCTGCGGCTGGCGATCGCGGACTACCTCACGAAGTTCGAAGACGTCCAGTTCGACGGCATCGAAGCTGGTCTGGAGAAACTGTTCCACGGGCTGCATTCACATGTAGTCGATGTGGCTGTTGCCCCAATCGGGCTCGAAGAAGACGGGATCGCGTCCCGCCGCATTTGGTCCGAGCGCCTCTTCGCCGTTTTGCCTATGGATCATGGGCTGGCAGAAAAAGAGCAGATCTACTGGCAGGATCTGCGCCGCGAAGTGTTCGTGGTTCCTGCAGGTGGGCTTGGGCCGGTTTTCGGCAACCTGATCGCCGCTCGGCTGACAGAGCAGGGCAAACGGCCAAGCATTATCGTCCAGGATACCAGCCTTGAGAGCGTGCTAAGCATGGTCGCTGCAAAGCGCTACATCTCAATAGCTACCGAGGCGTCCCAGGGGGTTTGCTGGGCCGACCTGCGATTTCACGAGATCCACGACCCCAACGGTCCGGCCCGGCTTGAGTACGCGCTCTACTGGCGCAGGAACAACGATAACCCGGCGCTCCAGCATTTCTTCAAGCTGATCGAAGAGCGCTATCCGGGCTGAGCCGACCGCCGCGTCTTGGCAAAGCTCCGGTCGGTCGCGATGAACCGCTCGATCATCGGCGGGATAAGGCGTTCTGGTGTGGGGGCGCCTTTGGCATCGCCGCCATTCAGGGCCGCGGCATAGGCCGTCAGGTCACGGTGCAACCGCGCTGATACTTCCACAGTCAGCCGCACGGGCTTCTCGTCTGCGAGATCGGCAAGCTTCAATCGCGTCACTGCCCGCCTCCCAAGACCAGGTCGCGCGCCACCAGCACTCGCACCGGAAATCCGGGCCGGATGGTCAGGGTCGGTCGTACATTCAATTCACGGCTAACGATCTGCTCGCCAGCGCGATTGATGCTGTCCTGCGTCCCGCGACGAAACGCACGGGCGAGATTGCCGTCGTCGCCTGAACCAAATTCCGAGCCAGCGCCGAGCAGTGTCGAAACCAGCGCGGCCTTGAATACACCGCCCCAGTGATAGTTGGTACCGTCCTGGAGTCCGGCAAAGCCGCGTGGGTCCGAGGCGGGCTGGCGCTCCAGCACGATCGAGCGCCCATCGGGAAGGATTAGCCTGTTCCAGGCCAGCAGCACCCGGCTCTGCCCGAACGCGACATCGGCGTCATAATCGCCGATCAGCCGCGATCCTTGCGGGATCAGCAGGATTCGCCCGGTCGGACTGTCATAGACATTCTGGGTCACCTGCGCGGTGACCAGTCCCGGCAGGTCCGAACGGATGCCGGTGATCAGCGCCGCCGGAATGACCGAGCCTGCCTGAACGATATGCGTGGATGCCAAACCGGACAGCCGTTCGGCGGAAACCGTGCGGCGATCGGCAGCGCGCTCGAGAAACGCCTGTTTGCGGCCAGCTTCGCCCTGGGTTCCTGCAGCAGGAGCTGTTTCAGGAGTTCCGGCGGGCGCGGCAGAGCGCGCCTTCGGTATAGGGGAAGACCTGGATTGCGTTGATGAACCCTGTGCGGTCGGGCTGTACCCGCGCTGCCTCCATCGCCGCTCCCACCCTGTCCTGGAGAGTGGGGCGACTCTGGGACGGGCGGGAGCGGCCCGCAGCGTTGGGAGGGGTGCGCTGCGGAAACGCTTTGAGTTGGCCGGGAAGCGGAAGCGGTACAGGGATTGCCACGACCGTTGGTTCCGAAAGGGGCGCCTGCGCAACCTCGTTGGGGAACGCAGGCGCGGCAGGCTGGTGCTTTGTCGGTTCTTGGGCCTGCGTAGGTGAAGCGAGCACCGCGCTTGCTGCAAACACTGAGGCGATCACGCGGCATGCCGCCGCTGACGTGATGGTATTCATGATCCAAGTTCCTTCGACCAGTTGATGGCGTTGACGAAGACGCCGAGCGGGTTCTTGCGGACGGCGTCGGGGGTGCGCGGGATCTGGAGGGCGATGGTCAGGATCGCGGTCCAGCGGCTCGTTTCTGCAAGACTGCCGTCGCGGTAGCGGCGTTCGACCCAGGCGACGCGGAAGCTGGTCGGCGAGGCACGGATCACGCTGGTGACATCCACCCCGACCTGTTCGCGCCCGATCAGCGCGAATGGATCATTGGTCCGGGCATAGTCGTTGAGCGCGAGCGCGCCCTTGTCGGTGGCAAAGTCGTAGGCGCGCAGCCAGTTCTGGCGGACGACGATCGGATCGTCAGGCACGGCGCGGACCTGCTCGATGAACCGCGCCAGATGGAACGCGATCTGCGGGTCCGAGGGCGTGTAGCCAACGTCAGCCGGGGCAACTGCTTGCGCCTCGCCGAGCCGGTCAACCTGCACGACCCAGGGAACAATGCTCCCGCGCGCGCCTTGCCAGATGATCCCGGCGGTCAGGCAGGTCGAAAGTCCTAGCGCACCAAAGAAGGCGAGCCGCCAACTGCGCGCCTGGACGCGGGCCGAGCCGATGCGGTCATCCCAGACCTGGGCGGCGCGCTGGTAGGGCGTTTCGGGTTCGGGGGTCTTGCCGTAGCGGATCGAGGGTCGTCGGAACATGGATCAGTCCTTTTCGGAGGTGTCGATGGAAGCCCCGCCGCCGTGGCTGTCGCCGGACTTGAGCGTGTGGGCGGCGATGGTCGCGCCGTGCGCGATGGTCTGCCGGTCCTTCATCGCCTTGGCCCAAGCCGGTTGTCCTGCGTCGGCTGTTGGGGGCGGTGGAGGCGGCGTATTGGGTCCGGGCGTGATGCTGCCGCCCGTATTGGTAATTGCCGCGCGGCTGCCTTCGCGGAACGACTGCTTCATCCCGTCGCCTGCCTTGCGCAGCGGAGAAGTTGCAGCGCCGACGGCGGCATCGCCGACCGCGGCCATGCCGGAGCCAACCGCACTTGCTCCCGACTTGCCTGCCGAGCCCAGAGCATAGGCCATGGTCGCCCCGCCAGCAGTGCGCGAGGTACCATGCGCGACATTGGACGCCGCGCTCGCAACCGCCCCGCCAGCAAGCTTTGCACCTGCAACCGCACCTGCCGCCGCACCGCCGGCAAGCAGCGCGGTTCCGGCGGCGGCACCGGCGCCCAGCTGCGGTCCGCCCGAGACGATGCCGTTGGCGATGCCGGGGCCAAAGATGCCGAGGCCCAGCAGAGAGAGGCTGGCGAGCACGATCGACAGCGCGTCCTCGATCGTCGGTTCGCCCGCGATCGCCGAGGTGAACTCGGAGAAAATGGTCGAGCCGATGCCGACGATCACCGCCAGCACCAGCACCTTGTTGCCCGAGGAGACGACGTTGCCGAGCACGCGCTCAGCCATGAAGGCGGTCTTGCCGGTCGATGTGCCGCCGGCGACCAGGATGTTCTTGCGGGTTGCAACGGCGGCGACCAGCGCGTCGGCCTGCCACCCGGACATGATCTCCGCGCCGACATAGTCTGTAAGAGTGAACACCGCGACGGCGGGCTTGCGGATCGCGAAACTCGGTGCAGCCACGACCGGCGGCAGCAGTCCTTCGAACCTTTCCCCCGTATCGGGAAGCTCCGCCGACACGCGCGGCGACCGCCCATGAACTTCAGCTCCGACATGGTGCGCGACGAGCCGGATGATCCGCTCGCCATCGGCAGCGGACATCCCGCTTCCCGTATCGGCGATCCCGGCCCCCAGTCGGTCGATCCAAAGCCGACCGTCGGGATTGAGCATAACTTCGATGACTGAAGCATCTTCAAGCCATGCGGCGATTTCCGGTCCGAGCGCCGTCCGCAGCATGCGCGCGCCGCGTGACGATGCTTCTGACCTGATCGGGATGACGCTCATGGGTTGCCTCGTGTCTGCGAGGCAACCGACCACCGGCTGCGCTCACGAGGCGGATCAAAGAGGCATCAAATCGGGTGAACGCAACAGCTGGTTGCGGTCATCGTAGTGTGGCGAAAATCTAGAAACGCATGGCGGGGAGGGCGGTGCAGCCTCTGAAGCCTAAAGCGAGGTCCAGGCCATCACGCGATCTTCGAAGCGGGAATCAGCGGCCCGTCGCAAATCCGATTCAGCAGATCGGCTTGCTTAGGTTCAAGATCAACAAGCATTCCCAGAACATTGAGAACATTGATTAGTTCTGAAGTGTATTCCGGCAACCAGTGATCGGGTTGAATGTCGCCAAGCGGGGAGGGCTTGCGCTTGTCGCCAATCTGGGGCCGCTCGCGGTCCTTTTTGCGATAGCTGAACCACTGGCGCAGCACCTGCTTGCCGGAGACCTCGTAGGCCCAGACTGCGGGCGGCACCCGGTCGATGTAGCCGGTGCCGATCAGCAGGCGTTGCTTCGCCGCGTCGTAGTCGATTGTGTCGGGGAAATCCTCGGGCTTGTTCGAGATGGCCCCGGCCTTCGGGTAATCGGGTTTGCGGCCCTCGGGCAGACGCGGGGCACCTGCCGGCCTGCCATCGGCAAAGCGCACGCCAAAGCTGTGCAGCCAGACGATCTCGCGCCCCAGCACAGCCGCTTCTGCAAAAAGTGTGGCGTCGGCGGTGATCGGCACGCGCAGACCCGGGCGGATCAGGTCGCCCTTGAATTTCTCGGTATAGGCCGGGCAAGCCAACAGGGCCGCGACATAGGCAAAAACATCAACGGGATCGACCCGCGCGCCGAATGCTTTCGCCAGTGCTGCAAGCGTCATAGCTGAAATGTTGGATTGGGTTGCCGCGGCATCTTTCCAAAGCGCAAATACGCGGCCACCGCGACCATTGTAGTGGTGCAGATCAGGTATGATCGACGCTGCCGAAATCGCAGGCCCACCAGTTGGCGATCTGTCCATTGGAGCGGTCAAATAGACCTGATCCTTACCGAAATTGTCCCAAAGACCCGGATTGGGCTGATTTATGACTCGAGCATCGGGGATGATGTACTGCCGATCAAAGGATCGGAAGGCATACGCGATCGGCGGCTCGCCAGCCAAAGCGCGTTCCGCCAAAGCCCTTAACTTCTTGTCTGGGTTGGTACGCTCCACCGGAATTCGATCGATTGGCGTCAGTACAATTTGAGACCTATCCAAAGCTCTCCCGGATTTGCCGACATGACGGTCACCCGGATTTCCACCCCGCATATGGGGATGGAACAGCATCGCTTGCTTGCTTGCATCCGTTTCCTCGACAAGCCTCTGCCAACGGCGTTGCAGCGAATCCTTGTCGGGTGCAATGATCCAGGTCCGACCGGGCATAACACCTGATCCGCAATCCCCGATCACGCTGTCGAGCGGCACGAAATCGGCCCATCCACCCGAAAATGCGGGCAGGAATGGCGCGCGCCAGTCACTTGGGCAATCGCTCCAGCCTTTGCCATCAAGCCTAACGGTTTCCAGAGCAGCAAACTTTTCTTCGCGTCTGCCTTTGGCGAGCGCGCGGAACCGGACGCGCGCAGGCTTGTCCGGATCGTTCGCGGGAGAGCGCGAGGCAAGAACGATACACACCGGATGCTGCACGCCCTGGAAAATGCGTGTCGCAACTTCGGGCTGATGTCCTTCTGGCGAACAGTCGATGATCCAGATGTCGTCACAACTGCGCCGCAGATCATCGCGCATTTTCTGGAAACCCGCGCCGTTGAGGAATCCCGAGACAGTGATGTAGCAGACCATGCCTGACAGGTCTTCGTGATCGGGCGGATCCTTGTCTCTTCCACCAGCACCTTGTTCGAACACCTTCCACGCAGCCCATCGCCAGAAATAGACGTAGAGATTGCGGAGGTGCTTAGCGTGAGTGCCGACTTTCCATGCTTTTGGCGGCTGCCAGTCATTAAGCGGCGCGTCCTTGCCATCCTTGAACCGACCGTTTTCAATCCAGCTTCCCTTGCCCTTGGCCTTTTCCTTGTAGGGCGGATTGCCGATAACGACGGTGATCGGCTGCGCGCGCTTGATCTCGCCAGCAAGGCGCTGCGATTTGGAGATTTCGCGGTAGATGCCCTGGCCGCTTTCGAAATCAGCATGGGGATCGCTGAGCGTGTCGGTGACGAAGAGACCGGGTGAGCCATCGGCCCCAAGATCGATCATTTCGGCCAGCAGGCGCAGCTGCGCCACGGCGAAGGCCCCGAATTGAAGTTCGAAGCCATAGAGCCGCTTGGCCGCTTCTGTGATCGCACCGGGGACGGCACCTTCACCTTCATCGGCCCCCACACTTTGCGCGATGGCGCGCAGTGCGGCGAGCAGGAATGTGCCCGAACCCGTCGCCGGATCGGCAATACGCACCTGCGCGCTGGCAAGACCCTGAGCCACGGCGAAACGGTCTGACGATCGCAGCGCTTCGTCGCACAGGCGGACCATCGCCTGCACCACTTCAGGCGGAGTGTAATAGCTGCCGGTCAGCTTGCGCAGCTTGTTGTCGTAAACCTCAAGGAAGTTTTCGTAGAAATAAAGCCAAGCTTCCGGGTCGCCCTTGGCGATGACGCCCCAATCGACGACATCGAGAACGCGCGTCAGCGTATCGAGGGCAGGGCCGAGTTTGAGATCCTGCTCGGTCAACAGGCGCAGTGCTGCTCCGATCAGCGTGTTGGTCTTGCCCAGTTCCTTGGCGATGTCGTCCAGCCCATCGGCGAGGCTGAGCCCCTTGGACTTCGCCATCAGCAGACCGAAGGTGACCGCTTGCGCATAGCCGTCCGCAAACTTGGCGTCATCCGCATCGGGGAAGAGCAGTGCCTTCCAATCTTCCTTCAGCTCGGTCAGCTTGGCGTTCTTGATGCCGAGTTGCTCCACCACCTCATCGCGCAGGAATCGGCAAAGGCGGGCGGAAATGCGCGCGAGTTCTGGGACGTTCCTCGGCGCGATCGGCTGCCACGTGAGGAAATCGTTGAGCAACGGCAGGAAGCCCTCGGGCGCGGCAAGCTTTGCGCCTGCGTCCTCGATGTCGCCGTCCAGCTTGATGATGCTGCCAACCAGTGCGCCATCGCGCCACAGTGAAAAGGCGTTGCCATCGGAATAGAGCAGGTTGGGGAGGGCTTTCAGCTTGTCCCATTGCTCCTTGTCGTGCCCCGTCTTCCATTTGCGGGGATCAGCGCCCTTGCCGGGCGCCTTTATCTCAATGAAGCCGATCAGCGCCTTGCTGATGTTCACGGCGAAGTCGGGCCGGGTTCGCAGTTCTGAGAGGGATTTCTCACCGATCAGGGTCAACGCGCCTTTCGGGATGCCGATGACCAGCGAGAGCGCCGCGAACAATTGCTCGATCGGATTGCGCAGCTGGTCCTCGGGCTGACCGCCCTCGTTCAGCTTCGCCTTGGCTGACGCGCCGAATTCGCCCACTGCAATTTTGATCGATTCAGCTTGCGACACGCATTCCCTCCGCTAAATTGTCATGTGCAGCAGCGTGGCGCTTCCCGCAACCGTTTCGAGCAGGGTTTTGGAAAGATCAATGGACGAACTGTTTGATTCCGGACCGAAACAGTTTGGGCTGGACTTGGGCGATGCCGAACCGGTCAAGTCGTTCGAGCCTGATCGCGAAGAAGTGCGCCGTGAACTGCACGAAATTCTGGCCGAAGCTCGTAATGCCACCAACGGCTCACCTTGGGATGAGCGGACGCTGAAGTATCACAAGGTGGTGTTTCCGCAGATGGCCAACTGGCTTCCGAGCGACGAACGCGATCAATTGCGGTTCGAATTCGCACAAGAGCTCGAACGGATCGAACTGCTGCTGGCTGCCTGATCCGGTTGCCGCCGGGCCTCACCGCCGCGGGTTTGGGAATTCGCCTACAATGCCCTTGCTGGTTTCGAGCTTGCGGGTCAGCGCCTCGACAAATCCGTCATAGCGATCCTTGGCCTGTGCCTGCGCGGCAGCGCGTGCCGATTCCGGCAGGGGCGGATTGGCGGTCAGCCAGAACCGCACGAACAGCGCCAGCGCCTCGTTGCCGACCTCGACGTGATACTGGAGGCGGTCGTTCGACCGCTGCAGCTTGTCCATCCGCCGACTGAAGGCAGCTTCCATCCGCTCAGTGCCGTCGGGTGAGAGGAACGATGCCAATGCCGTTTCGACAACGAGCGCCTGGCTGACGCGCTTGCGGATGGCGTATTCAGCGAGCTGATCGGCCAGCGCGGGCGGCAAGCGGAAGGTGTGCTTGGACCGGGTCATAGCTCAATCCCATCGCCAGGGTCGAGCGAGGCCTGCCGTGCGTTGTTCTGCGCGATGTCGCGCAATCGTTGAGCACGAATGGCTTCGTCTTCAACTTTGCCGCCATCGGGGAACTCAAATTCGTTTTGCGGGCCTTTGGGCATCGTCCGCCGGGCTGAACGGCATGAACTCTTGATCGAAGTCGACGAACATCGGGATTTCGGCGGCATAATGTCCGCGTACGCTCCCTTCCCACAAATAGCCGGCCTCCTTGAGGTCGAGCACCCCCATCCGGACATCGATCGGGTCGAGCCCGGTCGCCTCGGCCAGTGCGTTGAGAGTGAGGATCGGGTCATGGGCGCGGCCATCCTTGCTTGCCTCGACGAAATGCTTGCCGATCGCGACGGCCGCGGCTGACCAGCCAGCAAGTCCCGAAGGCGCGCTGCGGACATAGCGCGGGGTCTCGCCGAGCGCAGGTTTCCGGCTTACCCCGTGCAGACGATCGACCAGCGCCTTGAGGTCCGCTTCGCTGGCCGGATCGATCTCGATATAGAGCATCGTGCGCAGGAAAGGCGTCAGCCGCTTGGGATCGAGACGGACGACGACCGGCACCATGCGGCTTTCGCCGCCGATCCGCTTGACGATGCCGACATCGATCTCCAGCGCGACCCACGGTTTCTTGATCGAGGCCGGGGTCAGCACGACCATGAAATGAGTCATCTCGCCCAGGCCTTCCTCCATCTTCTGGCGGAGGCTGTCGCCGGGCTCGATCTCCCATTCGTCGAACCAGACGTCGATCCCGTTCGCCATGAGATATTCGGCGATCGGTCGGACCATTGCCTTGTCCTCGCTGGCGTGCGCCAGATAGACCTTGGGATAGGCCGCGCCGTCGCTTGCGTTCATGGTCTTCACTTCTCCTGCGCCCACACCCAGCCGTTCCTCGACCAGCCGCGCGAAGGCCGGCGAGCCGTTGGTCCTGATGCCGACCTTGCTGCCCGGCATGCGGTCGACGAACACGTCGGCGTGCCGCCCCGTCTCGGGATCGACGATGGTGGCCGCGGCACCCCGTGCCTTCTCTTCGATCGCCTTCATCCCCAGCTCAAGGCCGGCTTTCATGAGATCGTCGCCAAATTTTTTCACGTTGAAAGGGCGCCCCTTGTAAGTGACCCGTGCCATCAGGTTTGATCGCGCACATAGCGGCGCAGCGCGACGACCTCGTCGTCGCCGACGATCATGGGTGTTCTCCATGACGGGCCGCCGGGAGCCTCTCTCTCGGCTTCGACCCGTCACGAAGCGAAGCGCCGCCCTCTCACTCCGGAGAAGGCAGCGCGACGCGGGAGAACAATCGGGGTGAGCCGGGATCAATGGACCCGGTCGAGCAGCTTCTTGGCCTTGCCCTCCATGTCGAGCCGGGCATCCTGGTGGGCCTTGCTACGGGCCAGCGCGGTGATGCCCTGCACGAAATCGAAGATCGATTCGGGTGGGCGGCCTTCCTCGGCCAGCACGGTTTCAATGATTTTGCCGGTCTCGGTCTTCGAGAAGCCGCGCGCCCGCAGGAAGTCGCTGCGATCCTCGTCGGTACGGGCGACGATGCGTTCGCGCGCTGCCTTGATGCCGTTGACGAAGGGTAGAGGCGAGGAGTTGGCGAAGCCTTCCAGTGCCGGTGCGGCTTCGTGGGCGAAGCGATTGGCCGCGTACTTGCTGTGCCGGATGCTGATTTCCTCGAAATCCTCGACGCCCCAGAGATTGCGATTCTGGCAGACCGCGCGCAGGTAGAAGCTGGCCATGCCGAGCGTCTTGGCGCCGACCTCGGAGTTCCAGCAGTAGAAGCCCCGGAAGTAGAGATCCGGCGATCCGTCGGGCAGCCGACCCGCCTCGATCGGGTTGAGGTCATCGACCAGGAACAGGAACACGTCGCGGTCGGATGCATAGAGCGTGGTCGTATCGCGGGTGATATCGACGCGCGGATTGTAGTTGCCGGTCGACCAGTCGAGCACGCCGGGCACTTTCCAGCGCGTGTCGCCCGTGCCGTTGCCCGCAATCTTCTGCACCGCTTCGACAAGTTCATGATCGTAGATCCGGCCATAATCGGGTCCGGTAACGGCGCGCAGTTCCAGCCTGCCCCCAGAAATGGGATCGCCCGTTTCGAGCGTCTTGATCTGTTCGGCCCGGTTCGATGTCAGGCCATATTGCAGGTTGATCGCGGCGAGCGGCGCGGGAAGCTGGCGTAGATAGGCAGCCGGTGCCCCGACCTGGCTGGCAAGTTGCCCGAAGCTCCAATGGGTCGGCGCGACCGGCGCGTCGGCGCCCGGCAGCATCAGCGCCAGGCGCTCGGGATCGTTGCGGCCCGCTTCGACATGGATCAGCGCGGTATCGACCACGCGAGTCCGGCTGCGCTCTGACCGTCTTCGTACCGAGCGGGCCAGATCGCCCAGAGACAGATACCGCTCATCGTCGGGCCGCGAGAACCACTCCGACGACACCCGCCCGACCCGCTCGCCGCGCGTGACATCCACCTTGTAGCCGCCGCTCACATCGCGGCGCACACCTGGAACCTGCATGTTCATGGGAAAATCTCCATGACGGGCGGCCGGGAGCCTCTCTCTCGACCCTCATCCCGTCACGGCGAAGCCCGCCACCCTCTCACTCTAATCCGCTCATGCTAACGGTCACACGAGCGGCCAGCGAAGTTGCCGCAGCAGAAAACCGCACCCTGAGGGGAGGGCGGTCTGTCCCCTTGCTCGTGCAGGCGGAAAGGCGGTGCTCGTCGGCTTTCATCGCCTGCACATGGAACCATGTCGCACGGCTCAGTGTGCTTGCGGGGCCTATTACATTTGATGCCGCGCCCTCAGGAGCAGGGCCGACGGGCCTGCGGGACAGAGCGCGTCATTAGCACCGCTCCACTTCTCGGGGCGTTGCGGGGTTTCCCCGCTGAGGTGGGTGTGGAGGAGATGCGGCGCAGCTCCGACCAGGGAGGAGACTTCCTCCCGTCAGATTACGTGGAAAAGGTTACGCCAGCCTGCGAATAATCGTGATTACGTGGCGATTACGTGGCTCTCGACAGCCCCGGAGAAGGGGTGTATCATCGCCTCTAAGTCTTTGAGAAGTTTGGTGGACGCACTAGGGCTCGAACCTAGGACCCGCTGATTAAGAGTCAGCTGCTCTACCAACTGAGCTATGCGTCCATGCCATGCGGCATTCCCGTTCGGGAGCCGCCCCAATAGCGATTTTCTGACGGCTGCCAAGCCCAAAATTGCAGTTTTACGAAAGGCCCTTCGGCGCGCTGCGGCTCCAGCGCTCTACCGCCATGATCGTGCCCACGCAGATCATGTTGGTCATCATCGAAGAACCGCCATGGCTCATCCACGGAAGCGGGATTCCCACCACCGGGGCAAGGCCCATGACCATCATCAGGTTGATGCACATGTAAAAGAAAATGGTCATGGTCATACCGCTCGCCAGAAGGCGTGAAAAGCGATCCGGCGCAGCCAACGAAACCTTCAGACCCCAGCGGAAAACCAGCCCGAATACCCCAAGCACGAAAGTCCCGCCCAGCATTCCCCACTCCTCGGCCATCGTGGAAAACACGAAGTCGGTGTGGGATTCGGGTAGGTAGTTCAGATGACTCTGTGATCCGTTGCCAAAGCCTTTGCCAAAAAGTCCGCCCGAACCAATTGCGATCTTCGATTGGCTTATGTGATACCCCGATCCCAGAGGATCACTCTCAGGATCGAGAAACACGAGCACGCGCCTGCGCTGATAGTCATGCAACAGGGTGAAGAATGCGATCGGTGCGATCACCAGCGCGGACGCACCTGCGCCAAGGAACCAGCGCAACGGCAGGCCCGCCATGAACATCACCACCACTGCACCGAACGTGATGGCAAGCCCGGTGCCAAGATCCGGCTGCAGCATGACCAGCCCAGCTGGAATGCCCAGCAGCACAGCTGCCGGGCCGAGCGAGCGCCAGTTTTGCGTTTCACCCACCGGCAATACCGAATAGAACCACGCCAGAACCAGAACGATGCCCGGCTTCATCAGCTCCGATGGCTGCAGCGTCATGAACTCCAGGTTGAGCCAGCGCTGGCTGCCTCCCCCCATGCCGCCGATCAGTTCCACCAGCACCAGCAGCGCGCACAGCACGCCGTAGGCTGGCAGCGCCATCTTGCGGAACAGTTCCTGCGGCAAGCGTGCGATCACCATGGCCATCACCATAAACACGCAGAATCGCACAAGATGGGACGAGGCCCAAACATCAAACCGCCCGCCAGCTGCTGAATCAAGCACTGCCGCACCAAACGCTACCAGTGCCATCAACGGTAGCAGCATCCCCCAAGGTTGCCGCGAGATCGTGGCAGGGATATAGGCGCGCGGCATCACTGCCCTCCCGTCGTGGTAGGTGTTGCTGCGGGAGTGGGGGCAGGTGAAGGCGTGGTCACTGGCGCCTGCTCAGGCTCAGGCCTTGGTGCTGCGGCGTCGGTCTGGACCGTTGCAGGGGCCTCTGCGGGCTTGCGCCCTTGCTCCACTCGCTCGGTCAGCTCTGCGTCATCAGGGACCGGTTTGGGGGCAGATGCCCCATACTTGGCCGCAAACACCTCGTAACGCGCAGCCATGCGCTGCTGGACGTTGCCGCCCCATTGCTTCTCGAAGCCTTCCAGCACTTCCATCGCTTTGGCCTGATCGAAGATGTAGGTCATGACGTCACGCGCAATCGGATAGGCTGCGCCCGATCCGCCGCCGTGCTCGATCACCACTGCGCAGGCATATTTCGGCTTGTCGAATGGTGCGAAGGCGATGAAGTGGCCGTGGTCTCGATGCTTCCAAAGCCCGCCTTTGCCATTGCCGATATTGAGGCCGACAACCTGCGCCGTCCCCGTCTTGCCCGCCATCAGCACATCGACCGGCAGCTTTGCCCGCCCCGCCGTGCCTCTGCCGTTCACCACTTCGCTCATCGCCGCGTGGATATAGTCGAGGTGATCCTGCCGGAACCCCATAGACTTCGGCTGCGCAGCGTTCCGGTCAAGCAACAGGCGCGGCATCACCTCACGCCCCGAAGCGATGCGAGACGTCATCACCGCCTGTTGCAGCGGATTTGAGAGCATATAGCCTTGGCCGATGGTCGCGTTGACGGTGTCATAAACCGCCCACTCCTTGTCGTACTTCTTCTTCTTCCACGCAGGGTCCGGCACGGTGCCATAGGACTGCCCGGGATAAGGCATCGGAAACTCCTGCCCCATACCCAGCCGCCGTGCCATCGTCGCGATCGTGTCCATCCCGATCTTCTGCGCGAAGTGATAGAAGTAGACGTCGCAAGACTGGTAGATCGCCTTGGCCATGTCCACGGTGCCATGCCCGCGCCGGTTCCAGCAGTGGAACACGCGGTTGCCCACGCGCAGGCCACCACCGCAGCCGACGCTGGCCGAAGGATCAAGCCCGGCCTCAAGGAACGACATGGCAATCATCGGTTTGACCGTCGATCCCGGCGGGTAAAGTCCGCGCAGCACTTTGTTGCGCAATGGCACGTGATCGTCCTCGGACAGCATCTTCCATTCGATGCGGCCGATCCCGTCGGAAAAGCTGTTTGGATCGAAGCTCGGCATCGATGCCATCGCCAGAATGTCGCCAGTCTCACAGTCCATCACAACGACAGAGCCGGATTCCAGTCCCACGCGCCGCGCTGCATAGTCCTGCAGGCCTGCGTTGATCGTCAGTTGGATCGGCTTGCCCGGCACATCCTCGCGCGTACCCAGATCGCGCACGATGCGGCCTGAAGCGGTCGCTTCTACACGCCGCGCCCCCGGCACGCCGCGCAGTCGCGTCTCGAAGTGCTTCTCCAGCCCGTCCTTGCCGATCTTGAAGCCCGGCGTGACGAGCAGCGGATTGCGCTCCTTCTCGTAATCCTCTGCCGACGCCGCACCGACATAGCCGACGAGATGTCCCACTGCCGCCCCGGTAGGATAGAACCGGGAAAAGCCCTGCTGCGGGATCACGCCGGGCAGTTCGGGCAAGCGCACGCTGACCGAAGCATAGCGCTCCCAATCAAGGCTCGCCGCCACTTCCACCGGTTGAAACCCTCGCGCCTTGTCCAACTTGTCACGGATGTCGCGGACTTTGTCTGGCGGTAGGGACAGCAGCCCGGCCAAAGTGTCCATCGTCTTGTCGCGGTCGGCCACCCGATCAGGAATGATGTCCACACGAAAGTCCGCGCGGTTGGAAGCGAGCGCCTTGCCAAACCGGTCCAGAACCCAGCCACGCCGGGGCGGAATCAGCGTCAGGTTGACGCGGTTGCTTTCCGAGGCTGCCTGATATTTTTCGTTCTGCGCCACCGCCAGATAGCCCAGCCGCGTGGCCAACATCAGCCCCACGCCGCCCTGCAACGCGCCCAGCACAAACGTGCGCCGCTCGAACCGGTTGGTCAGGACAGCCGACGTGACCGGCAGTTTTCCCATGCGTGTCAGAGCCTTTTCAACGGCAGCAGGCGGATGCGATCAAGCAGGGCCACCACGCGCGTGATCACAGGATAGATCACCAGCGACAGCAGAATTTGCGGTCCAATCACCAATGGCAGGGGATAACCCGTCGCCAGACCGGCCACCAGGGCGCACATTGTCAGATACGCAGCGATCAACCCGCTGGCCGCCAGCCAGTCCTGCGAGAAGCCGCGCCACAAAAACCGCTCGTCAATCACTTCCAGCGCCAACATTGTAACTGACCACAGCACGATCCCTGATCCGAACGGCTGCCCGGAATAGAGGTCGTCAAAGAACCCCAGCGGCAAGCCTGCCCACACCGGCAACATGCCGGGACGCATCATGCGCCACGCCAGCAGCATCAGGTAGGCCAGCGGCGGCATCACCGGGGCCGATGCGATCACTGGCGAAAAGCTGGCCATCGATGCCAGCATGATCGTTGCCCAAGGCAGGCCGATGGCGAGCGCGGGAAGGGGCGCACGATTGATCCGCTTGCGTACAAGGTCTTCGGGCGATGCGGTCAGTTTCTCGAAGATCACGGCTCTTCAACAGCGGTCTTTGCACCGTCCTCTATCATGCGCTGCAGGTCGTCACGCGCCTGCGCGCTAAACGCTTGCTCTACCAAAACGTAAACGTGGTCGGCGGGGTCAGCGGCCAGATGCCCGGTCGCCCCATCGCGGTGCGGCGCGGTGGCCACGGCGACTGGGA
Source organism: Novosphingobium sp. 17-62-19 (assembly GCF_002256775.1). GTDB lineage: Bacteria > Pseudomonadota > Alphaproteobacteria > Sphingomonadales > Sphingomonadaceae > Novosphingobium. The sequence goes on along the minus strand of NZ_NCII01000007.1, from coordinate 67,487 downwards.
TGCCGGGTGGATAGAGTCCGCCCGAACCAGAGGTGACGAAAACATCGCCTTTTTTCAGAGGGTTGGTTCCCATATTGATAAGGCGAATGTCGATGCGCCCGTCAGATGCACCCTGCACAAATGCAGAAAGTCCGTCGCTCGCGCGGCGCACCGGCACCACGTTATCGGGGTCCGTCACCAGCAGCACGCGCGCAGTTCGTGGGCCGGCTTCGATTACCCGGCCGATCAGGCCCGAAGCGGCACGCACTGGCTGGCCGGGCCGCACGCCATCGCTGATGCCTGCGTCCAGCACGGCATAACGCCGCGTGCTGGCTCCGCTTGAACCGATCAGATGTGCGGTCGCCACAGGGCGGCGTGCCGGATCAACAATACCCAGCAGGGCTTTCAAGCGCCGGTTTTCGTCTTCCAGCGCCTGCATTGAAACGGCGTTGGCACGCGCAGCATCCACTTCGCGGCGCAGTTCGGCGTTCTGTTGTCCAGCCTTGAAATAGGCCCCGATGGCGGCAAACACGCCTTGGCCACTGGCACGGCCTTCCGCGCCAGCCTTGCCCATCGGTCGCGCAACTTCAGCAGCGGCACTGCGGGCAAAGGAAAATGCGCCAGGATTGACCAGCGATACGACAAGCACCGCAATACCTGCCACGACGCCAAGCATGGCGATAACGTAGCCGGTGAAGATCCCGTACTGCGCCCTGCGCGAATAGCCCGGGCGGCGGTCCTTCGGCCGCGCCATCCGATCACCCTTTCAATCCGGCACGCTATGCCGCGCCGCGAAGCAACCCGTTAAAAGCCTGACCTTATGCGGTCATCAACACGCCGCGATAGATCGGATCTTCCATCGCGCGGCCGGTGCCCAGTGCCACGCACGAAAGCGGGTCTTCGGCCACGCTCACGGGCAGGCCGGTTTCCTCGCGCAGATGCTCGTCCAGTCCACGGATCAGCGCGCCACCACCGGTCAGCACGATGCCCTGATCGACGATGTCCGCAGCCAGTTCGGGCGCGGTGTTTTCCAGCGCGATGCGCACGCCTTCGACAATGGCTCCGATAGGTTCGGACAGTGCTTCGGCGATGTTCGCCTGTGTGATCGTGATTTCCTTGGGAACCCCGTTCACCAGATCGCGGCCTTTGATGTGGATCGTCTCGCCGATACCATCGGCAGGCGCAGTGGCGATGCCGTAGTCCTTCTTGATCCGCTCAGCCGTGGCTTCACCGATCAGCAGGTTGTGATGGCGGCGAACATAGGAAACGATGGCTTCGTCCATCTTGTCCCCGCCGACGCGGACCGACGTGGTATAGGCAAGGCCGCGCAGCGAAAGCACGGCAACTTCCGTCGTACCGCCGCCGATATCAACCACCATCGAACCCACCGGCTCGGTCACAGGCATGTCCGCGCCAATGGCCGCTGCCATCGGTTCAAGAATCAGGTAAACTTGGCTGGCACCGGCGTTGCTGGCCGCGTCACGGATCGCACGGCGTTCCACACTGGTCGAACCCGACGGCACGCAGATCACGATTTCAGGGTAGCGCAGCAGGCTCTTCGATCCGTTCACCTTGCGGATGAAGTGCTTGATCATTTCTTCGGCCACTTCAATGTCGGCGATCACACCGTCACGCAGCGGGCGGATGGCCTCGATGTTGTCAGGGGTCTTGCCCATCATCATCTTGGCGTCGTCACCCACGGCCTTCACACGCTTGATGCCGTTGATCGTCTCGATGGCGACGACCGAAGGTTCGTTCAGCACGATGCCGCGATCCTGTACATAAACCAGCGTGTTCGCTGTGCCGAGGTCGATCGCGATATTCTGCGAACCAAATTTGAAGAATCGGGAAAAGATCGATGCCATCAGGAAATCCGTGAAAATCTGCGAGTTTGGCACGCGGGCACGCGCCAGACCCTTCGAAAGTGAGCGCCCGGGAAGGCGGCTCATTAGCAGGCGATTCGTGCAAAGGACATGGGTTTGTGCCGGTTTGGTTGGATAACTTCGCAGCTTGTCTCGAAATAAATCGGCTTCGGCGCTAGTCCTTGAAAGACCATGCGAGTCATCCGCCGTCTTCCCGAAACTTTGATCAACCGCATCGCTGCCGGAGAGGTGGTCGAGCGCCCCGCCAGCGCGCTCAAGGAATTGGTTGAAAACGCTATAGACGCGGGTGCAAGCCACATCCACGTGCGCCTGTCAGAAGGCGGCCTCGCGATGATCGAGGTGTCCGACGATGGCTGCGGGATGACCCCGGACGAGATCGCCTTGGCGCTCGAACGCCATGCCACGTCAAAATTGCCCGACGAAGCCATCGAAATGGTGGAAACTCTCGGCTTCCGGGGTGAGGCCTTGCCCTCCATCGCTTCGGTCGCGCGAGTCACCATCGAAAGCCGCCCCCAAGGCAGCGCGGATGGCTGGAAGCGCGTGATCGATAACGGCGCTCTGGTCGAAGAAGGTCCCGCCGCCCTGCCACCGGGCACACGGGTGCGGGTGGAACAGCTGTTCGAAAAAATCCCCGCCCGACGCAAATTCCTGCGCAGCCCGCGCTCTGAATGGGCCGCAGCCTCGGACGTCGTGCGCCGCCTCGCAATGGCCCGCCCGGACTTGGGCTTCACGCTCGAACACGATGGACGGCGCTCGATTCAGGTGCGGGGAGGGGAAGCGCTTGAAGCCCGCGTCGCCCAACTGGTCGCGCGTGAGCTGGCGGGTAATTCGGTCGAAGTCGATCTGCTGCGCGGCGAATATCACCTGACCGGCATCGCTGGCCTTCCAACGTACAATCGCGGAGTCGCCGATCACCAGTACCTTTTCGTCAACGGCCGCCCGGTCAAGGATCGCCTGCTCATCGGCGCGGTGCGCGGGGCCTATGCCGATATGCTCGCGCGTGATCGTCACGCGGTGCTCGCGCTGTTCCTGCAAGTCCCGGCGGGCGAGGTCGATGTCAATGTGCATCCGGCCAAATCAGAAGTTCGCTTCCGCGATCCGGCCTTCGTGCGCGGCATGGTTGTTTCCGGGTTGCGCCATGCGCTTTCCACCGGAGACCAGCGCAGCGCGCAGGCTCCATCAGCCAGCGCAATGGCGGCTTGGCAGGCTGAACCTATTTCTCCGGTAGGCGCAGCAAGCCCCTCACAGGGAAGCATTTTTGGTCAGACATGGAGACCCGAACCTCGCGTCTCGGAAGCTGGCCTCGCGTGGCGAGGGTACGAGCAATCCGTCATGGCCCCACCGCAGGCTCGCGCCGAAATCGCAGCGGAACCAGTTGTCGACGCGGCAAAACACCCACTCGGCGTGGCGCGCGGGCAGGTGTCCAACACCTACATCGTGGCCGAGGCGGAAGACGGCTTGGTCATTGTAGACCAGCACGCCGCCCACGAACGCTTGGTCCTTGAACGCCTGCGTTCGGCCGGAGCAGGGCAGGGCACAGCCCCCAGCCAAGCGCTGCTGATCCCCGAAGTGGTAGAGCTTGAGGAAGTAGCCTGCGACCGGCTCGAAGAAGCCTCTGCAAAGCTGGCAGAATTCGGCCTCGCGCTGGAGAGGTTCGGCCCCAATGCCATGCTAGTCCGCGCCATTCCCGCCGCGCTCGCCAAGGGCGATCCGGCAAAGTTGGTGGCCGACGTCGCCGACGATCTTGCGCACAATGGCGACGCTTTGCTCCTCGGCGAAAAGCTCGATCTCGTGCTCGCCACGATGGCCTGCCACGGCTCGGTCCGGGCCGGACGCGTGCTTTCGGTGGCGGAGATGAACGCGCTTTTGCGTGAGATGGAGGTCACGCCACGGTCGGGCCAGTGCAATCACGGGCGGCCGACGTGGGTGAAATTGGCGCACGGTGACATCGAGAAACTGTTCGGGAGAAAGTAAAATGGCAAGATTGGCATTTATACCACTGATTTTACTGACACTTTCTTCATGTTCGACGGAGAAGGAACCGAGCGATGCTGAGGCGGTTGCGGCGGTAGAGGCGGCGCAGGATGGGAAGCATCCGGTTGAGCCGATTTCCCCGCAGGCAATCCTTTATCCTGATATTTCAAAGCATAAGCTGCATGGCACCGGCTGTGCTTTTGTTGCAGAGGGCGGCGGAATCGGTGCAGTCCTGCTTGCGCAGGATGAGCGGGGAGTGTTGAAATTAAACGGAGAAATCCAGATACTCGCGCCCGATACGGGATCCGCAAAGCTGCCGAAAGGCAGTTGGTCGCGTTACAGCGGCAAGGAATATGCGCTGACGCTTACCGCATCAGGGCCGGTCGAGGCGGTGGGAACCAGCGAGCATTTTGATGGCAAGCTGGTCATCACCGACGAGTTCGAAAGGCCGGTCTATAGTGCAATCGGGAACGTGCAATGCAAGGCGATTTAGGCAGGGTTTCGAGCAAGTTGCGGCAGTCTGTGTGCGTTTAGGTGCTGTTTAGGTGCATTTAGGTGCAGTTCAGGATTGCACGCTTTCCGCCTCACGAACGCGGATCAGGCCGATGGATTTCATGGTCATCACCACAACGCCATCCTGATTGTAAACCCTAACGTTTGAACGGAAACTGCCCATCTCTGGCCGCGATCCGCTGCGCTTTTTGTCGACGATTTCGGTTTCGACCGATAGCGTATCACCGGGATAGACTGGCTTGAGCCAGCGGATCTCGTCCAGTCCCGGCGAACCCAACCCCGCCTGCTGGCGCTCCTTGAGGTTTTCCACCAGCATCGCCATCGTCATCGCGCACGTGTGCCAACCGCTGGCTGACAGCCGCCCGAAGTGGGTCTGCGCCGCCGCCTCGTCGCTCAAATGGAAGGCCTGCGGATCATACTTGGAAGCGAAATCAATCACTTCCTCACGATTGACGGCGTAGCTGCCAAAACGCTGCACCGCGCCGGGTTCAATATCTTCGAAATACATCATGCGCGCAGCATGGCGTGCCGCGCGGTGATGTCAACCGATCGATTAAATTGGCTCAGACGTTGAACTTGAAGTGCAGAACGTCGCCATCCTTGACCACGTATTCCTTGCCTTCCTGACGCAGCTTTCCGGCATCGCGCGCAGCGGTTTCGCCGCCCAACGAGACGAAATCGTCATAGGCGATGGTTTCGGCGCGGATGAAGCCGCGCTGCATGTCGGAGTGGATTTCACCAGCGGCTTCGGGAGCCTTGGCGCCCTGATGCACGGTCCACGCACGGGCTTCCTTCGGGCCGACGGTGAAGAAGGTGATGAGGTGCAGCAGATCGTAGCCCGAGCGGATCACGCGGGCGAGGCCGGTTTCGTGCAGGCCCATTTCCTCAAGGAATACAGTGCGTTCTTCAGGGTCCATGCCGACCAATTCGGATTCGATAGCGGCGGACACGATCACGGCATTTGCGCCTTCGGCCTTCGCCTTTTCAAACACGCGGGCGGAGAAGGCGTTGCCATTGGCAGCGCTCTCTTCCTCGACGTTGCAGACGTAGCCTTCGCGCAACAGTTCGAGCGCCTGGCCCAGCACCGAAGCGATGATCTTCGATTCCTTGTCGCCCTGCGCGGATTTCTTGATCGCGGCCGGAACGCGTTTTTCGAGGCTTTCGAGGTCCGAGAGCATCAGTTCGGTTTCGACCGTATCGGCATCGGATACCGGATCGACCTTGTTGTCTACGTGCTGGATGTCGTCATTCTCGAAGCAGCGCAGCACGTGGACGATGGCGTCCACTTCGCGGATGTTGCCGAGGAACTGGTTGCCCAGACCTTCGCCCTTCGACGCGCCGCGCACGAGGCCGGCGATATCTACAAAGCCAAGCTGTGTCGGGATGATCTTCTGGCTGCCAGCAATGCGGGCCAGTTCATCGAGGCGAGGGTCGGGGACGCCGACATTGCCGACGTTCGGTTCAATCGTGCAGAACGGCAGCGCGTTGAACAGCGTCGACTTGCCGACATTGGGAAGACCGACGATCCCGCAACGAAAACCCATTCTCAAACTCCTTGGTTGCCGGGGCCTTTAGCGGGGGATGCGGCGTTTGGAAACCTTCACGGAAATTTCAGCATAAACTGCGAAACTCGCGCGCATGAGAAAACATCTGCTGATTCTATCCGCCGTGGCCCTGTTGAGCGCTTGTGGCGAAGATGCCGACCAGAAAATCGCCCGCGCGCGGCAGGAAATTGCCGAAATGCGGCTTGGGGCGGCAAAGGTTGATCTGTCTGCTGCGCTGGCCGAGAAGGGTGACGATCCGGCGCTTTTGCGGATGCTGGCAGCGGTGCAATTGCGCATGGGCGACGGCGATGGGGCTGAGGCCACGGCAGCACGCATGGAGCGGGCCGGGATGAAGGGGCCGGAGCTTGCGCTGGCACGCGGCGAGGCGGCAGTGCTGCGGGGGCGGCCAGAAGATGCCCTGGCGCTGGTGGCGCAGGACAAATCGCCCGCTGCGTGGCGTGTTCGGGCGGCAGCAAAGCTGGCGTTGAAGGATCAGGAAGGTGCGCTGGCGGCTTTGCGCGAAGGTGCGGCGGCAGGTGATGATGCGCTGCTGCTGCGAGACTATGCCAAGTTCCTGATCGAAGCGAACGATCTGGATGGGGCGACACAGCAAGTGGCGGTGCTGGATCGGATTGCGCCCGATGGCTTTGATGGGCCGATGCTGAAAGCGGATATTGCCGCGCGACGCGGGCGCATGGCCGAGGCGCATGGCGTGCTGACCAAACTGGCCGAGCGTTACCCGGCGGTGCCTGAGCCGTGGATTGCGCGGGCCGATGTCTATGACATGGAAGGCAAGTTGGACGACGCGATCAAGATGTCGGAGAGGGCGGCAGAGCTTGCACCTGCCGATCCGCGTGTGGTGGCGTTGCAGGTGCAGTTCGCCTCGATGAAGGGGGACTGGGAGAAAGTGCGCTCCACATTGGCAAGCCAGGAGGCGACGCTCGATCCACTTTCGGCCAATGGGCTGACATATGCCGAGGCGATGCTGCGGTTGAACCATCCCGAACAGGCGCGCGCGATGTTTCAACGGGCGCTGACGCGGTCTCCGAACAATCCCTATGCGCGGCTGATGCTGGCGCAATCGCAGATGGCGACGGGCGATGCGGCAGCGGCCTATGCCACAGTCAAGCCATTGTCGGACAGTCTGCTGGCGGGGCCGCAGGAACTGGAACTGGCGGAGATGGCGGCCAAGGCGCTGGAAAGCCCGGATGCGCCTAAGCTTTCAGCCCGATTGGCGGCGGCCAAGGCGGGAACATCGCAAGGTCTGATCCGTCAGGGTGAAAAGGCGATGGCGACGCAGGACTGGACCGGCGCTGTGGCTGCTTATGGCCAACTGTCGGCGACGGGCGATGATGCAGAAGTGATGAAGCGTCTGGCGATGGCCCTGAGCCATCTGGGCCGCACGGATGAGGCGATCAAGGCCGCTGATCGGGCGCGCGCAATCAGGCCGGAAGATCCAGACACAACCTATATGGCAGGCTATGTGCGTGCCGCAGGTGGCAAGGATGTGGCCACTGGAATCGCCCTGCTGAAACAAGCAAGCGAGGCGGCACCACAGAACGTGACGTTCCGGCGCAGCCTCGCTCGATTTTCGGTAGCGCAGGGAGGCTGATCCGCCCCCCATTGCTTGATTGGTTCAAGCGCGCGGCTTGACCTTGCGCGAACGGGCAAAGCCGATGCCGAGCAGGCCCAGAGCCATCATGCCGAGCATACCAGGCTCAGGAACAGCCGTGCCGCCGGTGCTGCCGCCCGTGGTGGTGCCGCCGGTTGTGGTGGTGCCGCCGGTTGTGGTGGTGCCGCCGGTGGTCGTTCCACCAGTCGTCGTACCGCCGGTGGTGGTGCCGCCCGAAGTAGTGGTGCCGCCCGTGGTCGTGCCGCCCGTGGTGGTTCCACCGGTGCTGGTGCCACCGCACTGGCCGCTGTGGCCGCAGTTGCAGTAGTGCTTGTGGGTCGGCTTGGTCCACCACGTGGCATGTGCCGGAGTGGTCATTGCGGTCCCGAGTGCGACCGTTGCTACTGCTGTGAGAAACTTCTTCGTCATTACAACCTCCACACCCTGTATCTTGGTTGATGCAATACACAGCAAAGGCCGTGCCAACTCCGTAAAATCGAGGGTTTAGATGGTTAATGAAAGTTTCAACGGGTGCGATGTGTCAGGAAGTTCGACAGTTTCGGGTTGCTGAATTGTTACCGCGAAGGCGCATTGGGAGTGTGCGGTCAGTCCTGCTGGCGTAGCGCGATGTCATTCATGAAGCGCACGTCGTCATTTTTGGCTAGCCACTCAGCTTCTGAAGCGATGGCGCCCAACATTCCGACAAGATCATCCTGCTCGGCCTTGGCGAAATTGCCCAGAACGTAACCGGTGACACGATCCTTGTGACCGGGGTGGCCGATGCCGAGGCGCACGCGGCGAAAGTCGGCGCCGAGGTGCTGGTCAATCGAGCGCAGGCCATTGTGCCCGGCAGTACCGCCGCCCTGCTTTACCTTGACCTTGAACGGGGCAAGATCGAGTTCATCGTGGAACACGGTCAGCGCTTCTATGCCGAGCTTGTAGAAGCGCATCGCTTCGCCGACGGCGCGGCCGCTCTCGTTCATGAAGGTGGCGGGTTTGAGCAGCAGGACTTTTTGCGTGCCGATGCGGCCTTCCTGCAGCCAGCCCTGAAACTTCTTCTGTACGGGGCCGAAGCTGTGGACTTCGGCGAGCGTATCCAGCGCCATGAAGCCGACATTGTGCCGGTGCAGTGCATATTGCGGTCCGGGGTTTCCGAGGCCGACCCAGAGTTGCATGTGCGGTGGTCCTTGTTAGCGACGTTAGGTTGAGCATCCTTCGACAGGCTCAGGATGAGCGGTATTCTTGTTGTCCGCTCATGCTGAACTTGTCGAAGGATCAAGCGCAACCACGCAATTCAAAAAAGAACCCCTCCCGCATCGAAGCGGAAGGGGCTGCTTTTTCAGTCCTGCCGTAGCAGCGAACTGGTTGGGCTCAGCCTTCGGCTTCAGCCTCAGCTTCACCCTCTTCGCTCTTCAGCGCGGAGGGAGCCACGATCGTTGCGATGGTGAAATCGCGGTCAGTAATGGCGGGTGCCACGTTGTCGGCAAGCGTGACGGCGCTGAAGTGGATCGAATCGCCCACTTCATAGCCCGAAACGTCGACGATGACGTCGTCAGGGATCGCGTCAGGCGAGCAGATCAGTTCCAGTTCGTGGCGAACCACGTTCAGGATGCCGCCCTTCTTCAGGCCGGGCGACTTTTCTTCGTTGATGAAGACCACCGGCACGTTCACGTGAACAACCGAGTCCTTCGATACGCGCAGGAAATCTGCGTGCAGCGGACGGTCGGACACCGGATGGAAGGCGACGTCCTTGGGCAGGGTGCGGAGGGTCTTGCCACCGACAGTGAGCTCGACGACGGAGTTGAAGAAGTGGCCGGTGCCCAACGCCTTGTTGAGCGCCTTTTCTTCGAGGTGAATCGAAACCGGTTCTTCATTGCCGCCATAGATTACGGCGGGGGTGCGGCCTTCGCGACGCAGTGCACGGGAGGCTCCCTTGCCTTAAGCGTCTCGCTCATGTGTCAGTACCTTCCAAGAATGCTTTGTTTCAAAACTTCCTCCGCCACGCCTCCAGGGATGACCATGACAGGGAAGCGGCGGCTCTTAGCGGTTTTGCGGGCAAATGCAAGGCGGGAGTGGGTTGCCAGTCGACCTGACTGCGCAAATCTCTATTCCAACAGGGCCGCACTACTGACTGCGCTCCATCGAACGTTTACTACACGCCCCCCAACGATGCGCACCCGCATAAAATCGCTGCCCAGCAACATGAAGTCGATTGAACCTTGAGTTGCCTGCCACATCTCCGGTTGAGGCCGGTCGACGTTCTTTATATCGGAAACCGGGATGAACACACTTCGTGCGTGCATTTCCTCCAGAAAGGCGTTGGCTTCACCCAATAGTTTGATGCCGATTTTCGCATTGCTGTTCGACACGGCGCTTTCCAGCGCGCCTAAAACTAGTGCGCCTCCAACCACCCATTCGGGGGATCCGATAAACCCGATCCCGGTGCTTACGCCGCCCATCTTCTCCTGAGCCGCAGCCATCTTGCCGCGCCACGCTGCAACCGCCTTAGCGTGATACATGCGAACTTCGGTAACTTGCAGAACGCGGGCTGATGTTTCCAACTCAATAATCAAGCCGACTTCCTTGTTTTCTATAACTTAACCTAAAAGCACAATCCGGCCTTGAAAGATCAATTTTATATCCGTGCAAGCCGTTCGGCCAGATCATCGAACAGGGCGGGGCTGGCGGCGCCGATCAGGCCGGATTTGAGGTGGGTATCGACGCGGTAGGGAGAGCCATCGGGGCGCGCGGCCTTTCCGCCTGCTTCGTTGAGGAAGAGGACTCCGGCGGCGTGGTCCCATGCATAGGTACGCTCGAACAGCGAGACGTCGTTCTGGCCCAATGCAAGGCGGGGGTATTGTTCGGCGGCGCAGCGGGGGATGTCGACCAGCGTGTAGTGCGGGGCTATGTGTTCTAGCAGGGACGCGCGTCGGGTCGGATCGGCAAAGACGAGCGAGATGGCGGCAACGGGTACGTCTGCGCCGCTGGTGCGCGCAGTCAGGCGCTCGCCATTGAGCCAAGCGCCCTGGCCGCGATGGGCGGTGCAGAGGCGGTCGGTGAGCGGGTCATAGATCCAGCCTGCCACCGTCTCGCCTTTCTCGGCGAGGGCGAGGAGGATGCCGAAGGGGGGCTTTCCGGCGGCGTAGTTGTTGGTGCCGTCGAGCGGGTCGATGATCCAGCACAGCTTGTTGGACAGGCGTTCGAAGATGGCGGGATCGGCGTGAGCGGCTTCCTCTCCGACGATGGCGGTTTCGGGGAGGATTTTGGACAGGCCCTCCGCCAGCATGATCTCGCTTTCGGTGTCGGCGATGGTGACAACATCGTCGGCGGCCTTGTTGGTCACGTCATCGGTAGCGAGGCGCTGGTAGTGCTTGAGCAGCGTTTTTTCGGCCGTTTCGCGCATGAGTGCGGCGACGGCGGTGTCCAAAGCGCGGGTCATGAGCGGTAGTCGGCGTTGATCGAGATGTAGCCGTGGGTGAGGTCGCACGTCCAGACGGTGGCGCTACCTTCGCCGAGGCCGAGATCGACCTCGATGGAAATGTCGCGGCCTTTCAGGTGGTTGGCGACGGGAGCTTCGTCATAGTCTGAAAGGGGCTGGCCATCGCGGGCGGCCCATGTGCCGCCAAAGCCGATGGAGAGACGGTCACGGTCGGCGGGTTCTCCGGCTTTGCCTACGGCCATGACGACGCGGCCCCAGTTGGCATCCTCGCCAGCGATGGCGGTCTTGACCAAGGGGGAGTTGGCGATGGCGAGGCCAATTTTTCGGGCGCTTTCATCTGATACTGCACCGCTGACGCTGACCGCAATGAACTTCTGCGCGCCTTCGCCATCGCGCACGACGAGGTGGGCGAGTTGGCGGCATACATCTGCGAGCGCGGCGGCGAAGGCGTCTGCGCCGGGGCTGTCAGGGCCGGTCAACAGAGCGTTGCCCGCTTTGCCAGTGGCGAAGGCGAGGACGGTGTCGCTGGTGGAGGTGTCGCTATCGACGGTGATGCACGAGAAGGTACGGGTGTTCGCGGCGGACAAGCATTCCTGCAGGAAGGCGGGAGACACGGCGGCATCGGTGAAGATGTAGCCCAGCATCGTCGCCATATCAGGCGCGATCATGCCGCTGCCCTTGATGATGGCGCTGAGTGTCACGCGCGTGTCGCCGATCATGGCGCTGGCGGTTGCGCCCTTGGTGAAAGTGTCGGTCGTGCCGATGGTGCGGGAGGCGTCTTCCCATGTACAGGGTGCGGCAAGCAGTGCGGCTTCGATACCTGCGCGGGCCTTGTCCTTGGGCAGGGGCACGCCGATAACGCCGGTGGAGGATACGAACACGGCCTCCTTCGCGCAGCCGAGGTGAGTGGCGACCTGATCCATGATCTGCTCCACTGCCTCACGCCCGCGATAGCCGGTGAAGGCGTTGGAATTGCCTGCGTTGACCACCAGCGCGCGGGCCTGCCCTTGGGCGATGTTCTGACGGCCAAGTTCGACTTCTGACGAGCAGCAGACGTTGCGGGTGAAGACGCCTGCGACCGTCGTGCCTTCGGCCAGTTCGACATAAGTCAGGTCACAGCGGCCCCAGTCCTTGTACCCGGCGCGGGCGACGCGCGGGGTGACGCCTGCGATGGCGGGCAGAGCGGGGAAGGGCGTGGCGAGTGGGGAGATGGCGTCTGACATAAGGATGCGCGTAGCGTGCGAGGGGGCGGGGTTCAACTGCTCCCTGACGACCAGCGGTTGCGTTTTCGTGATGGACGAATGCGCGCGCAATGCCTATCTGAGCCGGTAATGCGCATTCTGCTTGCTCTGCTGGCCATGATTACAGGCCTTTCGTTGCCGGAGGTGGCCATGGCCGTCTCTCGCGCGGAAGTGGCCGAGGCTGGCGTGGCAACAGGCAGCGTCGAAATGGCAGAGCGCCTGCAAAAGCGCTGCGTCTGCCGTGGTGGCGCTGTTCCACAGAAGCGCACCAACGCCCGCCGCAAGACGGTGTGGCTTCCCGCCCCGGCACTGATCCGGTATTGCGGCATTTACCTGAGCGACCGCGCGCGCCAGTAGCGCTGCGCATCCGCATATCCCTTTTCCGGCAAGGCCATGGCCTGTCGAGGTGCGTTTTGCGCGTCTCTTTCCCTACACATCAGATTCTACAGGAAAATCCCGTCTATGCTCGGCTCCATCGCCAAGGCCCTTTTCGGCTCATCCAACGACCGTTACGTCAAGTCGCTCGACAAGATTGTCCGCCAGATCGCCGCTTTCGAGCCGCACTTGCAGGGGCTTTCGGATGAGGAACTGGCCGCTCAGACGCCGAAGTTTCGGCAGATGCTGGCCGATGGGACTGCGCTTGACGATATTCTGCCCGAAGCTTTTGCCACGGTACGCGAAGCATCGGTCCGCACGCTGGGGCTGCGGCATTTCGATGTGCAGATGATCGGCGGCATCGTGCTGCATCGCGGCGAGATTGCCGAAATGCGCACGGGTGAAGGCAAGACGCTGGTGGCAACGCTGGCGGTTTACCTGAACGCGTTGGAGCGCAAGGGCGTCCACGTGGTGACCGTGAACGACTATCTGGCACGACGCGACGCCGAGACGATGGGCGTGCTTTACAAGTTCCTGGGCTTGACCGTGGGCGTGATCGTGCCGAATATCGGCGAAGGCGAACGCCGCGAGGCCTATAACTCCGACATCACGTATGCGACCAACAACGAGTTGGGCTTCGACTATCTGCGCGACAATATGAAGCACACGCGCGAGAATATGGTCCATCGGCCGTTCAACTTCGCGATTGTCGACGAAGTTGACTCGATCCTGATCGATGAGGCGCGCACGCCGTTGATCATATCCGGCCCGACCGACGACAAGAGCGAGCTTTACGTTTCGGTCGACGCCATCGTGAAGACGATCGACCCTTCGCATTACGACGCGGACGAGAAGACCAAGAACATCACGCTGACAGAAGACGGCGTTGAGTGGGTCGAACGCGCGCTCGAAACGGCGGGGCTGCTGGAAGGGTCGAACCTGTACGACGTCGAGAACACGATGGTTGTCCATCATCTCGATCAGGCGCTGAAGGCCAATGTCATGTTCAAGCGTGACATCGACTATATCGTCAAGGACGACAAGATCGTCATCATCGACGAGTTCACCGGACGCATGATGGACGGGCGGCGCTGGTCCAACGGCTTGCATCAGGCGGTTGAGGCCAAGGAAGGGGTGCAGATCGAGCCTGAAAACCAGACGATGGCTTCGATCACGTTCCAGAACTACTTCCGCATGTATCCCAAGATTTCGGGCATGACCGGCACGGCGGCAACCGAAGCGCCGGAATTCTTCGACATCTACAAGATGAACGTCGTGTCGATTCCGACCAATGTGCCGGTGCAGCGCGTGGATGAGGAGGACGAGTTCTACAAGAACACGATGGACAAGTTTGCCGCCATCGCCAAGCTGATCCGCGCGAAGTATGAAAACGGGCAGCCGGTGCTGGTGGGCACGGTTTCCATCGAAAAGTCGGAGCTGCTTTCGGACTTCCTCCAGAAGGAAGGCGTCAAGCATAACGTGCTGAATGCCCGCTTCCATGAGATGGAAGCCCATATCGTGGCGCAGGCAGGGCGTTTGGGCGCGGTGACCATCGCCACCAACATGGCCGGGCGCGGCACCGACATTCAGCTGGGCGGCAACGTGGAGTTCCTGACCGAGGACGAGCTGCGCGATGTGCCCGCCGGGCCGGAACGTGATGCCGGAATTGCGCGGATCAAGGCCGAAGTTGCTGAAGAAAAGGCCAAGGTTCTTGCCGCCGGTGGGCTTTGCGTGATCGGCACCGAGCGCCACGAAAGCCGCCGCATCGATAACCAGCTGCGCGGGCGTTCGGGCCGTCAGGGCGATCCGGGCATGAGCAAATTCTATCTGTGCCTTGAGGATGACCTGCTGCGCATCTTCGGACCCGACACGCTGTTTTCCAAGATGATGAACAACAACCTTGCCGATGGCGAGGCGATTGGTTCCAAGTGGCTGTCAAAGGCCATCGAGACGGCGCAGAAGAAGGTTGAGGCGCGCAACTACGACATCCGCAAGCAAGTTGTTGAATACGATGACGTGATGAACGACCAGCGCAAGGTCATCTACGAACAGCGCGCTGACATCATGGACGCCGAGGCGGTGGACGATGTGGTGGCTGACATGCGTCATGACACCGTGAACGGCATCGTCGGCGATGCCTGCCCTCCGGGTTCCTACCCTGAACAGTGGGATGTGGCGGCCTTGAAAGCCCGCGTTGCAGAAGTGTTGGGCATGGAAGTGCCCATCGAAGACTGGATGCAGGAAGAAGCCATCGAGCCGGACATGATCGAGGAGCGCATCCAGGCGCTTGCTGATGAAAAGATGGCCGCGAAAATGACCGAGGTTGATGTTTCGGCTTGGCGCGGACTGGAAAAGTCGATCCTGCTGGAGCGGCTCGACAACCACTGGAAAGAACACCTCGCCACGCTAGACGCGCTGCGTCAGGTCGTGTTCCTGCGCGCCTATGCGCAGAAGACGCCGATCAACGAATACAAGCAGGAAGCGTTCGGCCTGTTTGAAAAGATGCTCGAAGCCATCCGTGAGGACGTGACGCGCATCCTGATGACCAGCGAGATCCGTCTGCGTCCCATGGACGATTTCGAACTGCCAGAATTGCCTGATTTCCTCACTAGCCATATCGATCCGTTTACCGGTGAGAACGATGCGATTGCGCCAACGCCCTCGCCATCGATGTTCGGTGCGCTGCCGCCACAGGCAGGCGGGACGCTACTGGCGGGTGCAGTGGCGCAGGGGCTTGGCGATGATCCGTACGCCGGATCGGGCATCAGCCGCAACGCGCCTTGCCCGTGTGGATCGGGCAAGAAGTACAAGCATTGCCACGGTATCGCTTCGTAATATTCAGGATTTGAGCGCATCGGCAAGGCTCCCGGTCAACACGATCGGGGGCCTTGCAATGTGGGTGTAATCTCGCGGAAGCGCTTGATGCGTGCGCGAAATTGATCCACGGCTTGTTTGTCAGAATGTTTCTGCCGCCGATTGCAGGGTGGGTTTTTGTTGCTAGACTGACAGCAAGATAACAAAAAGATAAATGGGTCGCGCCAGTTCAAAGCCTTGAGGGGGCGCGTGCGCAATGAAGTTTGGATTTTCGGGGAGAAACGTGCGGGCAGGTCTGCGGCCTTGCCATAGCGCGGTCGCGCGCGGTTTTGCAGCAGTTGCAATGGCCGCTATCCCCGCAGTGGTTTCGGCCCAAGGGATTCCTTCCGGTCAGGCGGTCAGCCCGCCGACGCGTGATGACCTTCGCGGCACCACCACACAATCACCACAAGCGCCATCGCGGCTTTCGATCAAAGGCGGGATTGAACGTTCGGCGTGTCCACTCGATGATCCAAAATATGCCGACATCAAGGTCAATATCACCGAAGTGGAATTCGGCGGGTTGAAGGAGATTGACCCGGCCGAATTGAACGACACATGGAAGTCGCTCACCGGCACGCCGCAGCCCATCGCCACTTTGTGCGAGATCCGTGACGCTGCGGGTACGATGTTGCGCAACAAGGGATATCTGGCGGCGGTGCAGGTGCCGACCCAGAAGATCGAAGACGGTAAGGTCCGCATGGAGGTGATCTATGCGCGGATATCGGCGGTACGGGCGCGCGGCGAAACGCGCGGCGCAGAGGCCAAGCTGCAGCAATACCTGGGTAAGCTAACCGGAGGCGAGGTGTTCAACCAGCGCCGCGCGGAACGCTATCTGCTGCTGGCGCGTGATTTGCCGGGCTACAACGTGCAACTGACGCTGAAGCCTGCCGGAACGGCACCGGGCGATCTGGTGGCCGAAGTGGCCGTGCTGCGCGAAGGTTATGCGGTGGACATGACTGTGCAGAACCTTGCTGCCGAGGCGACGGGGCGGTTTGGCGGGCAGGTGCGTGCGCAAGTGTTCGGGCTGACCGGCATGGGCGACGTAACTTCGCTGTCCTACTACGCTACGTCCGATTTCACCGAACAGCACATCCTGCAGGGCTCGCACGAATTCCGGCCCGGTTCTGAAGGGCTGATCGTGGGCGGGCAGTTTACTTATGCCTGGACCAAGCCCGACGTGGCGGGGCTGCCTGCGGGAGTTTCGCTCGATGCGCGCACGCTCTATGCAAGTGTTTATGCACGCTATCCGGTGCAGCGCTCGCTGGCGCGCAACATCTGGCTGAGCGGCGGCATGGACCTCGTTAACCAGAACGTCGATTTTATCGGGCCGCTGACGCGCGACAAGATCCGTGTGGGCTGGAGCAGGCTCGATCTTGACGCGATTGACACGGCGCGGGTGCAACCACGTTGGCGGCTCGCCTCGTCGCTGGAACTGCGGCAGGGGCTTTCCATTCTTGATGCAACCAAAGCGTGCGCCGGTGCGGGTTGTGGCGCTATTGTGCCAACGAGCCGGTTTGACGGTTCCGCCAGTGCGACAGTGGTGCGGTGGCAGGGCGAATATGAGCGGGCGCTGGGGAGCAAGGTTTCGTTTTTGCTCGCACCACGCGGCCAATATGCGTTCAAGCCGCTGTTCAGCTTTGAAGAATTTTCGGCGGGGAACTTCACCATCGGACGGGGTTATGATCCGGGGCAGTTGATTGGCGATAGTGCGATTGGCAGCACGGCAGAACTGCGCGGGCCAAGGCTGGCGGTTGACAGTGACCGTACGTGGCGCGTGCAGCCCTTCGTCTATTTCGACGCCGCTTGGGTGTGGAACAAGGGCATTGCAGGGTCCGAAAGGCTTACTTCGGCGGGCGGTGGCATCCGCTCCGAAATCGGCTCACGCTTTCGGCTTGAGGCGACAATGGCGGTGCCGCTTGAGCGTGTGGGCGTGCAGACCGTGCGGTCCAAACCGCGATTTCTTGTGACTTTGACCACGCGGCTGTTGCCGTGGAGGAGCTTCTGATGCGTACGATCCCATCGGCAACCATGAAGCAGATGCTTTCGGCATCGGGGCTGGCACTGGCCACGGCGCTTGCGGCAACAGGGACATCGTTGAAGGCGCAGTCGTTCAACGCAACCGGCAACGTAGTGGGAGGAGCCGCCTCCATATTTGAATCAATTGGCACCACAGACATTACGGTTTCATCGCCCAGCGCGGTGATCAACTGGACGCCAAATGATACCGCATCGACTGGTGGACCTATTGATTTCCAATCGGTGGGGACGACTGCGACTTTCCAGAACGATTTCAACAATTCTGATTTTGCAGTGCTCAACCGGATTGTGCCTTCAGGGTCAACGCGCCCGGTGCAGTTCAACGGTACGGTCATATCGCAGTTGCAGCAGGTTTCCGCGCCTTCGGTTGCGGGTGGAACGGTGTTTTTCTACAGCCCCGGCGGCATTCTGATTGGCGGCACGAGTGTGTTCGATGTTGGCAATCTGGCGCTGACCACCTCTGATCTTGCCTATGATGCTGCTTCCGGTGCCTTCGATACGAGCGGCTCCTATGTGTTTCAGCCTGTAACAGTGCCGGGTTCGCAGGTTGTGGTTTCAGCAGGCGCGCAACTGAACGCGACAGTCGATGGATCGTATATCGCTCTGGTTGCGCCATCGGTGGTCAACAACGGCACGATCGACGTCAATGGTTCGGCGGCGTTGGTTGCGGCCGATGCGGCTACGATCACGTTTGCACCCAATGGTCTTTTCGACATCGAGGTGAATTCCGGGACCAGCGCCACGGGTGCCGTAGCGGCGAACAATGGCACGATAACCGGCCCTGCGGCTGTAACGGCCGGAAACTTCTTCCACCGCGTCTATATGGTGGCGGTGCCGAAGAACGATGCGATTACCATGGCCATTGGTGCCGGAAGTTCCTTGGGTTTCGATATTGCCGGGGCGGTCGATGAAATCGGCAACACCATTATCCTGTCGGCCGGTCATGACGTGGTTGGCGGCAATTTGCCGAGTGCGGCGCCTTCAGCCGGAGGCGGCAGCGGGACGGCATCGATCGTCGGTGGGGATGGCACATTTACCTCTGCGGTGCTGGCAAGGGCGACCGATACGATCAATCTTGAAGCAAATTCGGCTGCTGGCCTGGACTTTGCCGGGAATGCCACGCTTTACGCGACAGGTGTCAATTCGAGCATCACTGCAAATGCAGGCAGCATCGCAAGCTTCGGTGGTTCATTGCTGTTTTCGGCCAGCGTGGATGGCACGAACGCCAATCCAAACGCACAAGCCGGCGGGGTGGCGCTGAGGGCGCATGACGGCGGTGCCGTTGTTCTGGGCGGCGATGTTGAGCTTAGTGCGGTTGGAGTCGGCGCGCCTTCGATGCTCGTTGGCACAACCAGTGGCAGCGGAACGGGCGGAACGGTGCTGCTAGAAGCACTGAACGGCGGTGAAATCTCGTTCGAGACGGGTCTGGTGATTGATGCTGGCGGAATCGGTGGCGAACCCTCTGAAGCAGGGATTGGCGGCGGATCGGGCTTTGGTGGTTCGGTAACACTCATTTCTAGTGGCACAACCGGTTCGCTGATTGATCTTGGCGCAGATTTGATGATCAGCGCAGACGGGTCTGGGGCATTTGGTACTGGTTGTGTCAGTTGCACCATTGATGGCGGCAGCGCCGTGGGCGGCACGGTTGCCTTGCAGGCATTGGGGACTGGAAACGCGATCCTGGTCGGCGGGCTGACGACGTTAAGTGCCGATGCGTCCAGCGGTGCAGGGCAGATCAATGCCAGCGGTAGCGCGACTGGCGGTAGTGTTGCGTTCAGTGCGGTCAATGGCGGCAGCATGACTTTGCTGGATGCAACTGCCACGGCATCGGCTTTCGGCGGTAGCAATTTTGGCACCGTTGCGGGCAATGCAACGGGCGGGCTGATCTCTATGACTGCCAGTGGAACGGGCATTGGCGGCGTTGGTATCGCAGGCGATCTGACGCTGCAGGCCGATGCCTTTGGCGGGAGTGGCACTGCCGTGGGGAGCGGCGGGGGCACGGCGACCGGTGGTTCAGTGCTTGTCAGCGCCCGCGATGAGAAGTTTATCGGCATTGGTGGCTCCCTTGAAGTCACGGTCGACGCAACAGGCGGGGATGGATATGCCGGAACCCGGACTGGCACCGGTGGCAGCGTAACGATCGAGGCGCGATCAGCCGGGGCGCTGACGATTGACGGTTCTGCGTCGATTGCCTCGCAAGGATCGGGCGGGCTTGGCATTGATACGCAGGCAGGTGGAATAGGCACAGGTGGCCTTGCTGAAATTGCGGCGTTCGGCGGGCTGGTTTCGATTGAAGGCGAAACAACAGTCATCGCCCAAGGCCGGGGCGGCAATCAGATCGGCAATGCTGCGGGCGGTGCGGGGCAGGGCGGTACTGCGCAAATCGTGATCAGCACGAGCGGGCAGATCACCCTGATGCAAGCTGCTACCGCGGTTGCGCAAGGTGTGGGCGGAGCAGGCACCAGCGGTCCAGATGTTGTCGGCGGCAGCGGGACGGGCGGAAACGCTGTTCTGAATCTTGGTGGAGGCGCGCTCGACATCGCAGGCAATCTGACGCTGGATTCTACCGGGTTTGGCAATGTCGGCACCGCTCAAGGTGGCGCTGGTCAGGGCGGCAGCACGTCGATCCTGCAAAACGGCAATATGCTGACTGTGGCGGGCGTCAGCTATATTGGTGCGGCGGGCAGTGGTGGATTTTCCGTGTTTGGGGCAACCGGAGGAAGTGGCACTGGCGGAACGATAACTCTTGAGTCGAACCAAAGCACGGCAACGCTTTCGGAGGTGGGCACCGCAACCATCGAGGCTACCGGCTATGGCGGAGCAGGCCGAAATGGTGGCGCTGGTTCGGGTGGCAGCATTGAGATCACGGCGACCGCTTCGACGATCAGCGCAGGAAGCGAATTGCAGGTGTTCTCCGAAGGGCAGGCTGGCGCTGGCGGCCCCATAGGCGGAAATGGCGGCGTTGGCATTGGTGGCGAAATCACTCTGTTGGCGGCAGGAAGCGACTTTGGGCCGAGCAGCATTACGGCCCCCATATTGAACCTGAGCGTGACTGGGCGCGGTGGTGCTGGCACCAGCGAGGCCAGCTCTGGTGGGGGCCAGGCGGGCGATGGCGGAGCGGGGTTTGGCGGAACACTATCGTTGACCACTGCCCCCGACGGCGGAACCATTGAAGCACTGGAGTTGACTGCGCAGGCAGCTGGCGTTGGCGGCCTAGGCGGCAATGGCGCGTCGTCTTCGGGGCCGGGGGAACATGGTGGCTCTGGCGGGGCTGCAGCAGGGGGAGCAATCAACTTCGGTTCAGTGCTGGGCACAGGGTCTGATACCGGTGGCTTCATTCTGGGCGATGCACTTGTCAATGCCGCGGCAACTGGCGGGCAAGGCGGGACTGGAGGCGCGGGAATTCCTCCAGGTCGTGGCGGCAGCGGTGGCAATGCCACTGGCGGCGCGGTGGCGATGCTGTTTGATGCTGGCGGCAGTACGCTTGCGGTTGGGGGCGAGTTGGTGGTTCGCGCTGATGCAACCGGGGGGAGCACCGGCCCCTGCTTCACGGCTTGCGTTGTAACATCGGGTTCAGGCACTGGCGGCACAATCAACGTCGGGTCTGACGGTCTGACCACGGGCAATCAGATTACGGCATCAACCCTTGAACTTTCGGCCTTTGGAACAGGTGGGAACAGCAGCACTGCGGATGGCGCAGTGGGCGTGGGTGGCAATGTGTTTCTCAGGCTCGGCTCCGGCATGACGCTCACGGCGGGGGATGTCAGCTTGAGCGCCTTTGCCGAAGGCGGCGATTCATTCTCCGATGAAGTTCCCGGCCTGTTTGGCGGAAGTGCTCTGGGAGGAAATGCGCAGTTCACCGCGTCAGGCACAAGCAGCGCAGCCATTTCGGGACAAGTCAGCATCGTCGCCAATGCAAGTGGTGGATTCAGTTCGGGGCCGGGCGGCGTTGGTGGCAACGGCGCTGCCGGAACCGCGCGGCTTTACAGCGATGGTGGCAATATCGACATCGTAGGGGACGCTGATCTTCGGGCCAACGGCAGCGGCGGCAATGGGGGAACTGATGGCGTCACCGGCGCAGGGGGCACGGGCCTTGGCGGCAATGCTTTGCTCACGGTGGGCACGCCCACTTTGCTGGGTAACGGCGGCCGAATTGCGGTGGCAGGGAGTGTTAGCGCCAGCAGCGGCGCGATCGGTGGTGCAGGATTTATCGCGGGCAATGCAACGGGCGGATTGACGGCAATTGTCGCGCGGCAAGGCACGCTTGACCTGGCGCAAGTGATTGCAACTGTCAATGCCACTGGCGGTGAGGGGATCAACGGCGGCGCAGGCGGCATGGGCAAAGGCGGTGCGATCGAGATATTCGCGCATAACGCCATCGAAGGCGGCGCACTGCTGACTGCTGACAGCCTTTTGGCACAGGCAACAGCGCTTGGCGGTGGCGGTGGCAATATCTTCGATCCCAACGCGGTTGGAGCGGTTGGCGGTATCGCCGAAGGTGGCGAGGTTTCTGTCTTCGGCAGCGCAGGCAACGGTCAGATCGATATTGAGGCCCTTAACCTTTCGGCGAATGCGACAGGCGGGACGGGTGGCACTGCGGTGTTCGATGTTGGCGGGACCGGCGGTCTTGCCACGGGTGGTTCAGTGCAACTTGGCCTTGCCAGCGGGATCGATACCGGCGCGGTTAACAGCGGTTCGGCGCGTTTTGGCACGGTGACGGCAACAGCTTCAGCCAACGGCGGCGAAGGCGGATCGGCCGAAATCGTAGGCGGAACGGGTGGCATGGCTGTGGGTGGCGGCGTTACGTTGCTCGCCCGGGGCGGACTGGTCACCATCGACAATCCCTCTACCTTCGAGGCGAATGCGACAGGCGGAACCGGCGGGTTTACCAACATGCAGGGTGATGGCGGCAGTGCCGTGATCAGCAACGTGGCCGGTGAGGAATTCATTTCCGGGGTAAAACTGCTTGTGACCAACCGTTTCAACCAGGTTGGCCAGCGTGGCAGCCTGAATGCTGCGGGGCTATCGTTCACCGCAGCGGCGACCGGTGGCAGCGGTACTGTCAACGGCACGACATCTATGGCGCAAAGCGCGATCAGGGTGCAGATCGCCAATGGCGATTACACTGGCACTGATCTTGCGATGGTGGCGCTGGCAAACGGTGTTGACACGGCAGCCACGCCCGATCTGTTCACGATGCAGGGCGGATCGATCAATCTCTCCGGCAATTTGAGCATTTCGACGCCGGGCGAGTTCTCGCTTACACTCGACAGTTCAACAGCTGTGGCTGACAACGTTGCGATCACGGCGGCGAACTGGGTTCTTGGTAGCGCGGCACCAGTGGTTGCCGGAACGCTGACTGGCGTTTCGTCGCTAAACCTTATGTCGGGGCTGGATCTGGTCGGTCATGCCAATTTGCAATCCGACATGAACGTCTCGCTATTTGCTGCTGGACGGATTCAGTTCAATGACGTGGACAGCTTTGGCAATATTACGGCGCAAGCCGGCGCTTCCATCACACTCGGTGATCTTTCATCGCAAGGGTTTGTGGAACTGTTTGGTGGGGCAGATGTTGAAACCGGGCTGATTGCAGCAGGCGGTCCAGTTTCGATAGGCACATCCGGCGCGATCACCACCAGCGCTGTGAATGCGGGAACCGGTACACCTAGCGCCAGCGATACGAACAGCATCGTTTTTGACGCGGGCGGCAATGTCAGCACTGGCAACCTGACATCGTCGGGCGATGTGCTGGTCATTGCCAACGGCGATATCGGGACCGGCGTCATCACAAGCTATGACGCGCTGATTCTCGGGCATGGCAGTACGGCTCTCGGCGGAGTTGAACTGGTGAACCAACTGCTTGTTGCCGACAGTTCATTGGCATTTCCAGGTCCGGGCGGCGAACGGCCGGGCAAGGATGAAATACTTGCAGCCACCCCAGTTGCGACTTTGGGGTCGGTCAGTATCAATGATCCTTCTACGGCAGCATCACTGGTGATTGCAGCCGGGACGACGACGAACCTCGCCGATATTTCCACCACTGGCGATATCGACATTTCGAGCGGCGGCAACGCGGTGGTTGGAATGTTGCAGAGCAGTGCCGGTGGGGTCGAATTGACGTCATCTGGCGGCATGATCGCAGGCGGTGATGTCAGTGCGGCGCTCGGCGTTGCTGTGAAGGCAAGTAACGGCCTGCAACTTGCCACGGTTACGGGCAGCGGTGTGGCTCTGGAATCCGGCGCTGGATTGATTGTGGGCGACGTGACTGCCGGGGCTTCGGGCATGACGTTGACGGCGGGCGGCAATCTTCAGGCGGGCAACCTGACATCAGGCGCGGATGCCGTGGCGATTGCATCGGGCAACCTTGCTGCCGGTTCAGTCCAAGCGGTTGACGCGTTGCTGCTTGGCGGTGGCAACGTGGTAGCCAACAGTTTGGTGGTGAGCAATCGTGCGCTGATCGCCAACGCCTCGATGGCGCCAATTGGTGATACCATCGACAAGACGCAGATATTTTCTGCGGCACCGGTAGCGACAGGTGGAGCGGTGGCGCTTTCCGACGGATCGACCGTGGGATCGCTACGGATTGCGGCGGGAACTACAGCGACGACAGCGGGCGTCGACGCGAGCGGCAATATTGGCGTGACCAGCATCGGAAACGGCAGCTTCGGCGCGCTGGCAAGTACCGGCGGAAATATCGAGTTGTTCGCTCGATCCGGCAGTGTGGCTGCCTCGGCGATCAATGCCCGCTTCGATGTGTTGGCAAGCGGCGCGGGCGGACTGAATGCGGGCATAGTTGCGGGGCGTAACCTCGCGCTGTTGTCCGGCGGGAATGTGGTGATTGGCACGGCGAGGGCCGGGGTGGTCGGCAACGCGCAGGGCCAGATCACAGGGGCAACCGGGCAGTTGTACATCGCCAACGCATCGATGCTACCGGTAGCGGCGGTTCCTGGGGCAGTTGGGTACAGCGGGCTGCTTGCATCGACGCCGGTGGCAGCGGGCGGTGCCGTTTCCATCCAAAACTCGGCGATTGCAGGGCGTATTCTCAGCTCCTCAATCGGGGCAATGAACGGTGCGGCGCTGACCGGATTTACTCGGATCGACGTGACCTCGAATGCAGCGGTAACCGTGGCACAGCGCTGGTTCTCGCCAGTTGTGCAGATCTTCGGTGGCGATATCGCGATTGTCGACAACGGTTCGGGTTCGGCACAGGGTGCGCTTTCTGGCATACGCACCACGCAGGACGGCACAGTGGGCATCGCCTCCATTTCGTCATCGCCTGCGCTGATTGGGGACGGGCTGACTGGATCAGGCTTTGCCCTGAGCAACGCCGAAATCGGGCTGATTTCTACCGGGCAACTGACCATAGCCGCAGTCGATAATTCGGCCAATGCGGTGGACATGCAGATTGGCAGTTTGAACCTGGCAGTTGGCAGCACCATTGGCGGTGGCACGGTCGTGGGGTCTACCGGACGTGTGATCTTTGCCACGGGCAATGCCTCAACGCAGGCGTTGGGTGGCGCGATCCGAGTTACAGGCGCGATCAACGGCACGGGCTTCGGCTCTGGCAACGTGCTGGAATTCAGCACCGGTCGGTTTGAGCTGGACGCCGTGACAGGATCGATCAGCCTAGCCTCAACTGGCACCACGCTGGGCGGCATTGCCGAATTCAATGCAGCAAACATTCACGTGGCTTCGGCAACCGTTCTCGACAGATTGGCTGCTGATCCGCTCTACGCGGGGCGAATCCTCGATCTGAATGCACCGGCTGCGGTGCCGCGGCCTGAAGGTGTGCTGCGAGCACTGGGCCTGGACTTCTATCCTACCGGCACACTGTATATCCAGAACACCGGCACTGCGCTGAACCCGGCAGGGTTCTTTGCCGACATCGACTTCACCGATATTACCGCTCCGGCCAATGCGCAGGCTGCGTCGGTTTCGGTCGTGGTCAACGGCGCGTTTCAGACACCGACGGGCATTGTCGGCGGTGTGGATGCACATGCTTTGGTTGTGGCAGCGGCGGATGACCTTGCGCCATTCAGCGCCGATAGCCAGATCAACGGTTGCCTTTTCTCCGTGGCAGAGTGCGTTGCGCCCGCTGTGGTGGAGGAAGGTGAGCCGGACGTGATCGGTGCGATTTCTGCACAGTTTGAGATCGTTGCCAATGATCCGATCGGCAGCACACCCAGCTTCGCCGAGGAACCTGCGGATGAGGCAGGTGAGCCGGATGAGGGCGATGGGCAGGTGCAGTTGCTTGTGGAGGAGGCTGGCCCGACCAGCCCGATCGTGCCGCCGATGAGCATCATCAACGACAGCCCGCTCGATAACCAGAGTGATATCGAAGAGCCAGTGACTGGTGGCGGTAACCCCGCATTGATCGGTTCGACATCAACCAGCCCAAGCCAGACAGGAGACGCCCAGTGAGCGCGCTCATCGCACTCTATCGCCGCAGCCTGTGCGGCTCTGCGCTGTCAGCCCTTGCGCTGATGTTGGGCTATGCCCCCGCCATGGCAGCGGATGCATCAAAGCAACCGCTATCAGTCAGAAACTCGTTCCGTGTTGGCAGCGCAGGCGTGACTTGTACCGCGCAAAATGCCCCGCTCGACGCGCGCCTTGTCGGCATGTTCGACCGAAGCTACCGCCTGAGTTGCCGGGATGCAGCGGGCGCGGTCGGGACGCTAATTGCGGTTCGACGCGATATCTCGCTGGGTAGTGAGCCGAGTGGATTAGGGGGCGTTGCGCTGACCTGTGGCGTGGCCGGTTCGACGACCATTGAACGGATTGGCGCGGTCGATGCTGTCAACTGTCGCGATGAAAGCGCAAACGTCAGCTACAAGCGCTACTTGGTCAAGCGGGCGGGGGTAACGTATCTGGTCGAAGGCCTCGCCGGATATGATCCGGCTTTGCGCCTTGCGCTGGCAAGTGTGGTTACCGATGCGCCAGTTCCGGGCGACATTCGTGTGGCCACCACCGAAGTTTCCGATACGGCAGCGTTTGCGCGGGTGCAGGCGGGACAGCTTGACCGGCTTGGTGCGCGTGATGAAGGCTATTTGCGCAACAACAGCGGGCGCTTTGCTGAATCCTCGGAGTTTTTCGAAGCGTTGGCGAGCCGAGGCCGCAGTTCAGGCGGCGTGGGACTGGCCGAGGCGATGGCCAATCAAGGTTTGCAGCAATCCAACCTTGGCAACTTCGTCGGATCGGATCGCCTGCTCACACAGGCAGGGACCGCGATTGCGCGCGGCGATGGCCTGGGCGAACGATTGCTGCGCAATTATCGCGCGATCAACCAACTCAATCAGCGCAAACCTGATGCGGCATTGCAGGAACTGGCAAAACCGGTCAGCGCCGTAGGCGCAATCTTTGACCGTGAGAGCCTTTCCGCTGGCCTGATCACACGTCCACTCGCTGAGCAGATCAATCGCGAAAGCTCAGGGTTGAAGCGATTAGGCGCGGTTGATCCGGGCCTGACTGACCTTGAGCGCGGTGAAATCCTTGATGCGCAGGCCGTTGCGCTGGGCGCGACGGCTGCCCGGATGCAAGGTCGCTTTGCTGAAGCGCAGGCGGGTTTTGAAGAGGCAACCGCAAGGCTGGCAAAAGTGCGCGAGGGCCGGGTTGTGTCAACTGCGTGGCTCCGCTCGGAAATCGAAATGGAACTGGCACTGCTGGCCGAGGCGCAAGGACGCGGCGACGCGGCAGGAGCGAGCTATGACCGGGCGCTGGGCGTATTGCAGAATGCTTTCCCGCAATCACCTGCATTGCTTGCAGCAGAAGCGCGCAAGGCGGCATGGCTGACGCGGTCTGGCAACGAGGCTGAAGCTGGAGCGCTTTATGGCCGCATCGTGGCAGACAGCCTCACTATCCCGGATGCCGGGTCGACGTTGCGCGATCTGCTCGGGCCGTACTTTGGCCTGTTGGCGAAGCGGGGCGGACTCGAAAGCGCAGGCGCGGTGTTTACGGCGTCGCAAGTGTTGCAGCGCCCAGGTGTGGCGCAAACGCAGGCCGTATTTGCGCGGCAGATGTCTGAAGGAAATGACGAGGCTGCGGCGCTGTTCCGCCTGTCGGTGGCGCGCAGCCGCGACATCGCGCGGACCGAGGCTACCGTTGCGCAGTTGAGTGCCGTCGCCGCACCAGATGCGCCGCAGGAAGCAGCACTGAAATCGGCGCAGGACAATCTGGTTTATCTTCAGCGCGAACAGACTGAATTGACCAGCAAGCTGGCCGCCTTCCCTCGTTACAATGTGCTTTCGCCCAAGAGTGTGGAACTTGCCGAACTGCAAGCCACGCTCCGTCCGGGCGAAGGGTATTTCAAGCTGATGAACGTGGGGGACAGAACGTATGGCTTGTTCGCCACCGTGCAAGATGCGCGCGTTGTGCCGATTACCGCAAGTCCCAATACGCTGTCGGGGGAAGTGCAGGCGCTGCGCGATACCATCGTCAAGGTGGAGAACGGCCGACAGGTCAATTATCCGTTCGATGTGGAAAAGGCGCACACGCTGTACAAAACGTTGTTCGGCCCGGTTGAGGATATGCTGGCGCAGACGCGGCACCTTATTTTCGAACCCGATGGTGCAATGCTGCAATTGCCACCGACCGTGTTGGTGACCGATGCCAAGGGCGTTGCCGATTACAACGAACGGATGGAAAGCCCGGACGGTGACCCGTTCGATTTCACGGGCATCGCATGGCTAGGGCGAGGGCGCGAAGTGTCCATCGCAGTTAGCCCGCGCGCTTTCCTCGATATCCGCAAGCTCGCCGCGTCTTCCGCTCCGCGCAACTATCTGGGCCTTGGTCACAATGCCAAGCCTGCCGCGCGCCCGGTAACTGCCGTCGCCGATGAATGCGACTGGCCGCTGGCCACGTGGATGAACCCGATTTCGGCTGACGAACTGCATTACGCACAAGGCAAGCTCAATCGCGGCGGGAGTGCGGTGCGGACCGATGTGGCGTTCAATGACACGGCGCTGCTGGCTGAGGCAGACCTGGACCAGTATCGCGTCCTGCACTTCGCAACGCACGGCCTTGTCACTGCGCCACGGGCGGGCTGCCCCGCTCGGCCAGCACTGGTGACCAGCTTCGGCGGGGCGGATTCCGATGGTCTGTTGAGCTTCAAGGAGATCTTCGACCTCAAGCTCAACGCAGACCTCGTGATCCTCTCCGCCTGCGATACGGCTGGCGTTGCTTCGGTGGCGGCCAGTCGTGAAGCGGGCGTGACCAGCGGCGGGAACTATGCGCTTGATGGCCTCGTCCGGGCGTTTGTGGGCGCAGGGGCGCGTTCAGTCATTGCCAGCCACTGGCCTGTGCCGGATGATTTCGATGCGACCAAGCGGTTGATCAGCGGTGTGATCGAATCAAAGCCCGGCCAGGGCCTCGCAAACGGCCTTGAGGGCGCGCAGGAAAAATTGATGGACGATCCGAACACGTCGCATCCGTTTTACTGGGCGGCCTTCGTGATCGTAGGCGATGGCGCCAAGCCGTTGCTGACCGCGCTGGCTCCTCAACCAGCACAGGCAGTTGCCAGATGAGGTGTGGGTAACCGGGACTTTCACCCGGCTACGTAAGATTGCACAGGACTATGGTGCAGACCGCCGCAGCCTGAATTGTCTGGTTAATGTGCCGTCCTTCCCTTGTGTGCAGAGTTTGCACCGGGAGAGTGGCAATGTGGCTGGATCACAGCGAAGCGCAGGTTGCAAAACCTTGGAATCCGCAGGCGCAGCGGGCCCCGGTTGTCGCCAAGTATCGGCGAGGTATTCTGCGCGCCAAGGTTAACGTGCGCAAGCTCTCGCGCTTTGCAGCCTCAATTGAATGCCTGGAATGCCCGCGTGCCGGATCGCTGGTTTGGATCACGCTGCCCGGCCTCGAAGCGCGTTCGGCCACCGTTGAGGCGAGCGAAGGCTTCGTCACGCACGTCCGCTTTTCTGAACCGTTTCATCCAGCTGTGCTGGACGCATTTCTGGGTGGCAGCATTGCCAGCGTACATTGACCGATCCAGCAGGGAGAACCCTGCATAGTCGGCTTTGGCTTGTTTGTCTGGAATTCGCTGTTTGCGGCCAACCACCTGAAGAATGGTGGAAAATGGCTCCCTGAGTAGGATATTGACGGATCGTGTAAGCATATGCTTTTCCTTGCGATCTTCTGTTCTTCGTTGTCTTTAGGCCCCCATGAGGCCCCTCTTTGGGCGCGCTAAGCCCCCTTGTTTTGCGCGCGGGCGCGGCGGGCTAGGTCAGCCGGGGCCGTTCTGCAGGCGCTCGATCTTCCAGGCTTCGACTTCGCGCTCCGTCCAGACCACACGGGCGCGGCCGCGCGTGAGCGGTTTGCCTTCAGGAAATTCGCCAGCGGCGATCAGCCGGTAAACCGTCGCGCGATGCAGCGAGAGTTCGTGCGCGACGTCCTTCATCTTGAGAAGTCGCCCTGGTCCGGCTGATGGTTGGGTGATGCTCGCCTGCGTCATGCGGCTTGTGCTCCATCGTCGTGGTCGGCCGCAGATTCAGCGTAGCAGTCTGTCACCGCGCGCACGGCAGCACGGTTGCGGTGGATGGCGTTGGTTGCGACGACGTGGGCGATCTCTTCTGCCCATTCGGCCTGGCTGAGGCCGCTGATGACCACCTCAAGCAGGTCGTCATCTTTCGTGGTCAGTTTGAGTTCTGCGATTGTGCCGACGATGCCGGGAAAAATCGTGCCCGCATAGCGAAGCACTTCGCCATCATATGCCCGGCCGATCAGGCGCAAGGCGCGGCCGACAATCCCCCCGCCATGTGTCTTGTACGCCTTTTTGATGTAGGAAATGTTCGACAGCATTCCCGGCTTCCACGCAGTGAAGTTTGAGTGCGGAGCAACCGACAGACCGGCCCTTTGGAGCAAATGCGCGATGGCCAACGCGTCGTCGTCAAGACCGCTGGAGACAGCTGCGCGGAAAAGATCGAGAGCGCCAAGTGGGCGGCGCTGCTGATTGAGCTTCCCGAAGGCACGCGCTTCTTCGGCAACGCTTCCGAAATCATAAATCGAGCAAGGAAGATCGTAGAGATCGCGTCGAATGCGGGCAGCCGACAGGCGGTGCTGGCCGTCGACTACATAGAGCGCGCCATCGATGCGCCGCGAAACGATCAGGAGTTGAAACAGGGACCAGTCCCATTCCTTTGCGATCTTGACGATCAGCGAGCGGCTGGACCCGTTGTTA
Organism: Novosphingobium sp. 17-62-19; assembly: GCF_002256775.1. Taxonomy (GTDB): domain Bacteria; phylum Pseudomonadota; class Alphaproteobacteria; order Sphingomonadales; family Sphingomonadaceae; genus Novosphingobium. The sequence continues at coordinate 36,863 of NZ_NCII01000007.1, read as the reverse complement.
ATCGAACGCTGATAGGTCTCATCCACCTTCAGCTCGCCTATCATGCAGTTCATCAGCGTGGGACGCCGACCACGGATCGGGTTGAGCTTCAGCCGGGCGTTTGACGTTGTTCCGGTGCGAGAGGAATTGCGCACATTCATGACGCGAGGCTCCTTTCCGACGTGCTGAATTCAGGGAGGGGGTGGGGGACGAAGGCGAACGTGAAGGCGATGACGGCTGGATCTGCCTTCCATTCGAGCCGACGGAATGCGGTGATGCCGCCGCCAGCAGAGTTCTTGGCGAGCGACAGATTTTCATTCCAGGACGCGGCGAACTGTTCTGCGCTTGCGAAGCCTTCGGCGGCGATCTCCTCGGTCGAGATCTGTTGCAGGCGTTCGAGCGCGACGTGTGTGACCACGAGGTGGGCGCGATGCCAGCGTTTGGGCATTTCGCGCGCGAAGCGTCTTCGGCCGAGATCTGCGGTAGCGTAATCGGGCAGATCGGCGTGATCGGCGCCGAAGACGGGGGTTGCGCCGCGGTCGAGCGCCTGCGTGGGCGAGATCTGTTCAAACGCACTGGCGAGGAAGAACTGTTCGCGCAGCCACAGGCGATCGCCGGGTTTCAGCGTGGACAAGCGGCCCTGCGGGCGGCGCAGGCGGGTGACCTTTCCGGCGTGGAGCTGCGCGATCGTGGGCGAGACGACGGTGATCGGCTGGTCAGTCATGCCCGCTTCCTGACCGGCTGGGGGAGATCACTCGCGCGGATCAGATGGGCGGCGATGTGCGGAGGCACGTGGCCTTCGATCAGGGCGCGAGGGGTGATCGGGGCTTCGGAGGAAGAAAAGCCCCGGCCCGGGTCAAGCCCGGGCTGACGATGGGGGACGGCCTCGCGGCCTTGGGGATCAAGCCCGGGCTGACGCCCTTCGACCCCTTCGACAGGCTCAGGGTGAGCGGAAGAGGGGTGAGCGGGGGAGGTTTCGGCGAAATAGCCAGGGGCCATCGGCAGGACATCGATGTTTCGGCGGGTGACGGTGAAGGTGTATGCCACCACGCGCGGGTTATCGTCCCATCGGGTGCCGGGTTTGGTGTTCAGCTGGTCCCACAGATCGGCGTAGGCTTCGCGCGGACTGGCGAGCCAAGGCAGATAATCAGCGGCGTGATACGATGAACGGGTTACCGATCGACCATGCGAATCCGTGCCGTCGTCGAAGTCTTCCTCGAGCCCTTCGGCAATGCAATCGTGCTCATTGATATAGAGCAGCTGCTGAACGCGGACATCGGTGATCGTGAGGTACATGCGCGAGGTCCAGCGGGGGGCGATGCGCGAGGGGCGCCAGCGCTGGGGCAGGTTGTCCCAGTCGACGGGGATCTTGCCGAAGGCCTCGAGCACGGCGAAGTAGTCTGGCGCGAAGCAGTAGTGGCTGCCGCCCGCGGCGTAATCGATCCAGCCGGGGCAGGGTTCTGCTTCGTGCGGCCAGCCTTCCGCCGCGTTGGGCGCTATGCGGAAGGTTTCGCGGACGTAGACGCGGTCTCCCACTTTCAGGCGCGGCTGGCGTCCTTCGGGCAGGAGGCGGCGGGTTTGGGTTTTGCGGCCCGCGAGAAGCGCCATCACCATCGGGGTGCTGAAGATCATGCCCCGGATTGAGGAAGAACAGCTGGACCCCGGATCAAGTCCGGGGTGACGAAAGGGAGAGGTGGGCGCGGGATCAGACATTGTACGTCCTTTCCTTGAAGGCTTCGTCGCGGGCGCGGTTGATGGCGCTGGCCGCTTCGGTCGTGCCCCCGGTGTCGGGGTGGGCGGTGCGGATCTTGTCGCGGTAGGCGGCTTCGATTTCGGCGCGGCTGGCGGTGCGGGGGATGCCCAGCACGGTCCACCAGTTGGTGGGTGAGGTCGCATCGGGGGCCGGAAGCGCGGTGAAGCCCTTGAAGGTCTGGCGGACGACGTACAGCCCGCCGTGGCGCATTTCGGTGCGGCGGGCTTCACCGAAGCGTGGAAGGGATCGCCGTGGGCGTTCCAGAAAATGCGGCGGGGTTTGGCCCATTTCAGCGGCTTCTTCAGCCACTCTTCGTTGAGGCGGACCGAGCCGGTCCAGACGTGCTGGCCGTTCGATGCGCGCTTTGTCAGACCCTTTGACGGGTGGTGGGGGCGAGGGGTGTTGCCGGCGCGCATGGCGTAGCAATTGGTGCAGCCGGGGGAGAGGACGGTGCAGCCGCTGATCGCGTTGATGGTGGCGTGGCACCATTCGATTTTGGTTGCGTCACCCATTGGCCGTGCTTTCTGCGGCGGACGGCTGGAACCCATTGGCCGGGCTGACGCCCTTCGACAGGCTCAGGGTGAGCGGGTCAGGCTTGGGGGTGTTCGGGCGCGGTCCGCCTTTCGGCCAGCTGGTGCCGAGGTTGCGATCGGCGATGCGGGACCAGCTGGCAAGCATCAGCGCGCCTTTGTCTGCGGTGCTGGTGCCGGTTACGCCGGCGCAGCGGAACACGTTGGTGCCGTTCACGAAACGAACCGATGCGCCATGGTGTTTGACCATCTGATCGACCTGCTCGGTGACCTCAAGGCCGCGGGCCTGCATGATTTCGAGATGATCGAGCGCATCGGCCAGAGCGAGCCGGGCGAGGACTGTGGTGCGGGTGAGCTTTGCTTCTTCACGCGAAGAAGCTGGACCCCGGGTCAAGCCCGGGGTGACGGGGGAGGGAGAAGTCATAGGGTTGCCCCATCATCGTCGGAATCAAAGCCCAGAAAGGCAGGCGGCTGGAATGCCAGTTCTGGATCTTGCGGCACGAGGGCGCATACGCTGGGCGGGAGTTCGTGGCAGTACTTGGCGCGCATGTTCCACGCGGTGGCGGGGGTGCAGGGGGTGAAGCGGTAGAGCGATGCGCCGCCGAGCAGGATCGGGGGGAGCATCCAGTCTTTGAACAGCGGTTCGATCTGGAGGAATTGCACGCCGAAGCGTTCGACCTGTTCAACGCGGCCAATGAGCGTGGCGTGGCCCAGTTGTTCGACGACAGCGTACAACCCCGGTGGCAGGGTTTCTTCTGAAACTGCGGTTGGGGACAGCCCTTCGACAGGCTCAGGGTGAGCGGGTGTTGGTGCAGCGGTCATAGATGCCTCGCGAATGTGAGGAAGCCGGTGGCGAAAGTTAGGATCGCGAACAGAGCAGAGAGGAAGAGCGCACCGACCACCGCAGCGGCGAAGATGCCGACGATGGCCTCTGCGGCGCGGCGGACGGTGTTCATCATGCCGACGTGGCCTTCACCAGTTCGGCCAAGATCATCAGCGCTGTGACGCAGGTGGCGAAGGCGGCGGGCACGACGATCAGGGTAGCGAGAAAATCGCGGCCTGCGGGGGTGAGGCGGTTCAACAGAGTTGAGGCGAAGGCCCGGCGCACTTGCGCCTTTGCTGGGAGGCGCTTTGAACGTGTGGGTGCCGGGCCTTCGATCCGAGCCGAGGAAACCAGGGCACGGCGCGGATTAGGTGTGGGGGTTCGTCCTTCGACAGGCTCAGGATGAGCGGACAAACGGAACATCATGCGTCCTCCCGTTCGCGCACCGGCTGGCGCGCCAGGCGGTGGTGGAGGTCTTTCAGGAAGGTGCTGTCTGCGGCTTCGGCCTTGTCGGCGACGGGTTGGATTTTGCGGAAACAGGCGGCTTCCCACCATCCGGGCAGGCCACGTAGTGCCAGAAAGACGATTTCTCCACGCATCGGATGGCTGGACATCATCACCCGGTTGACGATGTGAACATCGCCTTTTGCGGGTCCGGGGGCGGCAACAACGCCAGAGCGACGCATCACGATCCAATCGTTGGTCACGATGCATTCGGCGATGTCGCCTGCCTGCCACGATTTGTCTTCGGGGCGCGGGCCTTCGACAGGCTCAGGGTGAGTGGACTTTGGTGGCGCGCTGGGTGTCCGGCCGAGGACGCGGTTGATGGCGCGGCGAAGGAAGCCTTGGCCCGTGTCAAGCACGGGCTGACGATTAGGGGAGGGGTGAGCGGGCTGGGGTGCCATCAGTCGATCCCCAGCGCGTTTTTGTAGGTTTCGAGGACCGCTTCCATTTCGCGGCGATCGTCGGGCTTCATTTTGCGAAGCCGGATGATTTCGCGCATGATCTTGGCGTCGAAGCCCTTGGCTTTGTATTCGGAATAGACATCCTTGATGTCGTCACCGATCCCCTTCTTCTCTTCCTCAAGCCGCTCGATGCGTTCGATGCCGAGGCGAAGATCCTCATTGCTGCTGTTGTGTCCGGCGTCAGCCATGTGCCGGTGCCCCGGTGATCAGGAGGGCGAGGATCAGGGCGACGCAGCTGAGGCCGAGGGCGCCTGCGAGGAAGCGGATGCGGGCGTGGGCGCGTTCGGCATTCCACGGGAGTGGTGCGGGGGTGTGGGGTTCGGCTTCAGCCTGAAGTGCTTCGGCAAGCGGCAGTGGCGCATCGTAATCAGGCAGAAGCGCGCGTTGCAATGTGGAGCGTTCGTAGTCTGACATGGCGAATTGATTCCGGCAGCAGGAAACCGCCACCGGAAGCGCGATTGGCGACCAGAGCGGTTGTTTGTTTCGGTGTTTGTTTGTGGTTCGATCCTTCGACAGGCTCAGGATGAGCGGGCCGGGGTAAGCGGATCGATGCTATTTCCGCTGGAGAGGCGGCGCGGTTGACCGGTGCCCAGCTTCACCGGAATCGGGGAAGGGGGCGGGGAGGCCTAGCATCAGGCGGGCGCGGGTGAGGACGCCGATGGCTTCTTCAACCTCGCGCAGCGCTTCGCGGCGCTGGGCGGGGGTGGCGCCGGGTTGGGCCGAGAGGACCACGGCAGAGCCTGCCTGCCCGCATTCAAGAATGACTTCGGCGGCATAGCGGCCAAGGGCCACTTCATCGGCAAACCACGTGCCGCCTTCGATCTGCAGCTGGTGTGCAAACATTTCGAAAATGGGCGCACCATCGCCACCGGCGGCGCGATAGGCGAGATCGAGCATGATCGCATCATCGACCGGGATCTTCTCACGCCGGTCAGGATCGCCCCAGGCGCGGACAAGCGTGGTGGAGCGGCCCGTGACCGACGCGATATCATCCCAGCCGCATTCAAGCTGCCCGGCAATGCGGGCCAGCGCGGCATCGATGGAAAGGGGAGGGCGGCGCTTGGTCATGCGCCGCCCTCACAGTGGCCAGCCGTGTTCCCGGGTGTTGGGAGGTCGTTTGGGCTGGGGGATGCTTCGACAGGCTCAGCATGAGCGGGGGTTGCGATAAAACGCCGTGCTTTTTCAAGCACATGGGGGCTGATTGTTCCATTACGGACGGAACCCATGATGATCATGCGGCTCCTCCTGACATGGATGTGGAAATGGGTGGGTGCCCGGCATGAACCTTGGAGGGCATCCCTGCCGGGCCAGCACCAGCCGCACTGGCCAAAATGGCTGTGGACTGCGGCGGCGCTGTATCGGTTTCGATGGGGTAGATGTCCGGGCGCAGATCGTGGCGGGAAACGCCTGTTGCCTGCTCAACCTTCAGGACGTGTTCTGCAGGAAGGCGACGCTGCCGATGCAGCCAACGCCAAACAGAAGGCTGCTTCACCCCACACAGGCGCGCCATGCGATCCTGTGAACCCATCAGGTTCACCGCAACCTTCAATGCCGAGTCGGGGGAGCGAGCCTCTGTCATGGGGCACACTAATACCTGTGGGTATTCTTGAGTCAATACCTATACGGTTAGAGCGCTCAATACGCTTGGGTATTACAAGCCAGCTATGATAATCGGGACTCGCGTTGCTGCCTTGATGAGGGACAGAGGCCTTACACAGGCCGAATTGGCGCGGCGCGTGGGGGTGAAGCAACCCACCATTTTCAAATTGATACACGACAATAAGACCGGTTCTGCCCACCTTCATAAGGTAGCTCGGGAACTGGGAACAACGCCTGCATACCTCGCTGGCGAAACAGATGATCCCGATTCGACACTGCCCGACGAGCCAGATTTGTCAGCCGAAGAGCGGGCCGTTGTGGATTGTCTGCGCCAGATTGCGCCGAAAGATCGCGCCGCATTGATCCAGCTTGCCCGGACACTGGCGACCATCGGCAATCCCGAACCGCCACCAACGGTGAAGAAGTACGTGGCCTCTACCGAGACACTTCATGCACCGCGTGTGAGCTACAGGGGGCAGTGATGAGCAGGGACGAAACGAACGAAAAGTATCCGCCACAAGTCAGTGGATTAGCTGCAGATTTTCTGCAGCTGATTGTGGCCCAATCCGATGTCAATCTCAAGATCGTGAAAATGATTGCCAAATTGCGGGCGAGTGAGCCGATCACCTACGACAGCTTCATGGCTTTGCTTGAGACCTCCCAAGCTGTTCTTTCACAAGCTAACTCCGTTAGAAATAAAATCGTGACGCAGGAGCAAATCGATGGGGAATGAGGATCGACTGAAAATCGTTCGGTCGACAGACCAGCCTATCGCGTCCATGAACGCGGAGTACGAAGAAGTTTTGCGCAAAGCCGCCAGCAACGGCGGTGGTGGTAGCGGAGGATCGGCTTTGGAAACGCGGATAACGAAGATCGAAGACAATCTAAATGCTTTCCGGCTTGAGACTACAAAGTCGCTTGGCGACATACGCTATGAGACGGCAAAGTCACTTGGCGATATGCGGTTTGAGACGGCAAAGTCGCTTGGCGATATGCGGTTTGAGACGGCAAAGTCGTTTGCCGAGATGCGGTCTGAGACAGCAACGTCGTTTGCCGAGATGCGGTCTGAGACGGCAAAGTCGTTTGCCGAGATGCGGTCTGAGACGGCAACGTCGTTTGCCGAGATGCGGCTTGAGAATGCCCAATCTTTTGGTGAGATCAAAGGCACGCTGTTGGCCATCGAGGAGCGCAGCAAACATCTGCCGACGCGCTGGGAAACCTTCACGCTGCTCACAGCGTTTGTGGGTTTTGTGGCAGTAATTGTGGGTATTACTGCCCGTTTCATCCCATAGAAGCGGCCAGATTTCCCGCAATTGAACGATATAGTTCAGCCATTGCTGATATCGTAGCGGGCAAAGCCAAATTGAAATGGGCGCCGGGAATGTGATCCTGCGCACCGACTGATTTGACCGGAGCAAGATAGCCTCAGAATCAAGGATTTGCAGAGCTGGGGGCAGCGATGATCGAAGGCTTTGTGAAGGGCGCTATTACCTGGCTGACGGGGTGGGAGTTCAAGGAACTGCCCCCTTCAGAACCGCGCTCTTCTGAACCAGCGCCTGCGGCATCACCCGTTGTGGAAGTGGCCGCTGCGGAACCCGCCGCCGTCCCAAAGGCCCAAAGGAAGGCCAAAGCCGCGCCGCCAGTGCCCAAAGTGGCCGAAATTGCCAGTGAACCGCTGGTTGTCGCCCCGGCTGCCATACTGGCAGAAGATGCCATATCGGAGCCTGAACCGGCCAAAACACCCCGAAAATACACGAAACGAGCCAAGCCAGCGCCGATTGTTGAGGCGATTGAGCCAGCACCGGAGCCTGAGGTAGTCGTTCCGGTGGTGGGGCCGGTGGTGGGGCCGGTGGTGGAGCCAGTGGCGGTGGAAGAGCCTGCCGCGATTGTGCCAGCGGCGCAGGCCGAGACGCCCAAACGCCCGAGGAAAGCCCCTGCCAAGGCCAAGGCGGGCGCAGATGGCCCGGCGATTGTGCCTGATTTCTCTGGCATCGATGCGCCGCCCCGGTTTGTGGCGCTGGACGTGGAAACCGCCAACCCGCGTTACCACAGCATCTGTCAGATCGGCGTGGTGCTGTTTGAAAACGGGCGGGAAGTGGCAGCGGAAAAGGTGCTGGTGAACCCACGCGAGGAATTTGGCGAGTGGCAGATGCGCGTTCACAGCATCCGGCCCGATCACGTGGCCGACGCGCCATGCTTTGCCGAGCACCACGAATGGCTGTGCCGGTGGACCAAGGGCGAGATCGTGGTGAGCCATTCCGGCTTTGACCCTTCGGCCATAGCAATGGCCTGTGGCGTGCATGGCGTGGCCGAACCGGACTGCCAGTGGATCGACAGCCGCGACATGGCGCGCGGCGCATGGCCGGGCCTGAAAAGCTATACCCTGCCCAATCTGGCGAAGGCGCTGAACATTACCTATGCCGCGCACGATGCGCTGGAAGATGCGCGGGCCTGTGGGCTGCTGTTCCTGCATTCCATTGCAGGCACGCCGATAGCGGCGGTGGCAGTTGGTGCGGGGGGCGGCGCAGAAGCGAGTAAATCCGGGCGTTGGCCGGGGAAGCTGCGCCGGGCAGGATCCGGCGCGGGCGCTCTGCTGGGCGAAACGGTGGTTTTCACCAACGACTTTGCAGCGGGCAAAGAGGCCGTGGCGGCGATGGCAGCAGCTGCAGGTGCCGATGTTGAGGACGGCGTTAACAAGCGCACCACGATGGTTGTTGTCGGCACCCGCAACGCGCTGCCGGGATGGCAGGCCAAGAGCAACAAGCACCTGAAAGCCGAAAAGATGTTCGATCAGGGCCATTCCATCCGAATTGTGGATGTTGACGATTTTATGGCGATGGCGGCGACGCAGTGAGCAACTGGTCCGGCATCATCGGTGTTATCGTTGCGCTGGTCATCCTGCTGGCGGCATTGCTGTTATCGCGGCTGTTCTTTGAGCGCGGTCGGAAATGGCGGCTTTCAAACGGTGCCCAAACTATACAGGCAGAGATCGTCGATGCTGAATTTTGGGCAGCGGTTGATGCCTCCGATCTATCCTTTGCCAAGGAGGATTACCTTGTCTGCCGTGTTCGAATGGATCAGTGGCTGATACCAAGTGGTCTGCGAACAGAATATCTCATCTTGGAGGTGATCGAGCATCTTTCGCCGCCTAAGCAAGTTCCGTTGCTCTGACTCGATGTGAGTCACGCAGTGGGCGTCTGTTGCGAGACAAATTGATGGCACAACATTCGATTCCTACTATGTTCCGTTCATGCAGGGCGTGAGTAATCTGAACGACATTGATGCGCCGGACCTGCGGCTGACGCCGAGCATGGCCAGCCTGCGCCTGCTGGTGCTGCGCTTTGTGCGGGATTACCTGCGCACCTGGGGGGCATCGCCCAGTTATGGCGAGATTGCGGCGGGGCTGAACACCAATCGCACGCGGGTGCGCAAGGCGGTGCGCAGTTTGGCCAATGACGGGTTGCTTTTGCGATGTGCCGGGCCGCGTGGGTTGGCGCTGCCGGATGAACTGCAAGGTGCGGTCAAGCTGCTGGCGGCGCATGGGTTTCAGGTCAATCCGCCGCGCGCCGAAAGCGTCACAGATTTGGCCCTGATCGACGAGCCGGTGCTGGACTATGTTCCTTTGCAACAGAAGGAACCTTTGCGTGGTGAAGAAGCAGGCCGGGGCGAAGAAGCGGGTAAAGGGCGAGGCGGAGGCGAAATCGCCCGTCGAGCTGGCGCAGCACAGGGCATGGGCACGGCGCCATCCAGCCCGAGCGGCTGAAGAACGCGCGCTGCGGATTGAGCGGCGCGATCTGATCGGACGCTATCCCGCCACCTGTGCCGCAACGCCCGAAACCCGCGAGCATGTGCGCGGCAAGCGCCAAGGGGCATTGGCGCGGCTTTACGCATCAGGCGCCATCAGCATCGAGCAGCTGGGCGCGGCATTGGAAATTGCCGCAGTCGTCGAGCGGATCGGCAGTGACGTGACGGTGCGCACGGTGAGCCTGGAGACGCGGGTGGACCAGTCCATGTGCGGCGATGGCGGCTTTTTCGAGGCGCTGGGGCAGGTGCGGCGCGAGGTGGCCTATGGCCGGTGGCGGGCGGCTTTGCCTGACCTATTGGCGGGTGCGCCGGTGGCGGCGGTGCTGCAGCTGATCGTGGAGGACGTGGGCGTGACCGTGGTGACGCGGGCGCATCGGATGCATGTGCGGCGGGTGCGCAAGATCCTGTCCGATGCGCTGGATGCGTGGCCTGCGCACCTGTGGGATGCGGTGCGGGAGGTGGATGAGGCGACGTTGATGGCGGCGCAATCTGGGTTGCTGTAAGCGTTCCCGCTTCCAGTGGGGCGGGGTTGCTGTAAGCGTTCCCGCTTGCCTCTCAGGCATTTGGGGCCGGGGTTGCTGTAAGCGTTCGATCCTTCGATCCTTCGACAGGCTCAGGATGAGCGGAACGGGGTGAGTGGAGAAAGAAGGCAGCCCCGGCCCGGATCAAGTCAGGGCTGACGATTTTTGCGTGTCACGATCAGGTCCGCGCCTACGACGATTTGTTGGGCGGTGATTGGTTGGGTGCATTTTTGTGCTTGCGGCGAATCGCAATGTCCTATATAGGACATTCATCAGGCAAGGGAATTGATCCCGGCCAGAACAAGGGCAAGGAGGCCCGGTTATCATGAACGTAGCAACCGAACCGCAGATCGCATTCATCAACAGCCTGGCAGCCCGCATCCTTGCGGTTGATGTGTCCAAGCTGCCCACTAAAGCCAAAGCTGCCGTTGGGTTCAAATATAACCCGCAGGTCAATGCCCGCGATGCACAGGCGCAGGCTGCTGAAAAGCTGGCACAGATCGCTGCCGGCCAGCTGACCAAGATCGGCGCTTCGAACGCTATTGAAGCGCTTAAGGTTGCGGCTCGCCGCGCCGGTCTGTGAGAGGGGTGATTACCATGTTCGATATTCAGACACTGATCGCCGCCCAGCAAGACAAGATGCAAGAGTATCATCGCGCTATGGCGCAGCGGCCCGAAGGTTGTCCGCGGGCCGCATGGCTGGCGCAGCGCGGCGTGACCAACATTGCATGGTCTGCCCGCGATACTGAACGCCGCAGCGCACCAGTGCGGCAGCTGCTTCTTGGCTTTGACGGATATGACGTGATGGTGCTGACCGCAGCCGGACGCAGTGTAGAGATTTTCAACCTGAAGGCTGCCGACGCACAGGCGCGTCTGGCGCGGTATGTCTGATCATCTCGCCATGAAGCGCAAGAGGAAGCCGGGTGCGGGTCGTAAGCCCGACCCGGCGATCGCCGCGCGCAACATCTGCATTGTGCAACGCTATTCAGATGGTGGGACCTTGGCCGAATGTGCATTGGATTTTGACGTTTCAATCCGCATGGTGCGTAAAGTTCTGGAAGCGGCAGAAGTGGAGACCCGGCCACGTGGCGGGCGCATGATTGATCCAGTTGACGTTGATCCGAGCGCCCAGCGCGCGCGAAAGAAGCGGCGCGCCGAATACAACAAAAAAAAGCTGGCTGAATGGTTGGCCATTCCGGAAAATCTTCATTCGCGGCGGCAGTACATGGCGGCCTATATGGCTGCGCGTCAGCGTGATCCGGCCAAGGCCGACATGATCCGCCGCACCAATATTGAATATCGCAGGAACCTTGCCCTGCGCCGGTTTGGCGCAGAGGCCAGTGTGATCAACGGAGATGATGATGACAAATGACCTGTCTCCGGCGGCGCGCCCCGGCAGCGTTGCGCTGGGCAACATGACAATTGAAGAATTGCGGGCCGAACTGGCCAAATCGCTTTCGATCACAGCAGCCCACATGCAGCATCTTGCGGCGATCTGGCGCGAGCTTGAGCGCCGCGGCGAAGATCTGTCAGATCTTAAATCCGGCCTTTGGTCCTTCATGCCGCTGATTGCACGAGGCGATCTGAAAGCTGAACTGGTGGTAAAATATGCTGGTTACACCACTCTTCTGCGCCGCCTGGCCACCTTGCCGCTGGCCGAGCAGGAGAACCTTCTGGTGGACGACGTGGTGACTGTGATCGAGCATGTGAACGGCGCGTGGGTTGAGCACCGCAAGGCCCTGCGCGATCTGCGATCGACCGAGGCCCTGCAGGTTATCAACGAACGGATATTGCCGCCCGCCGAACAGAAACGCAGGGCGCTTAGCATCACGCAGCGTTCGCCCCGAAAGGTGGCAGACAAAATTGTGCTTCAGGCGCAGAAGCTGAAATTAGACACTACTGCCCCGCATAAAACGATTTCGGCCACTATTACTGAAGATGAAGCCGCAGCGCTTAGTGCTGCGGCACAGGATGCTGGCGTTTCTGTATCCCGAATAGTGCGCGCGGCGCTGGATGTTTCAGGGCTTTTCAAGAAGGTTGATTTGTAATGACCCGCGAAGAATTCATCTCGAACGCGGTGGCATGGCATGGTTCTGTCATTGGTTGGCAGTCGACCCTATCGCGGGCGCTTGACGTGGATCAGCGGACCATCCGCCGCGCGGTGAAGGATGGGCCGACCGACAATGTGGCTGCCGCGCTGCTGGGTCTGCTGGGCGATGGGGTGCCGGTGCGGGTGCCCGCAGAATGGATCTGCGGCGATGGATCGGATGGTGGTGAGTATCTGGTCCACACCATGTCACCTCGATTCCTGTGTCTGGTGTTGACAGAGGATGCCTGGCAGGCGTTCGAGCACCAGAGCGAAGGCGATTATCAGGTGGGTGACAGCGTGCTTTGTGCGTTCCAGTGGATCGACCGCAGACCCGACAACATCGCGATGTGGATGGAACGCGCGGCTGATGCGCTTGAGGGGTTTGCCTGAGCGTCACAAAATAGACCCTGCCGAAGTGGCCACGTTTCGGTCTAAATCGACCCCGCCACAGTTTTGCCCGCCGCCCTTGATGGGGCGAGCGGGCTTTCTTTCGTCTGGAGGGTGCGATGCGCGAGACGATGCGTCTTCGGGTGAAGCCGGAGATGAGCACGCTTTTGCGCAGTGCATCGGACGAGCTGGACGAAGTGAATGCGATTGTAGCGCTGGGCATTCGCGATGCGCAGCAGTTCAACGCGCTGGAGCAGCGGGTGCAGCGGATACGGCAGACATTGCTTCAGGCGATGCGCGGCAGCGGTGTGCTGCGGGGTGGCGTGCAGTGAGCATAGGCTTTGATGTGGAGGGCATCGACCTCGACCAGGCGCGGGCAATGGCCGAGCGCGGCGATGGTGATGATAAGTGCAGGGTGCGGCGGCGCTGGCTGCGGCAGGCGGTATTGGAGATCGAGCGCGGGCGCTGGGCTATGGCTCAGTTGCGGGCGGGCGGCATCGATCCTGAATTGCTCGATTATCGTGCAACGCCGGGTTCGCTCGGCATGACGAAATGACGGGTATTGCTGCCGATACTGCCATGCGGCGGTGGTTGATCAGGTTGGCAGGCGACGGTGCGGAGATCTGGCAGCATAGCGTTTCGCCCTGGCGATCGATCACGTTCAGCGGTGAGCGTCATGCGATCTGCCTGAAGCTCTCGACTGAAGAGCAGGTGGCACGGCTTAGCTCGGCCGACCTTGAGGTGATGCCGGTGCGTGGTGCGCTGGTGGTTGAGGCCACGGTGACTGGATCACGCTGGCGGCAGACCAACCCGTGCGACACCAGGTGAAGACCTGGTACTGGACGACCAAGGAAGGGCTGGACGACCGCGAGAAGCAGGACAACGCGCCGTATAGCGAATGGGTGAGCGAGGGCTATCTGACCGTGCTTCCCGGCGCCGTGATCGACATGACGTTTGTGGCTGTCCAGGTGCGCGACATTTGCGCCGAGCACGACGTGGCCTTTCTCGCGTTCGACGTGGCCTTCATGCTGTCATTCGAAGAGGCGTGCGAAGAAATCGGGTTTCCGGTCTGGCGCTATGAAGGCCCGGGTAAGCCTGAAGGCAAGGGTTTGAAGCTGGTTGCGCACGCGCAGGGCACGCGGGTGATGTTCGAAGACAAGCAGCTGTGTATGCCGAAATCGATCACCAAGCTTGAGGATGCGATCCTTTCGGAGACGATCATCATTGATGCGTCACCGGTGACCTACAGCTGCGCGGCCAACGCCGCCCTGATCGAAGACGGGCAGGCCAACCGTGCGTTCGACAAGAAGCGGTCACGCGGGCGGATCGATGGGCTGGTGACGATTGCGATGGCGGTGGGGGCGGCGGCGATGAACGAACAGCCGCCGAAGAAGTCTGTCTATGCGCGCCGTGGCGTGATCCGGGTTTAGAGGGAGATCGCATGAACTTCATCGATCGCCTTCTTGGGCGAGTTGACCGTGTGGCCAGTGCAGAGCCGGAGCGCGAAGAATCACGAACCGTCGCACGCAGTGGGCCGGTCAATGCTTTGACCGCGATGGATTTTGACAGTCCCGTTCTTGCCGAGTTCCTGCGCGATGGGCGCATTTCGGCAGCAGGATTGCCGGTCAACGAGACGATGGCGTTGCGGAACAGCACGTTCTTTCGTGCGGCCAACCTGATCGCATCGTCAATGGGAATGCTGCCCACGCACCTGATGCGGCGCACGATCGCAGCAGATGGCAAGCAGACGATCGGCAAGGCCAAGGATCATCCGCTTTACCGTGTGCTGCTGAAGCGCCCGAACAGTTACCAGACGGCGTTTGAGTTCAAGTCCTACATGCAGCTGCTCGCGCTGCTGGACGGCAATGCATACGGGTTGATCATTCGCGGGATCGTGCGCGGCAAGCCCAACCAGATCGCCCAGATCGTGCCGCTGAAGCGCAAATCGGTGACGCCGAAGCTGTCAGACGATTGGCAGCTGACCTTTGAATATCGCCGCCCCAGCGGTGGCACTGTGATACTGCCAGCGGCAGACGTGTTCCATTTCCGCCATCCGATCTCGAAAGACGGGCTTCGCGGCGTCGATCTTGTCGACATGGCGGTCAATGCCATTGGCATCGCAGCGCAGGCCGAAAAGGCCGCAGGCAAGGTGCTGAAGGGCGGCGTAATGGCCGGTGGCGCGCTGGAGAGCGAGAAGGAGCTGGGCGAAGAGGCCATTAAGAACCTGCGCCAGAGTATGCGCGAACGGCAGGCGGACGGAGAAGCGGCTGGGGAATGGCTGATCCTTGAGGAAGGCCTGAAGGCCAAACCCTTCACCACAGCCAAAGACGCGCAGTATGATGAAATGCGCAGGCGGCAGGCTGAAGAAGTATCACGCTTTACTGGCGTGCCGCGACCGCTGCTGATGTTTGACGAGACGAGTTGGGGCAGCGGTATTGAACAGCTTGGCCTATATTTTGTCACGTACTGCCTGATGCCGTGGTTCATTTCGTGGGAGCAAGCCATCGAGCGCAGTTGCCTGAGCGCAGCTGAGCAGGATGCAGACGAGCTTTACGTCAAATTCAACGAGGGCGCTTTGCTGCGCGGATCGCTGAAAGATCAGGCTGACTTCTTTGCCAAGGCGCTTGGCCCCAACAGCGCATATCGCACGCCGGACGAGGTGCGCAGCGCGTTTGATCTCAACGCTATCGAAGGTGGCGACAAGCTGCCGCAGCCATCGAAAGCGGCTGCAAAAACCAAGGAAACCGTCGATGAGTGATCGTTTGTGCCAGGACATTTGCCGCCGCCTGCCGCATGGCGTCGTGGGCGTGAATGCGCGCCAGCGACCGGGCGCGTTGCCGGTGCCTGCGGGTCGCGGCGTTTCAGCTTTTACGCCCGCGCCGGTGCTAGACCGGTGGAACGCAGATGCTGCGGGCGTTCGACCGGCTGCGCTGGAACCGGGCGACAACGTGATCACCATGTTCGACATTATCGGCGAAGACTGGTGGACCGGCGGCGGGGTGACCGCCAAGAAGATTGCTGCCCAACTTCGCGCCATCGGTGACCGTCCGGTTGAGGTTCAGATCAACAGCCCGGGCGGTGATATGTTCGAAGGGCTGGCGATCTACAACGTTCTGCGCGAACATCCCCAGGATATCACCGTCAAGGTCATGGGCATGGCGGCTTCTGCAGCCTCGGTGATCGCGATGGCGGGCGATACCGTTCAGATCGGCGCGGCATCGTTCGTGATGATTCACAACTGCTGGGTCGTTGCGGTGGGTAACCGCCACGACATGGCGGAAGTTTCCGAATTCCTTGCTCCGTTCGATCAGGCAATGGCCGACGTTTACGCCCAGCGTAGCGGCAAGACATCTGCCGAATGCGCAAAGTGGATGGACGACGAGACCTATATGTCCGGGTCCATTGCGATTGAGCGCGGCTTTGCTGATGCACTGCTGGCAGCCGATCAGACCAAGGTCGATGAAAAGGCCAAGGCTGCCGACGCATCGGTCAACGAAGTCCGTGCAATGGAGCTGGCACTCGTGGCCGGTGGCGCAACGCGCAGCGAAGCCCGCGCACGGATCAACAAAATCAAGGGTACGCCGGGCGCTACCCTCGACCCTGCCAACACGCCTGGCGCTGGCGGCGACCCCGAACTGATCAGTGCCATGCAGGCATTGCTCGACGACTTTCGCAGCTAAACCCAAGAGGTAATCATGAAGCAGATTTTCCGAGCCGCCCTTTCGGCGGTGGCCGCGCTGTGCGCCGTTCCGACCCGTGCAATGGACGATTCCAGCAAGCTGGACGTGTTCAAGGCCCCAACCATTCCGGCGATGCCCCGCGCGATTGTTGGTGCGACCGTGCGTGCAGACGTGACCGGCGACCCGAAGGCGATGATCGCGCAGCTGCAGAGCGCGCACAACGAATTCAAGGCCACGATGGAGGCCAATCTTGGCGCAAAGGCGGACGACACTGTCGTCAACGACAAGCTGGGCAAGATCAACGACACGTTGAGCACGATTGAAGCGTCGCTCAATGAACACACGGCGAAGCTGGCGGCTGCCAATCTTGGCGGCAATGGCGCGGCTCCTGCTCTTGCGGACCCGGAATACTCTACCACCTTTGCATCGTTCGTTCGCGAAGGCGGGCGCAATGAGGAAGAAAAGCTGAAGGCGGCGCATCGCCCTGGCACTCCGCGCGCTGCGATGAGCGAGGGCAGCAATACTGATGGCGGCTATACCACGCCGATCGAATGGGATCGCACCATCACCGGTCGGCTCAAGCTGATCTCGCCGATCCGGCAGGAAGCCACGGTGCAGTCGATCAGCACTGCGGGGTTCACCAAGCTGTTCACGGATCGTGCGGTCGGCTCGGGCTGGCTGGGTGAAACGGCTGCGCGCCCGGCAACGTCCACGCCGCAGTTCACCTCGCTGGCGTTCGGCCTTGGCGAAATCTATGCCAATGCCGCCGCTTCGCAGCAGCTTCTCGACGACAGCGAAATCAACATCGACAGCTGGCTGACCGGCGAGATCGAGACCGAATTCGCCCGCCAGGAGGGCATCGCCCACCTTTCCGGCGATGGGACGAACAAGCCGTTTGGTATCCTGACCTATGTAACCGATGCCGCACAGGCCGCGCGCCACCCTTGGGGTGACATCAAGGTGACCAACAGCGGTCATGCGACCCTGTTCACCACCGACGGTCTGGTCACTGCGGTCTATGAACTGCCAGCGATGTACGAGCCGAACGCCAAGTTCTTCCTCAATCGCTCTTCGCTGGGTGCGATTCGGAAGCTGAAGGATGGGCAGGGCAACTACATCTGGCAGCCCACCTATGTCGCGGGTCAACCCTCGACGCTGATCGGCCGACCGGTTGTGGACGTTCCCGACATGCCAAATGTCGGCGCAGGCAACATCGCTGCGCTGTTTGGCGACATGCGCGAGACGTATCTGATCGTTGACCGCATCGGCGTGCGCATCCTGCGCGATCCCTATACCAACAAGCCGTACATCTGCTTCTACGTGACCAAGCGCACTGGCGGCGGCGTGCAGAACCCCGACTCGATGAAGGCGATCAAGATCTCGGTCTGATCCGACAATCGGTTGATCGAGCAGAGACCGGGCTGGTTCACGCCAGCCCGGATTTTGCCAAGCCCCGTTGATTTCATTTTTAAGATGGAGAAGCCAGATGGCCACCCCGCAAAATTCCAAAGCCGCCACGGCTGCCAAAGCGCCAGTCGAGACGGATGGCGAGCAGGCTCACCCCGCAGTGGACAATGATCTGCGCGCCGGCACGACTTCCAAACAGAACCGGATCGATTTCAACGATCCGACCATGAGCGGGCAGGATGCAGTTGCGCAGAACCTTGCCGAGCAGCGCACTTAAGCTGCTGTTGCAGGCGAGGGTTTGATCATGGCGCTCCCCGTTTCGATCGAAGAGGCCAAGCGCCAGTTGAAGATCGAGCTGGACGAGACCAACCAGGACGCGGAAATCGTGGACTTCATCCGCGACGCTGCCGACTGGGTTGAGCGATACACCGGTCATATCCTTGAAGCGCGTGACGTTGTTGAGCACTTCCGTGGATTTAGCCCGGTTGCGCTGCGGGCGTGGCCGATTCTCGACACGTCAGAACCGGTGGTTGATTACACACCCGGCGGTGGTGTGCCGACTACGCTGGACGCGGTGCTGGACATGACCACGCGCCCTGCGCGCGTCCTGCCGGCTAGCGGTGTGTTCTGGCCGTTCATTGATAGCCAGCAGGCCTTCACCGTGACGATCCGTGCGGGATACGAAGCCCCGGACGATGTGCCGCGCGGGTTGTGCCGGGCGATGCTGGTGTTGATCGGGGCCTATGATGCCGACCGCGAAGGCGGTGACATTCTGGCCAAGGCAGAAGAAGCAGCACGCCGGTTGTGCCAGCGCTACAAGCGTCACACGCTGTGACCAAAGGTGAACTCAATCGCCGGATTTCGGTCTGGCGCAAGCCGTTGATCGACGATGGCACTGCCAGTGTGGAAGGTGCGCCGGTGGAGATCGGCAAGCGCTGGGCCAAGATGGTGGACATCAGCGATGGCGAACGATTGCGCGCCGAGCAGCATGGGCAGGAGCTGGCCACGCGCTTTACCGTGTTGAGTGACAGCCTGACGCGGACGATTACCGGCAAGGATCTGCTGAAGTGCGAAGGCGCATCTTACTATGTGATCGGCACGAAGAGGCTGGGTGCGCGGCGTCGTGATGCCATCGAGATCACCTGCGGTTCGCAGCCGGACGTGGCGCAATGAGGCCTTCTGTCAGGTTTTCGGTTTCACCCGATCTTGAACAGAATTTGCGCAATCTGGCGAAGCTGACGCGCAAGGACGTGGTGATTGAGGCGCTGACTGCCGGTGGCGAGGTGATCGCGGAAGAGGCAAAGCGACTGGTTAAGGTGGTTTCCGGCAATCTGCGCGACAGCATTGGCGTGAGCATTAACGAGCAGAATAGCGCTGGCGGGCAGTCCGGAAAAGGTCACTTCAATGTGTTCATCGGGCCGCGAACGGGTGGTGGTGAACCGCATGATGGATTTTACGGCCACATGATCGAGCGCGGCACATTTCGATTTGGCGCGCAGCCGTTCATGGCCCCGGCGTTCGACACGATGGGTGAGGAGGCAGGGGAAGTGGCCATTGACCATATCCGTGCCGAATTCACGCGCCTGACGAAACGCGCGTAAAGAGGGCTGAGCGTGGAAGAACCTATCCGCAGCCTGTTGCTGGAGGCGTCAGGCATTGCCGCGCTTGTGGGGAGTAGGATCGATTGGGGTGTTCGTCCGCAGGGCGATGCACTGCCTGCCATCGTGCTTTCGCGCACTTCCAGCGTGACCGGCATGAAGCTTTCCGGGCCATCGGGCTGGACGCGATCACGCATCTACGTGGAATGCTGGGGCCGGACCTACAAGGTTGCGCGCGATATCGCTGATCTGATCGGCGGTGATGACGGTGTGCTCAGTGGGTTGCGAACGACATCGGGCGGGATTCAGCTTCGTACTTTCATTGTCGGCCGTCGCGCCGATCAGGAGACCGACAGTGTCGGTGTTCTTCACCGGACCGCGCTCGACGTGATGGTCTGGCACGCCAACGGCTGAAGGGGAGGCCATCATGAAGATCGTGAACACCACTGCATTTATCGACAAGCAGGCGAAGGATGATGCTGCCGCGCAGGTAAAGGCCGGGACGGAAATGACCGTGTCCGACGAACGCGGCGCGGAACTGATCGCACTCGGACTGGCCGAAGCGGTGCAGGCCGAACCCGCCACCGCCGCCACCAGCACCACCGGCAGCACCACCGGCAGCACCACCGGCAGCACCACCAGCAAAAAGTAACTCGGCGAAATCGCCATCGAGGAGGAAAACATGGCAGCTACCAATGCGGCGACCGACATCGGTTTCGCCACCACTTTCGGTAAAGTCGTCGCCAGCGTCTATACCGAGTTTGCCGAAGTCACCGAGCTTTCGCCACCCGAACTTTCGCGCGACAGCGTGGATTTCACGCACCACGGCAGCCCTGACGGCTATCGTGAATTCAAGCCGGGCCTTTCCGATGGCGGCGAAGCGACTCTTTCGTACAATCTTGTGCCGGGCCTGCTGGACGATGCGGTGATAGCCGCGCATCTGGCGACGAAAACAGTCGATGAATGGCGCATCGTCTTTCCCAACGGTGCGAAGCTGGATTTCAAGGGCTTTGCCACGGCTCACGCCCACGCCACGCCGATGGAAGACAAGATGACGGGTTCTGCGACCTTCAAGGTTTCGGGCAAGCCCGTGCTGACGCCGGCGGCCTGATATGACCGCTGGCGCCAATCTCCAGCGCGGGCAGCTGGGCTTCGAAATCGGCAATGATCGCTGGATTTTTGCCTTCACCACGAACGCGCTGTGCGCTGTGGAGGAAGAATTCGATCTGAAGGACATCAGCGAGCTGGAGACAGTGCTGAGCAAATCGCCTTCGCTGCGCACGATCCGCAAGCTGTTCCGCATCGGCCTTACCGATTGCCAACCTGAGATGACCGACCACGAGGCCGGGGCCATCATGGAAGCAGTGGGCGGCTTGGAACCATCGCTGGAACTGATCATGCGCGCGGTGGAACAGGCTTTCCCGGAGGCCGCCAATAACGGCACTGCGGACCCCATGCTGGGGACGCCCAAGACGAAGGGCGTCCCTGGGACTGGGCCGCGCTCCAGACGAGCTGGTGCGAAGCTGGCCTAGACCCGGTCCAGTACTGGACCTTGACACCGCGTGAGATCGCCCGCGTGTTTGAAGGCAAGGCGCAGGCGGCACGCAACCGTCAGGATCTGGTGATGCAGGCCGCATGGACCGCTGCTGCACTGGGCCGGATCAAGAAGATGCCACGCCTCAAAGATATGCTGTCGGCGCAGCCGAAGCGATCAAAGCCGGTCAGCTGGCAGGCCATGTATGCATCGGCGGCTTCGTGGGCTGCGGCATTTGGTGAAATCCGAACTGAAGGAGACGCTGCATGAACATGGCAGTCGTCGGAGCGGCGCGCGTCGTCTTTGGTGCCGATACTTCGGAATTCGATTCTGCGGCCAAGGGCGTTGAAGGCGTCCTTGGCCAGCTGATCGACAAGTTTCACCAGTTTGAAAATCGCATCAAAGGCATTGGGGCAGGCGTAACGCTCGGAATCACGGTGCCTTTTGCTGCAATGGTCCGTGCGGTAGACAAGACTGCCGGATCGTTTGAAGGGCAGATGAAGCGTGTAGAGGCCGCGCTGGGCAATGTGACCGGCGAAGAGCTGAAACAGTTGTCCGATCAGGCGCGGACCTTGGGACCGCAGGTTGGCAAAGGCGCAACCGAAGCTGCCGGCGCAATCGAGTCACTGGGGCTGGCGGGTGTTTCAACTGCCGATATTCTCGGCGGTGCGCTCAAGGCCTCGCTCGATCTGTCCGCAGCGGGCATGGTGGACGCCAGCGCATCTTCAGCGCTTGTCACCGATGTGATGTCGCAGTTCAATGTGGCTGCGGCGGGCCTTCCCGGCGTCGTTAGCAACGTTGTGGGCGCGCTGGACAGTTCGAAGTTCGGTTTTGACGATTTCCGTTTGGCAGTGGGGCAAGGCGGCGCAGTGGCCGCGTCGGCCGGCGTGAACTTCACCGATTTTGCCACGGCGATCTCTGCCACCAGCGGACAATTTTCCAGCGGTTCGGACGCGGGCACATCATTCAAGACCTATATCCAGAGCCTCGTCGGCAACAGTAAGGAAGCCAAGCGGGCGATGGAGCAGCTTGGCATTTCGTTTTTCGATGTGCGCACTGGCGAGATGAAGCCGCTGGCAGAGCAATCGCAGATCCTGCGCGAAGCGCTGGGCGGGCTGACGGATGAATCGAAAACTGAAGCCCTGAAAACAATCTTCGGATCGGACGCCTCGCGCACTGCCATTGGCTTGATGGAACAGGGGCGCGAGGGATTTGAAAAGCTGCAAGCCGCCATTGCCGGGGGCGATGTTGCGGCGAAAATCCAGAAGCGGATGGAAGGTTCTGAAGCTGCGGGAAAGCGGATCGATGTCGCGTGGGAAAGCGTGAAAACTGCGCTGGGGATCGATACCGGTCTTCTCGACATTGTTACCTCGATCAAAAACGGCTTTGCCGGGATGCTCGAAGCCATCGCCAAGGCACCGCCTGCGGTCTTGAAGGTGGGTGCGGTGTTTTCGGCCCTGGCTGCGGCCATCGGGCCGCTTTTGCTTGTTGTTGGTCAACTTGGGGCGATCCTGCTGGCAAACTTTGCCGCATCGAAATTCGGACTGATCGGACGCGCGCTGGGGCTGATAATTGCACCGGTTTCGACGCTTATCACGATGCTGGGAGAAGTTGGCTTGGCGCGCGTGCTGACGATGGTGGGATCGCGGCTGCTTGGCCTGATGGGACCGGTAGGCTGGGCGATCAGCGCATTCCTGCTGTTCAAGGATGAGATCATCTTTGCACTGACTGCGGTTTGGAACGGTCTGGTCGAGACGCTGGGACCACCGCTTCAGGCGATTTTCACCAAGCTGGGCACGCTCTTTGAAAAGCTGTCTGGCGGTCCAATCGGGTCTGGCATCCAGAGCCTGATAGATCTGTTCTGGTCGGTAAAAGATGTGATCGGGACCGTGCTGGTCGGTGCGATCATGCTGGCGGGCGAAGTGATCGAGCGGACGCTTGCGGCAATTGTCACGGTCATCTCCGGCGTAGTCGATGTCGTTATTGGCGTAGTGGACGTGATCAGCGCGCTTTTGCGCGGTGATTTTGCAGGTGCCTGGGAAGCAGCGGCAGGCATTGTTGGCGATGTATTCGACACGCTGGTCGGCATAATTGCCGCCTTTGTGCCAGAAATCCGCGCTGAACTTTCGCTGGTATATTGGCTGGCCAAAGAATGGCTGGTCGACAAGTTCCAAGCCATAATGGGCTGGTTTTCCGGGATCGTTCAGTCCGGCGTCAACTACGTGGCGGATGCTTTCCCGAATGTGGTGGCCGCTGCCAAATCCGTTTACACCGGCGTGAAGGGGTGGCTGGTCGACAAATTCGGCGGGCTGATGACGTGGATTGGCAAAATTGCCAAATGGATCGGCGACAAATATGCGGCTTTGAAGAAGCGGCTTGGCCTTGGCGAGAGTGGCGGCGACACGACGCCGGGTGCGCCTGAGAAGCCGAAGCAGGAAGATGCGCCATCGACGCCAAAACCCAAGCGTCCGGTGGACTTTGCCGGTGAGCCGAAGGCATCCGGTGGAGGTGGCAGCAAGGGGCGTGGCGGCGGCGCATCCGCCGATGACCAGCGGGAAAACCGCCAGCAGATCAAGGATGACCTTGAACTGGAAGCGGCGCGTCTGCGTGGTGACATCGAGGCCGAACGGGCGATCCGTAACCGGCTGGACCTTGCCAAGCAGATCGAAGCCTATCAGCGCACTGGCCTTTCGCTGGAATCGGCCACGACTGCGGCAAAGCAGGACATGGTTCTGCTGGAGGCTGCGCGCCGTGATGGGCTTTCCAAAGATCTGGAACGCGATGAGGCCGCGCACAAGATCGATCTTGCGCGGATTGCGGGCAACCGCACGCTGGAAGAGACGCTTCAGCGCCAGCAGGAGCTGAAGGACCGCATCGCGGCGTTTCAGCGCGACGGATTGTCTTTGGAAGAAGCCACCGGGCGTGC
The DNA here is from genome assembly GCF_002256775.1 of Novosphingobium sp. 17-62-19. GTDB lineage: Bacteria > Pseudomonadota > Alphaproteobacteria > Sphingomonadales > Sphingomonadaceae > Novosphingobium. The sequence continues at coordinate 13,268 of NZ_NCII01000007.1, read as the reverse complement.
GCTGCGTCAGCAACTTGAAACCGATCAGGCCCGCGCGGCATTGCGCAGGCAGCTGCTGGCGGAGGATGAGCAGGACCGTCAGTTGCGCCTGGCACAGGCACGCGGCGATAGCGAAGAGCGCATCAGGCAGTTGCAGCGCGAAATCGAGATCCGCAACCGACAGCGTGAACTTGAACGCGATATGGACCCGGTTGCGGCGCAAGAGCAGGCGACGCTTGAGTGGGACGAGATGGACAAGGCGCGCCAGACCGGGGTGTTCCGCGATACGTTCAAGGACGGCATGCGCGCCGCGCTGGATGGCGACCTCAAGGGCTGGTTCAAGAACTGGTGGAGAGACCGCGTGGCCAAGGGGATGGAAGAAGCCCTGAACAGTCTGGCCGATCTTATCGCAGGACTGTTTTCCAAAGCTGGCAGTTCTGGCGGCGGTGGTGGTGGGATCGGCGGGGCGATTTCTTCAATTCTTGGCGGGGTTTTTGGCAAGCCCGGCTTCGGTAGTGCCAGCAGCATCATGGCCAGCACAAACGCCAGCCTTGCCACGGATAGAACCGGTATGGTGCCGGGATTTGCGACCGGCGGTTCATTCAAGGTGGCCGGTCGATCCGGGATTGATCGGAACCTGATTTCATTCCGCGCAACTGCGGGTGAGATGGTGGACATCACAAGGCCGGGGGCAGACGGCGGGGCGCGTGGAGGCGGCGACGCCATGCAGGTGAAAGTTCTGCCATCGAAATACTTCGACGTGCATGTGATGCAGGGGGTTGCTGCGGCGGCTCCGTCGATTGTTGAGGGCGGGGCGCAGACGGCCATCGGACGGATCGGAAAGAGCAACGCGCGACGGATCGGGTTCGGGTGATGCTTTTCGAAGAAGGAAGCCTAACCCCGGGTCAAGCCCGGGGCGACGGGGTGTGTGACGCCCCGGATCAAGTCCGGGCTGACGTCCTTCGACAGCCTCAGGATGAGCGGGGGGCAGTGCAGTGATCATTCTGCCCGACAGATATTCGCCGCGCCTGGTGGGTTTTGAGGCGCTGGCCAGCGGTTTTGATGTTCGCACTGCGCGGGGCAATCTGGCCGGGCGGGTAGTGACGCCGGGCGGACGCTTTGCCATCACGATTGAATTTCCGACGATGGAATATGAAAGCGCGATGGAGCTGCAATCGCTGCTGGTTTCGGCCAAGAGCGAAGGATTGCGCATGGCCATGCCGCTGGGCGGCAACTTGCAGGCCGGGGGCGCAGGCGCGGTGGATGGCAGCGGGGCGGCAGGCACAACGCTGCCGGTGAAGGGCCTGACCCCAGGGGCGATGATCCGGCAAGGGTATTGGGCAACCGTCATCGATGCCGAGGGAAACCATTGTCTGCACAAGATAGCTGCGCCCGTTCGGGTTGGGGCTGACGGGAAGGCGAATCTTGCGGTCAACTTTCCGTTGCGCACGCTGCTGGCCGATAACGACGTGGTGCTGCTTGCGCGGCCTTTGATCGAGGGGCTGATCACCACCGAGGTCAACTGGCAGATCCCGCCGGAGAAGTACGTGACGGGGCTGGGCTTCCGCATCGAGGAAATGGAAGCGGTGGGTGCCCCGTGATCTGGCACAAGTGCAACCTGATCAAGCTGGAGCTGCCGACGCGGACGGTGCGGCTGTGCGATGGCGGGGTGATAGTCTGGGGATCGGAAACCTTCAGGGGCCGCGATGCGGTGTTCGGGTGTGTGACCGGGGCCGAGGCATTAACCGAGGGAGTGGGCAATGAAGTGCCGGCCTTTTCGATCACGTTCAGCCCGGAGGCCAGCGCGGCGCCGTCTGACCTGAATCAGCCGGGGTTCCAGACGGCGCGGCTGCGGTTCTGGATTGCGGACTGGACGCCTGCGACCTGCGCGGTGGCGGGCACGCCGCAACTGATGTTCGATGGGCAACTGGATCAGGTGGAGCTGCAGTTCAGCGGCACCACGCGGGAGCTGGAAAGCAGCATCGTTTCCAGCGCCGAGCGGTTGTTTGCCGCGCGGCGGGGGAATGGGTGTTCGCCTACCTTTCACAAGAGCGTGTGGGCGGGCGAGACGGGGCATGATGAAGCCACCGGGCTGACGATCCCGCGCGCATGGGGTGTGGAAGCGCCGGCGGCGACGGGGTCTGTTTATAACGGTGCGGTTGGGATGTTTGGGCGCGGCGGGTTTGTTGGGGTGGAGCGGTGATCCTTCGACAAGCTCAGGATGAGCGGATTTCGAAATGAGCGGGGAAGAAGGAAGCCTTGGCCCGGATCATGTCCGGTCTGACGAAAGAGAAAGTCGGTATCAGGAAGGGGACCGCTGGTTTGATCCAGCGAAGCCGGTGCCTGATCAGGTGCGGCGGCAGATGGCTACGGCGAAGACGCGGGATGCTTATATCGGGCGGGCGTTTGCGTGGAAGGCTGGGCATACCTGCGTTCACATGGCGCGGTTTCATTTGTTGGCGATGGGGCACAGGCCGCCGGTGATGCCGGGGTTTCGGTCTGCGATCGGGGCGAAGCGGGCGCTTTCGCGCAATGGCTGGGCGGGGGTGGAGGACATGCTGGACAGCATGTTGCCGCGGATTGCGCCGTTGCAGATGCGCCTGGGCGATCTGGCGGCGGGGCCGGGGCTAGATGGCATCGGGGCGGTGTTCGTGTGCGTGCCGCCTTTCAAGCTGCTGGGATGGCATGAGGATGCCGAGCAGGCGGTTGTGATCGATTTTGACCGCGATGTGCTGACGGGTTGCTGGAAGGTCTAGTCCTTCGATCCTTCGACAGGCTCAGGATGAGCGGAAGTAGAGAAGCCTAGGCCCGGATCAAGTCCGGGCTGACGATAAGGGTGTGCAGGGTTGTGTCCAAGGCGCTGAAGGTCATCGGGACGATTGCTTCCGTTGTCGCCCTAGCTGTGCCTGGATTGCAGCCGTTTGGAGCGTTGGGGCTTTCGGCGGCGACGGCGACCAGTGTGGCGGCGTTTGCCGGGTTGGCGGCCAGCGTCTCATTTCTGGGCGCGGGCGTGCTGCAGAAGGCTCCACCGGCGCGGGGTTCGGTTTCGCAGGTGGTGGTGGCGGTCGATCCGCCGCGGCCGCTGGTTATGGGTGAGGGGTATGTGGGCGGCGTCGTGCGCTATGATGCGGCCTATGGCGGGACGGTTTCGAAAGTGCCGAATCCGTATCTGTGGCAGGTGCATGTTTATAACGGCTGCGGGCCGAATGAATCGATCACGCCATATATCGAATTTGCGCCGGTATCTTCGTATTACACCGACTTTCTCTATACCGACACGCAACTGGGGGCCTCCCCGGAAAGCGCGGCGCTGACGCCGCATTGGTCCGGCGCGCCATCGTGGGGCAGCAGTTCCAAGCTATCGGGCTTTGCCGCCATCGGGTGGAACGCCAAGTTCGACAAGGATGCAAAGCGCTTTGCCAATGGGCTTCCGATCTTCGGGGCCTATGGCAAATGGGCGCCCGCCTATGACCCAAGGCTGGACAGCACGCGTAGCGGGGGCAGTGGCGCGCACCGGGTGAACGATCCCGATACATGGGAATGGACTGATAACCCCGCGCTCTTCGCGGGAACATACGCTTACGGGTACTACCAGAACGACGAGCCAGTGATGGGTATGGCGCTGGCCGATGAAGCGGTTGACTGGGTGGCGGTGGCCGATTGGGCCAACGTTTGCGAAGACAATGGCTGGACGATCTTTGGCAGGGTGTTCGAACCCGGCGATGCCAACCAGCGGTGGGCCAACCTGGTGGACATTTGCATTGCCGGTGGTGGTCAGCCCATTCCGGGCGCGCAGCTTTCGTTCCATTACTGGGCGCCGCGCATCAGCCTAGGCACGATCACGGAAAAGGCGCTGGCCGAAGGCACGCGACGCATCACGGCGATGAAGGGCAATGCCGCGCGCATCAACGCCATCGTGCCCAAGTTTACCGATCCGGGCAGCAATTTTGAGCAGGTGGCGGCCGAGGAAGTGATCGCCACCACGCTGGTGGTCGAAGACGGCGAAAAGAAGACCGAGGAATTCCCGTTCAATCTGGTGAAGGACGTGAACCAGGCGTCACAACTGGCGATGTACCGGATCTATGCCGCGCGCGAATTGTCAGTCCCTGAACTGCCGCTGCTTCCGGGATATGAATTTATCCGGCCCGGCGAATGCTGGACTTTCGATCTGCCCGACATGGGGCTGGAAGAGCAGGACTGCATCGTGTGGAACCGCACGATCGATCCGTCCACGTTCGGCACCAAGCTGGCGCTGGAAACCGAAACGGCGGCAAAGCATCCCTTCTGCCTTGGGCAAACGGGTGTGGCTCCGCCAACGCCCAGCATCGGGCTGACGCCGCAGGAGCGCGACGAGATGGCAGCGGCGGCGATCCTGCCGCCTGCCTATGTGCAGCAGGCGATTGCCAACAGTTACTACACGCTGGCCGATCCGATGGTGCCGCTGTTGCAGGCCACAGACGATGAAATCACGATCAACAATTTCAGCCGAACCTACACCGGCATCAGGGTGACGGTGGTGACCGGCGCGGTGCTGACCACCGAGGACGACGGCACCACCGCGCTGACGCCTTCGACCAAGTACCACATCTATTACGACGACGACACGCTGACCGACACCACGCCCGCGTTCAAGGCGACACTGGTGGATGCGGTGGCGGTGAACAGCAACGACAACCCTGCCCGGCATTATCTGGGCACGGTGACCACCGATGTGACCGGTGGGACCGGCAGCAGCGGCGGCGGCGGCGGGCCTCCGGGCTGGGGCGGCGGCGACTGGAATTATCAGGTACCATAGGGGACATCGATGGCGACGACATTCGACACCTGGCTGCAAACTTTGCAGGCCGGGGGCAAAGGTGGTGCGTCTGTTGCACTGAAAATCGCCACGCGCGGTCTGGCGTGGGAAGACGTGATCGAGATTTCGGGCGACTGGTCCGACGCCACGATTGAAGGATCGATCCGCGCTGCGCCCGATGCAGCCAGCGTGCTGGCCGTGGTGACGGTGGGCAGCGGCAGCTATGAAGCGGGCGATGATGTGACCACGTTTGACGTGAGCCTTGCCAGCGGCAGCGGCAGCAACAGCACGGGCATTCTGCCATCTGACACTGACGGTGATGGCGTGGAGTACCTGCCTATCGCTTTTTACATGACGCTCGCCCCAGCTTCGCAAGAGCTGCTGTTCGGCGCGGCATTTCCCCTGACTGGAAAGGTCTGACATGGTTGCGCTGACGTTCGGCAACAGGCCGATCACTTTGCAGGTGGGCGAAAATACCGGCGCGGCCCGGCGCGCGGCGGCGGCGGCACAGGCCGCGCTGAGCGGTATCGAGGACGTGCGCGATGAAGTGGATGGCCTGGTGGCAGGCATCACCCTGCCCGGCCTGCTTGGCACCACGTCGAGCCTGCCATTCATCACCGAGCTTTCATCGCAGATGGAGCTGATCGTGGTGTCGGGCGGGGTTGGATACCGCACCACATTGCAGGTGTTCAAGAAGTGGCTGGGGCTGATCCCGCTGCCTGTTCCGGCAGGCCCGCGCGCGTTGCTTGCTGGGGACAGCCGTCAGGCGGGGGGGGTCGCGCCTCAAACCGTCGGCGCTACAGCGGGTATGACTACAGGTGTGCCGATGGCCCTGCGCCTGTCCAGCATCCCAATGTGGATGCTTCATGGTTTGAATTGGCCGATGGACGTGATTGGTCAGTGGACGCTCGGCGGGTCAAAGACATCTGAAACCTGCAATGATCATGCGATGGCGGTCATGCTTGCGCGGCGACCTCATTATATCAATTTGGTGGTTTCAACGAACGACGCCGTCGACTTCACGAGAGTTGGCGGGTTGCTGCCGATCCCGCTCGGTGATCCAGATGCAGACCCGGCTACCCTTGCCCGCGTGGGCGACCGCGCACCGTCTGGCGACGGGTTGGCGGCGCAAGGCACCACTTTCGGCAATCTGGACAAGTTTATCAGGCTGATGGGCGACCCAGTAGCGAACGGACTCGGCTGGCCTGTGGTCGTGTGCCTGTGTGAATTTCCGACCGAAAACTCAGGGCGAAGATCAACCAACCGTGCGGTCTATCTGTGGTTTAAAAAGCATGTCGAACTTGCCACCTACTCAAACCTGCAACCTGCCTCTGTTTACCCGGCGATGCTGGCAGACCCGGCGATGCTGGACGGGCCTGTCGCGGACGAAGTGGTTCGCACGGATATTGAAGCGGTTGTCGGGCCGCTGCGTGACAGTGAGGACAAGGCCGGGTTCCTGCACCAAGGGCCACCCGGTGGGCGGTTCATGGGTGAACTTCTCTCGGTCCACCCTGATACAGTCGCGATCTTCGGCGACATGCCATCGCGCGTTCTCGTACCGGATGGCACAAATGACGCGTCATTTGTGAATGATAATCCCACTGTGTCTGTTGGCGATGGCAGCGGCACGCTGGGCTATATCAGTTCGTCCTCTCCCGTCCCGACCGGCGTTGTGGCGGAGGGTTGGGCTCTGGGTCATAACGTCACCACCGGGTCAATCGGTGTTGTCGCTTCGTTCGATGGCGGCGAACAGATCGTCACGATCACGCGCACGGGTGGATCATCCGCCACCACGGTTCGCAAAGTCGAACTGCGTGGGCCGGATATTGCGATCACGCCTGTCGTGGGTGATGTTTACGTGGTCGATGCAGCATTCGAAATTCCAGGGCGAACCACGCAAGACGTGTTCGGCGTTTTCCCGCATCTTTTTTTCAACGAGCCGGGGTTGGTTGACGATTACGGACAGGATATTTCTTCGGGCGAATATGGTGCGTTCGGATCGCAGAACCCGAACTACTTCCCGAAGGACGGCGACGCGATTATCTCGCATGGCGTTCCGTTCGAAATCACCCCGGCTATTGCAGCCAGTGCGACTGGGACAATCGCTATGTCGGTGCGCTGCCCGATTTTCTTCTCGGACGCGATGGATACTGCGACGACCGGCGCGCTGGCAGTCAAGATCAAGTGGCTGACCCTGCGCAAATACACCACCGACGCAGCGCATGTTTCGCCGCCTGCTGTGCCTGAACCCGGACCGGAGTTCCTGACTGCGCCAAGCATTTCGGGCAGTCTGTTTGTGGGTGGCACGATCACTGTGAACAATGGCACGCTTTCAGGCGGGACGATCACTGATAGCCGGTTGCTGCGGGATGGCGTGCAAGTGGCGACTTTGGGTGGCAGTTATGACCTGACCAGCGCTGACTTGGGCAAGAAGTTCCTGTTCGAAAACACCGGCACCGATGGTGATGGGGTGGTGATCGGCTACTCCGAACCGTTCGGCCCGATCGGTACTCCATCGGCTGAACTGGCTGCATTGATCGCCGCGCTGGAGGGTGTGGAAAACAACGCGATCTTCGATTTCACCACCGGTTCGGTGACCGGCACTGTGTATCGATGCGAGGATTATAGCGGCAACAACAACCCTGCCATTCAGACCGCGACGACATACCACCCGACCACCAGTTCTACTCTCGGTGCGGTCATGGACGGTGTGGACCAATGCGCTGGATACACGTGGCAGACCGCTGCACCGACGACGGTTTCGGTGATCATGACCGCGAAGAAGGATATTGCCGCAAACAACAAGCGGATGCTTTCGGATGGCACCGCGAGCGCAACGAATGTGATGTTGCAGTACACGGATACCGGCACCAACGCGCTGCCCGGCACTGTGACGGTGGATGGAGTGGCGGTGACCACCCGCGATGGATTGTACGAGGCTCTGAATGACGGACTTGAGCACACAATCGTCGCCACCGGGCAGAACGTATCAGCATATCCAGCGCTGTTCTTCGGTCGCATCACCGGATCGCATCAAGGGTCTATCCGGCGTGGGGCGGTGATTGATGAAAGCACTTCGTCACTGACTGCGGCGCGCGCGGCAGGGGTGGCTTGGGTTCAGGCCTCGGCATGACTGTAAAAGCAAGGACATGATCATGAATCATCACGAAACCCTCAAGACGGGTGGCGATGTTTCTGCGTCGGCGGCGTCGACGCTCGTCATCATATCACACTGGTCGGAGATCCTGACGCCGATCATCGCGGTGCTGGTGGGGCTGCTGACGTTGCTATGGTGGACCATCAGGCTGTGGGACCGGTTCAAAGCCGGTCAGGCAGGGGAAGCGCCATGAATACGCAGGCGTCTGAACGCCTTGAGCCGGTTTCGGTGCTGGTGAAGGGCACGCTGGCGAGCGTGGTTGGCCTGGCCACTGCGCTGCTGCTGCTGCGCGAGGTGCCGCTGGAGGAGAGCGGGCGGAAGGTGGACGTGCAGATCGCGCCGGATGGCACCGCCAAGGTGCGGCACGTATCCGGCAAGCAATACCTGCGGGCCTATCTGGACGCGGTAGGGGTGGCGACCGCCTGCGACGGGCTGACCAGCGTGAATGGGCGGCGCGTGACGATGAAGGACCGCTTCACCGAAGCGCAGTGCGCCGCGATGCTGGAGGCCGAGCTGGTGCGCCATGCGGTGGAAGTGATGAAATGCACACCGGGCCTGTCGCTCTCGATTCCCGGCCGGGACAATGCGCGGGGAATGTCGATTTCATTGGCGTACAATATCGGTCCGCCGCGGTGGTGTGGATCAACCGCGGCGCGACACATGAACGCAGGCCGCGTGCGCGCCGCCTGCGATGCCTTTTTGCCGTGGAACAAGGGCACCTTCGCCCGCCCGCAGCCCGGCAAGGCCTGCACCCGCAAGCGCGATGGCAAATGGCTGTGCCCCATCACCGGCCTGACCGCGCGCCGCCAGCGCGAGCGCGCACAATGCCTGAAGGACGCGTGATGAACTGGATCAGAGCAAACCTGTGGCGCGCGGTGGCCACCGCTGCGCTGGCCGCTGCTGCCGCGCTGGCGCTGTGGATCTTCGGTGCGCCGATCATCGGGGGTGGGCTGCTTTCCAATCTGGATCGCGTGACCCAGCTCCGCGAGGCCGAGGCGAGCAGCCATCGCACAACCAAGGCGAACATTCGCGCGGCGCAGGCGTCTGCCACTGCCGCGCAGGCCGCTGTCAACCAGCAACCGGCGCTGACCAGCGCAAACATTGCGGAGATCTCCGATGCGACTGCCCCTGCTTATTATGATGCTGTACAGCGCGCTGCTGCTGACCGGGTGCGACCGGGCCGAAGCGCCGCTCAATGTGCGGGCAGCGTTGCCGATCTGCCCGGAACCGATCGTGCTACCGCAAGCGATGTGGAAGATGCCGGACCTGCCGGACTGGTTTCCGATGCCGACAGCGTTCTGGTCAGGCGAAGCGACTGGACCAAAATCATTGCTGCCGCCGGACAAGCCGCAATGTGTGCCCGCGCGGGGCAGGAATTGATCCGACGCGGCGTGGCGGTGCCGGGGCCACCCAGCGAAGAGCTTGGGGGGATAACAGGGGGATAACGCAGGGCGCGCAGCGCCCCTGAAAGCCCCGGAAACCGGGCCTGAAATTCCAGCGCGGCGGATGGTGTATCCGCCGCGAATGACGTCATGGCGTCTTCTTGACTGCGCCAAGACATGCATTTCGGGTCAGTTTGCGATTTTGCGCAAGTTGGAGATTTCCATGTTGAGTGACGCCGATCTGCGGCGGGCACGCCTGCGCGCGCGTCCCTACAAGTTGTGGGACGGGCAGGGGCTTCATCTGCTGATCGTGCCAAACGGGCGGCGCACCTGGTTGCTACGGTCACGCGCCGGTGGCCGCGAACGCCTGGTCACAATCGGGACCTATCCTGACGTCGGCATCGAGGAGGCGAGGCGCCGTGCAGATCTGGCGCGGGTCGGCCTGCCGTTCAGTGACGCATTGACCAGCAAAACATTTGAGCAATGTGCGCGGGACTGGCACGCGCTTCATGCGCCGCACTGGTCGACCGTTCACGCGGCCGACGTGCTGGCCAGTCTGGAGCGCGATGTGTTCCCGGCGATCGGCGGCGAGCCGGTGGCAGAGATCGGCGCGCCCGACGTGTTATCGGCAATTCGCGCGGTGGAGGCGCGGGGCAATGGCCAGACCGCCCGCCGGTTGCGCCAGCGCTGCGCTGCGGTGTTTGGCTATGCGATTGCAGAAGGGCTCCGCAAGGACGACAACCCGGCACGCGATATCGGTCAGGCTTTGCTGCCGCCACGCCTGTCCAGGCCACACCCGGCGCTGACATCGATCGAGGATTGCCGCGCGCTGCTGATGGCGTGCGACCTTTTTGCCGGTGCCAGCGAAATGGTGCGGCTGGCATCGCGATTCCTCGCGCTCACCGCTGTGCGGCTGGATGCGGTGCGCGGGATGGTTTGGGATGAGATCGAGCAGCACGCGGGCGTAACGGTGTGGCGGGTGCCGCCCGCGCGGATGAAGCTGGCCAAGGCGAAGAAGGAAGAGGCGCGGTTCGCGCACCTGGTGCCGCTTTCGCAAGCGGCCGTGGCAGTGCTGGGCCGCGCGGCCGAATTGTCCGGCTCTCGTAATGGACTGGTTTTTCGGGGCAGGGCGCAAAACTCGCCCATCGGCGAGCGGGCTATCCTCGATCTTTATGCCGAAGCCGGGTTTCGCGGCCGGCACGTGCCCCACGGCTGGCGGGCCTCATTCTCTACCATCATGAATGAACGACGTCCGGGGGACCGGTCCGCGATCGATCTCGCCCTGGCGCATACGCCGAAGGACAAAGTGGAGGCGGCGTATAACCGGGCCGAAATGCTCGATCAGCGTCATGCGCTGCTGGAGGAGTGGGGTGCTTTGCTCTGCGGATAAGCGCTCAAAGCGCTGCCCTGTTTGGCACCGGCCACGGCGCGGCAAAGTGGCACGGGTTTTGCCCTTACCTCTGGGAAGCCCCGGAGACGCGTATGCGGCTCCGTTCGCCGGTGCCTCCGGCGGTTCGTTTGCGTTCTGACTGGACCTGACAGGTGGCGCGTGGGGGATCAAACTACGCATGGCGACATGGATATGTCGCCATTCATTGTAAGGATCAGAATGATCCCCCGGTTTCTCTCGTCCTGCCGGATTCGCGCTTCTGCCCATCGCGCGCATCGATGAGCGCCGCGATTCTCGCGAAGGTTTCGCCCTGCAGCCGGTCTCCGGCCCAATGCTCGGCAATAAGGTCGGTTGCGCTCAGCTTGTCGACCATCGCCTTCCAGTCGGCTTTGTCCTGCTTGCGTCGCCATGCTTCGTCATCTGGCACAGGTCCGTCATCGATGAGGCGGCGGGCGATGGTCTCCAGTTCCTCGGGCAAGGTGAGGACATAGGCGTTGGGGATCTGCTCGACCTGTGGCCCAGCTTCGCCCTTGTTCTCGGTCGGCCGACTGCGCCTGATCCAGTGGAGGAAGCCTTGCCGTCGCAATCGCACCAGCGCTTCATGCACAGCTGAGTAGCTGTGGCCGACCTTTTCGGCGATAGTGCCGATGGAAGGCTCTAGCCTTCCGGTCGCATAGTCGACCATCTCATACAGCACTTCGAGGACGGCGATTCCGATTGCGCCGATTGCGCCATTGCGGACGCCTTTCTTCGCACCCTGAAGCGCGCGCCGCGTGCGCAGCTCGACCCGTTTGGCCATCTGCAGCGCGCTCGCGAGATAGCGGGCAGCGTTGCGTTTGGTGCCCCGCTTTGCGCCTACGCCAATAGGTTTCCACAACCGGTCCTCAAGCTGACCTTCGTAGTAGCTGTTTCGCCAGACCGGCTGGCCGCTGCGGAAAATCTTCTCCGGCTTGACCGGGGGTGGCAGGTGGCCACCGCCGATGCCCGGAAGCGCGATTTCGCCAATGCGCCGGGTTGTGCCAGTGCGGGCCGTCATGCGCGGCCTCCCGTGGCGGTCAGTCGCCGATCTTGGGCGCCAGACTGGAGGCTGGCGGCAAGCCTTCCATAAGGAACGCCGCCCATTCCTGCGCGATCTCTCGACGCCGCGGCATGTATGCCGCGCGATTGTAGATCGGCTCCACTCCTTCCTGCATATGCGCCAGCATCAGATCGATGATCTCGCGATCGCCAGTCCGTCCGGCGATTGCGGCACGTTCGTTCATGATCGTGCTGAAGGACGCGCGCCAGCCATGTGGCACATGGCGCCCCCGTAAATTCGCTTCGCGGTAATGCTTGCTCAGCGTTGAATCGCTGATCGGTTTTCGCCTGTCGCCCACGCCCGGGAACAATAGGGTAGGGCTGGGGCTGGCCTGCATCGCGGCCTTTGCGGCTTCCACCGCCTCGGGCGACAGCGGCACGAGAAATTCGTAGGTCGAATCGCGCTTTTTCTTGCGCGTAAGCTTCATCTTGACGGCTGGTATACGCCAGATCGGTGCGTCGCCGTCCAGATCCTCGAACTCCGCTCTCTCGGCCAATCTGACAACCCCGGGCCGCGCCGCTGTCAACGCCAGAAGCCGGGATGACAACAGCGTCGCCCAATAAGGCTCGCCCGTCGATTCGGTTGCCGGCAGGATTGTGCGCACTTCGGCTGGCTTCAGCAGTGCGGGGCGCAACTTCGGATCTGTCGGCTGGACAGCCTTGCGGATCAGCGCGGCCGGATCGGTCTCGGCAATCCCGGACGATATTGCCCAGACAAACACGTCCGAAATATGAAGGCGGACGCGATGTGCCATCTCGTGCGCACCGCGTGCTTCCACGCCGCGTATAACCTTTAGAACCATTGGCGCGGTGATCTGCCGGATCGGTATGGAGCCGATCAAACGGAAGACATTCTCTCGAAGTCGATCGATGATCTGCGATGCATAGCGCTGGTTTAGCGTCTTCGCACGCTGCTCGTGCCAAGCATTGGCAACCTTCTCGAACGTATCCAGCGCTTCGACCGCTGCCACCGCCTTGCGCTTTTTTCGCTCGATTGATGGATCCTTGTCCATCGCAATTTCCCGGCGTGCCTGATCCCGCAGTTCCCGGGCACGTGCCAAGGTGATCTCGGGATAGCTGCCGAGCGTCAACTTCTTCTCCTTGGCGCCGAACCGATACTTCATGCACCAAGACTTCGAACCTGCCGGCGTGATCCGCAGATACAGCCCACGCTCGTCGAAGAGCTTTCGCTCTTTCTCGGCGGGTAAGGCCTTGCGGCAAGCTGTGTCGGTCAGCACGAGAAAGTTCCGAAGGCGCGGCCCCGGAAAAGGCCCCATATGGCGGGGCTTTTGAATGCGACTCGATGCGACACCATGCATGTGGTTTCGCGTCAAACCCGCAGTACTTCAAGGGTTTTAAGTCTTCATGCGCCTTGATGCGACAATGAAGTGGCTCCCTGAGTAGGATTCGAACCTACGACCAAGTGATTAACAGTCACCTACTCTACCGCTGAGCTATCAGGGAGCAGCCTCGGTTGCCCGGGGCAGG
>NZ_NCII01000090.1 GCF_002256775.1 Novosphingobium sp. 17-62-19 | reverse complement strand
ATCGCTACCCGCTATGAAAAGACCGATCAAAGCTACCGAGCAATGATCAATCTTGCCGCGCTCAGAATTGCTCTGCGGTAAATGTCCACAGGCCTTAGAAGCGCCGCTCCAGAACCGTTTAGCCGACTTTCCGCTGGGCGACTGTCGCTTCAGGCATTTCGACGCTTGCGGGCGGTCTGCTCGCAACGGCGGCAATGCGCCCGGCATCGTCGAGCCGCAGCGGCAGGGAAAATTCGACGCCGAGGCGGTCTTCGCTTGACCAGCGGCAAGTTGCCGTAACCACGTGGTTGTCGGCAAGCACCACACGAAAGATCGTGCCGGGGGGGACGTTCCACAAAGCTTCGATCAAAGCGCCGGTCTGGCTGATGTTGCGGATCATCGCGTTGTAACGATGGCCGCCGTGATCAAGTACGACCTTGCGCAACATTGATTGGCGCGCGGCGCGGGCCGAACGGGGGCCTTGCGCAATGGCCATGAGTCCGGTTGAAAGACGTGCTGCCGCGTTCATTGAGCTTAGCGGGCGTTCGTAGATATAGCCCTGCACATGACTGCAACCGAGCATACGGACGAGATCAAGTTCGTCGAGCGTCTCAACGCCTTCTGCGGTGGTTTCCATGCCGAGCGCTTCTGCAAGGCTGACGATCGACGCGATAATCGCGCCATTCCGGCTGCCGGGTTGGGTCGCGCCGCGCACAAAGGACTGGTCGATCTTGATCTTGTCGAACGGCGCGGTCTTCAAATAGCCGAGCGAGGAGTAGCCTGTGCCAAAGTCATCCAGCGCCAACCGGACGCCGATGGCTTTCAATGACTTGAACATCTGGTCGGTGCCCTCATCATCATTGAGGAACACGCTTTCAGTGATTTCCAGTTCAAGCCGTTCAGCCGCGACCTGTGCGCTGGCAAGGGCACTAGTGACGATGGCGGGAAGTGACGGATTGGCGAACTGCAAAGGCGAAACGTTCACCGCCACGCGCACGTTTTCAGGCCAGCGCGAAAGGTCCTGGCAGGCGGTGCGCAACGCCCATTCGCCAATCGGCGCAATCAGGCCGGTGTCCTCAGCCACGGGAATAAAGCGCGACGGACTGATCCATCCTTGTTGCGGGTGGTTCCAACGCAGCAACGCCTCGAACCCGGTGATTTTCTCAGTCGCCGTCTGCACCACGGGTTGGTAGTAGAGTTCGAGGCCGCCGTTAGAAACCGCATCGCGCAGGTCTTCCTCCATCTGGCGGCGCTCTTCGGCATCGCTGTGGAGGTCTGGCGCATAGAAGTGGTGGCGTCCGCGCCCTCCATCCTTGGCAGCATAAAGCGCAAGGTCGGCATTGCGGATCAACGCTTCGCTGGTCACACCATCATCGGGTGCGAGGGCAACGCCTACCGATGCGCCAATCATTACCCTGCTGCCTTCGATTGAGTAAGGCTGCGACAGGCTTTCGATAATGCGCGAGGCGAGATGGCCCAGTTGCTCGCGTTCAATCTTGCCGGGCAAAATAACTTGGAATTCATCGCCTCCAAGGCGGCCAACGCGGCCCATCTTGCCGACCACACGTTCAAGCCGCTGTGCTACCTGCTTGAGCAAGGCATCGCCCGCCGGATGGCCCAGCGTGTCGTTGACTTGCTTGAACCGGTCGAGATCGAGCAGGAACACTGAACAAGCGCGGTTGTGGGCCTGTGGAGCAAGCAGGATCTTTTCCAGCGTTTGCGACATGCGGAATCGGTTCGACAGGCCTGTGAGCGAATCGAAGTGCGCCAGCCGCGATGCGTGTTCTTGCGAACGGCGCTTTTCGGTAAGATCCGTGCCGGAACCGCGAAAGCCAGTGAAATTGTTGAACGTGTCGTAGGTCGGCCGACCAGTGATCGACCACCACCGCTCTTCCTCATGCGTGGCGGCCCGCACCGCCAGTTCGCTGAAGCTGGAGCGAGCCGAAAGATGGAACGCCAGCGTCCGCTCACCCTCGCCTGACTGTTCGGCAAGGTTGAACAGTTCGGCAAAGGGACGGCCGATCATATCGGAAACCTTACGGCCAATGTTTTCGGCAACGGGCGCAGAAAGATAGGTCAAGTGGCCGCGTCGGTCAGTTTCCCAGAACCAACCTTGGCCAGTCTCCTCATAGTCGGCGAGAATTTCCTGCGCGCGAGTTTGCACGCGTGCATCATTCTCGGCCTTCTCCCGCAGCACGAGATCAATCTTGCGCTGGCGCATGTAGGCAATCATGGCAATGCCCACGCCCACGATAAGCGAGAAATAGCCAGCGATGGTCGAAGCAACGCAAGTAATGCCTGACCATACCGAGACTTGCGCGGCGAGCACGCCAACAAGGCGGCCAGACTGAACAACCGTGGCCAGAAGCGAGAGCGTGGCCACAGCCACCAGGCAATAGAACCAGTCGATCTGTCCAGAAGCCCCCCAAACACCCATCGCAGAGCCGAACAGGAACATCGGCAGCGCGATGGCAGCGCCAACCATCGCCATGCGTTGACCCGTCTCAAGGGCGCGCTCGCTTTCGAACCGGACGATGTTGTGGGATAACCAGGTAAACGCAGCCGCCAGCACCAACAGCAGGCCCGTAAGCAGGTCGGGAAACGTCAGATTGAATGCCGCGATGCCAGCAGGCAGAAGGACAATCGGCAGTGCCAACCGAGGCCACTCGTCTGCAATCAGCCGGTTGTTGGGGTCGTTGCCGAACAGGAAACTTGCCCCCGCCTCTCGCGAAGATGCAGGCTGAACACGCTCACGGCGCCGCGTGCGCGCAAAATCACGCGTTTTGCGAAGAGGAGCGGCTGCTTCAACGGAGGTATCTGCGGACATAGATCGCAAATGCCTCATCTCCATTTTAGAAAGCGTTAAAGTTGCCTCCAATGAGGTGCTTTTGCTGCGAATGCGAAGCTGCTAGGCACCACGCCCAGAGCGTGGGGTATAAATGGCAGATACGGCAGAAAAATCGCTGATCGGCGTTGCTGGACGCAGGTTGCATCTTGCCCGCTGGCATGTGGGCGAGGCGCGGCACCGGCCCCTGGTAATGCTTAACGGTCTCGGCATGAATCTCGAAATGCTCGCTCCGTTGGCGCGGGCGCTGCCAGAGCGCGAGGTGATCTGCTTTGACATGCCGGGAATTGGCAGTTCGCCAGATCCGATCATGCCCTACACAATTCCCAATATGGCCCTGACCATGGCAGCCCTGCTTGATCGACTGGACATTGCCGAGGTTGACATTCTGGGCATCAGTTGGGGCGGTGCGGTGGCCCAACAATTTGCCTTTCAACACCGCGCCCGCACAGGCAGCGTGGTGCTTGCAGCAACTGCGGCAGGGGCAACCATGGTACCGGGCAACCCATCGATGCTGGCACACATGGCCGACCCACTCGAATACACAGTCGAGCGGACGCTCAAGCGCAATCTGGCTTCGATCTATAACGGTGGAGGCAGTGCGCGGGTCTCGCTCAATGCCGCCAAGGCCCCTTCGCCGCTCGGCTTTTCCTATCAGATGGCGGCCTTTGCGACCTGGACCAGCGTTCCTTTCCTGCCCCTTCTGCGCGTGCCCGTGATGGTCATGGCGGATGAGGATGACCAACTGGTCCCTCCGTCAAACGCACATTTCCTGCACAATGCCATCCCGCACAGCCGCATCGAAATGTTCAATGGTGGCGGGCACCTTTTCATGTTGTCGCAGCGAGAAAAGTTCGTGACCAACATACGTGCGTTCCTCGATAGCGAGACCGTCACCGCCTGATACCTATGGCGCTAGGGCAGAGCGTTCTTCCGCTTTCCTTTTGCCAATCATGCAGTAGCATCCAAGGCGAGACTCGCCGGTAGCCAACACAGGCTGCCATCACGGCGGGGTCTGTCGGCTGAGGAGAGGCCATGCGGCATATCGCAATCGTCGGTTCAGGACCGGCCGGATACTACACGGCCGAGGCAGCGCAAAAGCAGTGGGGAGACGACGTCTCCATCGATATTTTCGACATGCTGCCAGTGCCTTATGGACTTATCCGCTTTGGCGTCGCGCCTGATCACCAATCGATAAAGGGCGTCACCCGGCGCTACGAACAGACTGCGCTGGCTGAGAACGTGCGTTTCGTCGGCAATGTGAAGGTGGGGCAGGACGTTTCGGTTCCCGAATTGCAGGGGCTTTACGACGCGGTAGTGCTGGCCACAGGCGCGCCGCGGGACCGCGAAATCGGTGTGCCCGGCGATCACCTCAAGAATGTCTTCGGCAGCGCAGGCTTCGTCGGTT
Organism: Novosphingobium sp. 17-62-19; assembly: GCF_002256775.1. Taxonomy (GTDB): domain Bacteria; phylum Pseudomonadota; class Alphaproteobacteria; order Sphingomonadales; family Sphingomonadaceae; genus Novosphingobium. The sequence continues at coordinate 30,658 of NZ_NCII01000090.1, read as the reverse complement.
GGTACAATGGCCATCCTGAATTCGCAGCGCTTGATCCAGACCTTTCCGGTCACACCGCTGTGGTCATCGGCATGGGCAATGTCGCGCTGGACGTGACGCGCATTCTCGCCAAGACGCGCGACGAATTCGCCGGGAGCGACATCGTCGGCCATGCGCTGGATTCGCTCATGGGTTCGAAGATCAGGCGTATCGTCGTGCTCGGTCGGCGTGGGCCGCATCAGATCATGATGACGCCAAAGGAACTGGGCGAACTGGGCCATCTTTCACGCACGGCGCCATGGGTTAATCCACGCGACCTGCCCGATGTGGGTGATGATGCGATGCTGGAGCCGGGCATCCGCAAAGCCGTTGGGCACTTGCGCTCGTTCGCGGCGATCCCGGAAAGCCACCGCGCCGATCTGCCACTGGAGGTGGAGTTCGATTTCTTCGCCGCACCGCGCGGGTTGATCGGCGATGGCAAGGTGAGCGCAATTTCGGTTGAACGCACCCGGATCGACGCTGGTCGAGCGGTGGGCACAGGCGAGTTCTACGAGATTCCGGCTGACCTCGTGGTTTCGTGCATCGGCTACCAAACCTCACCAATCGCTGGCGTGCCGTTTGACGAGCGCGCCGGTCGCTTTGCCAACGACGAGGGACGGATTTTGCCGGGTCTCTATTGCGTAGGCTGGGCGCGGCGTGGACCGTCGGGCACCATTGGCACAAACCGGCCAGACGGATTCGGCGTGGTGGAACTGATTGCGCAGGATTTCCCAGCCAGTGCGCGCAAAGCAGGGCGCGCGGGGTTCGATGAACTGGCGGAACGGCGTGGGCTGGACGTTGTGAGCTTCGACGACTGGAAGAAGATCGAGGAAGCCGAGCAAGCGCGCGCACGCGACGATGCCCCACGTGAGAAGTTCGTCGATGTCGATGACATGATTCGCGCCACCAGCCTTGCCGATTGACCTGACGATCAAGCTCTGACTTAATCGAACGATTAACGCGATAGGCTGCCGCTGCGAGTCGGTCTGCGCGGGGAGAAGGAGTTGCCCGATGCCTGCCTATGATCTCATCATCAGGAACGGAACCATTGTTGATGGCACCGGCGCGCCGCGCTTTGCCGGAGACGTCGCCGTGAAAGACGGACTGGTAGCCGCTGTCGGTACGGTCCGTGGCGATGCTGCGGACGAAATTGATGCGACGGGGCGGATCATCGCGCCGGGCTGGGTCGATATTCACACGCACTATGACGGACAGGCGACGTGGGACGCCGAGATGGCTCCTAGTTCGTGGCATGGCGTAACCACCGTAATCATGGGCAATTGCGGCGTCGGTTTTGCGCCCGCTGCGCCCAATCGGCATGAATGGTTGATCGGCCTGATGGAAGGCGTTGAAGACATCCCCGGCACCGCGCTGGCCGAGGGGATGAAGTGGAATTGGGAGACGTTCCCCCAATACCTTGATGCCTTGGAGCAGATGCCGCGCACGGTGGATGTGGGCACCCACGTTCCACATGGCGCAGTCCGGGCTTATGTGCTGGGTGAACGTGAGAAGCCGGGTGCCATTCCGACCACGGACGACATCCGCAAGATGGCGGACATCGTGGAAGAAGGCGTGCGCGCAGGTGCGCTGGGTTTTTCCACCAGCCGCACGGTGATCCACAAGTCCGTCGATGGTGAAGTGGTGCCGGGAACCTCCGCCACGGCAGAGGAACTCATCGAGATCGGTCGAGCTATGGGCCGCGTCGGCTATGGTGTGTTCGAGATGGCTTCTGACATGAAGCGCGAATGGGACGAGTTCGGCTGGATGGGCGCGCTAAGCCGCGAGACGGGCCTTCCCGTCACCTATGCCGCGCTGCAATCCATCGCCAAGGAAATGCCGCTGGACGAACAGATCGCTGAAATGCGCAAGCAGAATGCCCAAGGCGCCAACATTGTTGCCCAGATTGCATTGCGCGGAAACGGCGTGGTGATGGCGTGGCAAGGCACCATCCACCCCTTCCGCTTCCGCCCCAGCTATGTTGCGATTGCGGACCTTCCGTGGTCCGCGCAATTGGCAAAGCTGAAAGACCCGGCGTTCCGCGCGCAGGTGCTGTCTGAGGAAAACGTCTATCCTGAAAGCGACATCATCGGATTGCTGATGATGATTTCCCAAGGCTGGCACAACCAGTTCGTGATGGACGATGGCTTTGACTATGAGCCGCAGGCCGAGGCCAGCATCCTGTCTCGCGCCAAGGCGGCAGACGCATCACCCGATGCCTATGCCTATGACAAGCTGATGGAGAATGACGGCACCGGGTTCATCTACTTGCCGATCCTCAACTATGCCGATGGCAATCTGGACTTTCTTGAAAGCCTGCAAGCGGCTGACGACACGGTCAACTCACTATCCGATGGCGGCGCGCATTGCGGGACGATCTGCGATGCGGCCAGTCCCACATTCATGCTCGAACACTGGGTTCGTGACCGGAAGCGAGGTGGCCGGATCAGCCTGGAACAGGCCATCAAGCGCCAATGCCGTGACACTGCGCGGCTCTATGGCCTGGATGACCGGGGCATTCTTGCACCCGGCTATATTGCCGACATCAACGTAATCGATTTCGAGAACTTGCGCCTGCTCAAGCCGTGGCTGGCATTCGATCTGCCAGCGGGCGGCAAGCGATTGCTGCAAAAGGCAGAAGGCTATGACTACACGATCAAGGGCGGCAAAGTGACGTTCCGCAAGGGCGAATGGACCGGTGAAACGCCTGGCGGCCTGATCCGTGGGCCGCAACGTGCAGAGTTGCTCGAAGCAGCAGAATAAAGATCACAACGCCGCCCGTGCAATCATCAAGCCGCGTGGCGCATGTGATCGCGCTCGTAGCCTCCAGCACCTTCCAGCCGGAAGCGTGAAACGAGTGCAGCAAGGCGGTCGGCCTCGCCTGCAAGACTTCGCGCCGCGGCGGTTGCCTCTTCGACCATGGCTGCGTTCTGCTGGGTCATCGTGTCCATCTCGCGCACCGTTTCGCGCACCTGTCCAATGCTGCCTGCCTGCTCGTTTGCCATCCGCGCGATGCTGCTGGCAAGTTCGGCAACATGGCCAACCTGTTCGACGATCACCGCAAAGGTATCGCCCGTTTGGCCAACAAGATTGACGCCACGTTCCACTTGAGTCGAACTGTCGCTGATCAAGGTCTTGATGTCGCGCGCCGCATCAGCCGTGCGCTGCGCCAGCGCACGCACTTCGGTGGCCACAACGGCGAAGCCACGCCCAGCATCGCCGGCGCGTGCCGCCTCGACCCCGGCGTTCAGAGCGAGCAAATTGGTCTGGAAGGCAATGCCGTCGATCACCGAGATGATCTTGCCAATTTCCTGTGCGGAATGATGAATGTCGTTCATCGCCGAAACCGCTTCGCCCACGACTTCACCACCCTTCATGGCCTCACCGTGCGCCTGCTGCACAGAATCGTGCATATGCGCAGCATCGTCGGCAGCGGTTCGCACGTTCGAAGCAAGCGTCGTCATGGCCGCAGAAGCTTCTTCAAGGCTCGCCGCCTGCTGTTCTGTGCGTCTTGCAAGATCATCGGACGCCTGACGGATCTGCTTGGCTCCGACATCGACCGACCCAGATGTTTCGGCAACGTTGGTAAGAGCACCTGAAACCTGCACGCGCATCCCATCCAGGTGCTTTTGAAGTTCAGCAAATGCCGCAGGCAGTTCAGGTGCCTTCGTGGCGAAATCACCCTCGGCCATGGCGCGCAAAGCGGCGCTGACCTCGTCAATCACCGCAATTCGGGCGGACTCCTCAGCTTTGAAATACGTTGAAAGCGCCACTTCCATATCGAGCAGCGCCATTTTGATCATCGAACCAACGGAGCGGGCAACCTTGCGACGGCGGAAAAAGGCGCCGAAGCTGGAAAACATGCCGTTGACGATGCTTTCAAGGACAGCAGCATATGCGCCAATGTACCAACCCGGCTCCAATCCGATGCGGGCGTGGACATTGCCAATTTTTTCGGCGCTGTCGAAATAGGTTTTGTCCACGTTGCCGCTGAACATGCCGGCCCAATGCTCAACTTGCTTTTCGCGAGCGTGGCGCATGGAATCGCGCGAGGTGAAAAACTTAGCCGTGTCAGGTGTTGCGGCAATCTTGTCATATAGCGCGTCAAGCGCGGGCGGTGCGTGCTTGCGCAGCGCGGACGCAACTTCGGGGAAACGACCGACATCGTCCGGGCTGATATTGAAGAATGCCAGCTTCTTTCCAACGGCTTGCTGATCATAACCACTTTGCATAATTCCGACTCCTGTCTAGAGCCAGAATTCGCATTTCGAGGTTCAAATACGGTATTTATGTCCAGAGTGGGCCTACTGAGCCCATCCATCAAATACTGTTAACTATGACAGGTCGAAGATGTCAGTCGTTCAGACCCGCATCGGCATGAGCACGTAAAGCGCGGGACTCTTATCATCCTTGCGGATCAGCGTAGGCGCTCCGGCATCGGCGAGGTGCAATTCAACCGTATCGCCATCAATCTGGCTGAGGATGTCCTTCAGGTAGTTGGCGTTGAAGCCGATCTCGAACCCGGCAGCACTGTAACTTGCCGCAATTTCTTCAGCCGCCGTACCGTTGTCCGGGCTGGTCACCGAAAGCGTCACGCGATCATTGTCGAGCGCCATCTTGACCGCGCGGGTCTTTTCGGTGGCAATCGTGGCCACGCGGTCCACGCCTTCGAAGAAGGAACGCGGGTCGAGCTTCAGCAACTTGTCGTTCCCGGTAGGAATAACGCGGCTGTAATCGGGGAACGTGCCATCGATCAGCTTGCTGGTGAGAACAACGCCGTTTTCGCCGCCCAGCGTGAAGCGCACCTTGCTGGCTGAAAGATCGACCAACACGGCAGTATCGAGCACTTCTTCAAGCAGCTTGCGCAGTTCGCCCACGCATTTGCGGGGCACGATCACATCGGGCATACCCTCAGCCCCTTCGGGGCGGGCAATGGTGAAGCGGGCAAGGCGGTGACCGTCAGTGGCGGCAGCCTTCAGCACCGGGGTCGCTTCGTCCGACACGTGCAGGAAAATGCCGTTGAGGTAGTAGCGCGTTTCCTCGGTTGAGATCGCAAAACGCGTGCGGTCGATCAATTCGGCCAAAGTGCGCGCGGGCACTTCGAAGCTCGTGGGCAGATCGCCTTCGACGATCACCGGGAAATCGTCACGCGGGAGCGTAGGAAGCTGGAAACGGCTGCGCCCGGCCTTCACGACCATGCGGTTGTCAGTCGTTTCAAGGCTGACTTGCGAGCCATCAGGCAGTTTGCGCGCGATGTCGAACAAGAGGTGGGCCGAGACTGTAATCGCACCCGCGCCTTCGACCGAAACCGCAGCCATCGATTCGATGACTTGCAGATCAAGATCTTCATTCTCGTCTCGATCCCCCCGGGACAGCGGGCGATTGCCCAGCCCCCGTGAATTTGGCTGAACCGGGGAATCGCATCCCCGGCACTTCGTTCGGACTACCTGTCTTAACGCAGAGGCGGGACTCGGCAAGCGCCGGTCCCACCGTTGCGGCCTAAGTTGGGGATAAAACCCCGAGAATCAGCCTGCAGCGCCCGTCAGGACATCATGGCCATGCCGCCGTTGACGTGCAGCGTCTGTCCGGTGACGTAACCTGCCTCCTTGGAGGCGAGATAAGCGACGGCTGCGCCGATGTCCGATCCCTCACCCATGCGGCCCATCGGAATACGTGCATTGAGCGCGTCCTTCTGGCCATCGGGCAGAACGTCGGTCATCGCGGTGCGGATGAAACCGGGGGCCACGCAGTTTACGGTGACGCCGCGCGTGGCCAGTTCCTGCCCCAACGACTTGGACATGCCAACAAGTCCCGCCTTGGCCGCAGCATAATTGACCTGCCCCGGATTGCCGGTGGCGCCGACGACGCTGGTGATCGTCACAATGCGTCCGAACCGCGCCTTCATCATCGGCTTGGTCGCTGCGCGCATCAGGCGAAATGCAGCTTCAAGGTTCACGCGGATCACCGCGTCCCATTCATCGTCCTTCATCCGCATGGCGAGGTTATCGCGCGTGATCCCGGCGTTGTTGACGAGAATGTCGAGCTTGCCCAGCGTATCCATAGCGGCGGGCACAAGGTGCTCGACTTGCTCGGTGTTCGACAGATCGCAGGTGATCTCGACATGGTCGTGACCGTAAGTGTCGTTCAGTTCCTCGCGAAAGCTGCGCAGCTTGCCCGGATTGGTGCCCGAAAGCGCTAGCCGCGCGCCCTGCTGTGCCAGCGCATGGCAGATGGCAGAACCGATGCCACCAGCGGCGCCGGTGACGAGGGCAGTCATGCCGGTGAGGTCGAAAAGGCGGTTTTCCATGGGCTCAAAGCTCCTTCAGAATGGCTTCGATATCGGCCATGCCGACAACGCTGGTGACGGACACGTCGGTGGCCGAGCGGGTAATCATCGGGCCAAGGACTTTGCCGCCCAGTTCGACGAAGCGTTCGACGCCTGCGTCCTTCATCGCCGCAGCGCTTTCGCGCCAGCGGACGCGGCCAGTGACCTGTTCGATAAGCAGGCGCTTTACGTCAGCAGGGTCGGTAACGACTGAGGCCGTGACATTGGCAAAGAGCGCCACGCGCAAGGGGCCGGGTGGGGTCTTTTCAAAGGCTCCGGCCATCGCATCGGCAGCAGGCTGCATCAGCGGGCAGTGGAACGGGGCCGATACGGGCAAGATCACCCCGCGCTTGATGCCGTGATCCTTTACCATCGCCACAGCGCGCTCGATTGCAGCCTTATGGCCCGAGAGCACGACTTGCGTGGGATCGTTATCGTTGGCGACGGTGCAAACTTCATCCTCTGCTGCGGCTTCGGCCAGCGCAGTCGCCTTTTCAATGTCGGCACCGAGCAGCGCACACATTGCACCGATGCCCACCGGCACCGCCGCCTGCATTGATTGCCCGCGCAGTTTCAGTAGGCGCGCCGTGTCAGCAAGGCTGAACGCGCCTGCTGCGCAGAGCGCGGTATATTCGCCAAGGCTGTGTCCGGCGACGAAATCGGCCTTCTGCGCCAGCGTAAAGCCGCCTTCTCGCTCCAGCACGCGCAGCACGGCGATGGCGTTGGCCATAATCGCCGGCTGGGCGTTTTCGGTAAGCGTCAGCGCGTCTTCCGGGCCTTCCTTCATGATCTGGAAGAGCTTCTGGCCCAGCGCCTCGTCCACTTCCTCGAACACTTCACGCGCGGCTGCGCTGGCTTCGGCAAGTTCGAGGCCCATGCCAACCTTCTGGCTGCCCTGCCCCGGAAAAACGAAAGCTCGCATCTCACTCTCCTGCTGTGCGGGCGTCATAAATGGTGGCGCGCCCTATTCCGGCCTTGGCGATCAAGCAAGACCGAACGGCACGATCCTGTTGTCAATGTCATGGCCAATTTCAGCCGCGCCCAGATAGGGGATGCCGCTGCGGGCGCACCAGTGGCGCGCCATATCCTCGGGCTCACATCCGAACGGGCGGTCATTTTCGGGGATATCACTAACACGACCCAACATCAGACCTGCGATGCCAACCGAAGCCAAGCTGTTGGCCACATGGAACAACAGCCGATCTACCGCATAATGATATTCGGCCACTTCCTCGACCATGACCACGTGGCCAGCAAGGTCCGGCATCAACGGGGTGCCGCACAGCATGGCCAGCGTCATCAGGTTGAACGCGACCGCCGGTGTAGTACCGTCCAGTGAAGGCTCCAACCCCGCCCGCGAACCGGCCAGCCAACCAAGCGTGCGCCGAACGGCAGCTTCACCATCTGCCCGGCGGATATCGGTCGGCATTGGCGCGTGGGTCTGCCGCCCGATGCGTGCCCGATACAGCGCGCCAAGCAGTGTGCCACCGTCGGAATAGCCGAGATACTGTTTGTCGTAGGCAACCGGTGCCAGCAAAGGAATGGCGTCCATCGCGATGCGGTTCGCGCCATAGCCACCGCGCACGAACCAAACTGCATCGAACGCCGGATCATTGGCACACTCAACAAAAGCGGACAGACGCAACTTGTCTGACCCGGCGAAATGGCCCTCACTGGCAAAGCACTGGTCGTGAAAATCAAGTTCGAGCTGGGGAAACTCCGCCGCTGCCAACGCGGTTACGCGCGCTGCATCTTCGCGCGTGAACGGCGTGGAAGGCGCGCAGATGGCGATGCGTCTGGTCACGCCCCTTCCCTAGCCCGTTTCGCGCATCGGGTGAAAGCGCCAATCGGAAGGTTGTCACCAGCGGCGCGGACGAATACCGGAAGGGGATGACCGACGCACCACCCATCTCCGCCGACGATCTCGCAACCCGCGACTGGTTCTTTTGCGGAATAGGCGGATCCGGGATGCTGCCACTGGCGCTGATCCTGCATGGCATGGGCGCTCGCGTGGCGGGGTCAGACCGCAGCCGAGATCAAGGGCGGACGCCGGAAAAGTTTGCATGGCTGGAAAGCCTTGGCTTCCAGATGTTTGCGCAGGATGGTTCGGGCATTGCATCAGCCGACCAGGTGCTCGTCGCCTCTGCCGCGGTTGAGGACACTGTACCAGAAATGGTGCGCGCGAGGGAACTCGGCTGCACGCGGATGAGCCGGGCACAACTGTTGTCCACCCTGTTCAACGCCGCACCGCAGGGGATTGCGGTAGGCGGCACAAGCGGCAAATCCACCGTCACCGGCATGATCGGGTGGATACTTACCGAAGCTGGCCGCGATCCCACGATAATGAACGGCGCGGTGATGAAGAACTTCGTCGCGGATGATGCCCCATTTGCTTCGGCGCGGGTCGGCGCGGGCGACGCATTTGTCTCAGAGGTCGATGAGAGCGACGGTTCCATCGCGCTCTACAACCCCGCCGTTGCAGTGCTGAACAACGTTAGCCTCGATCACAAAAGCCTTGAGGAACTGCGCGAACTGTTTGGCGATTTCCTTGCGCGCGCAGGCTCTGCGGTAGTCAACGCAGACGATGCCGAAAGCGTGGGCCTGATCGGCAGGGCACAGAGCGTGCTCACGTTTGGCTTCGGTGCAACAGCGCAGATTTCGGTTGAGGAAGGCTCCATCAACGAAGGCCCCACCACAATCGCTGCTCGGGTAATCGACCGGCGGAGCGGCGAAACTCACTCACTAGCACTGGGTGTTCCGGGGCGGCACAACCTCACCAATGCGCTGGCTGCACTCGCCGCTGCGAATGCAGCGGGCGTGGAACTGGGCGATGCGGTGCGGCACCTTGGCGGTTTTATTGGTCTAGCGCGGCGCTTCGATATCGTCGGCACATCAGCCTCGGGGGTGATGGTGATCGACGATTTCGGCCACAATCCCGAGAAAGTCGCGGCAACGCTTGCCACACTCAAGACCCACCCCGGCCGCGTGATCGCGTTCTTCCAGCCCCATGGCTACGGCCCCTTGCGCCAGATGGGGCATGAACTGGCCGAAGTCATGGCCACGCGGCTCGGACCAGATGACATTGCGATCCTGTGCGACCCAGTCTATTTCGGCGGCACAGTCGATCGCTCTGTCGGCTCCGAACGCATCGTCAGCCTGATCAACGGTCATGGCGGCAAAGCTGAGCACATTCCTGCCCGTGCCGATTGCGCCGACCGCATTGTCGCGCTGGCCCGCCCCGGTGACCGCGTAGTGGTCATGGGCGCGCGCGACGATACGCTTGCGCTCTTTGCCCGCGACATCCTGAAGCGCCTGTAAAGTGAAAGGCCGGATCGCCTCCCGCGATCCGGCCTTTCCCCTCGGCCCTTCCACCGAAGGGGCGACCCGAGGGCTACCGGCAGTTGCCTTCGGTCAGAACGTTTTTTCGAGCATAACCAAGCGCGGATCGCCGTCCATGCCATGGGCGACAAAACCCTTCTCACGCTCCAAGGCGATGGTGGAGTGGTTGTCGCGGTCCTCGATTGAGATGACCCGCTTCAGCCCGCGCTTGCGTGCTTCTTCTGCGATCAGGTCCAGCATGGTCCAACCCACGCCACGCCCGCGAAAATCAGCGCGGATCGACACTGCCACCTCTCCGGTTTCCATCTTCGCATCGCAGGCCAGGATTGCCGATGCGACCAACGCACCGCTCTGTCGCTCGAAAGCCAGAAAGCTCTCGGTCCGCCAGTGATCGACGTGGGTCAGCGGCACCAACTGGTCATGGCCCACGTGCTTGCTGGCAGCGAGAAAGCGGAAACGGCGATCTTCGGCACTGACCTTGTCGAAGAAATCTTCAAGCAAGGTCTCATCTTCCGCGTAGGCTGGCCGCACGTCGAGCAGCACCCCCTCGCGCGTGCTCAATTGGTGAACCGGCGCCAGTGCGGCAAGTGTAGCAGCGGTCATCTTCGCGTCTCCTCGGACAAAGAATGTCGAAGAACGTCCTAGCCAGCTTCACGCTTTCAACGTTGATCCAACGCAACTGAGGCAAATGTAAATTTGGCGAGGACGATTGCGGAAAACGCGCATTTTTTTGCGCTGATACCATTAGGCCCCCTGAAACTTTTGCGCGTTAGACCGTCCTAAGGCTTGTGGTTAACGCAAGTGGAGGATTTGCCATGTGGCTCGATACTGAAAGCGATCCCTTTGACGCCAAACGCCGCGCCGCGCGCGTTGGAATCGAGCTTCCTGTCCGCTGCAAGCACGGGACGGATCGGTCAACGGTCATCCTTAAGGATCTAAACCAGTATGGCGCACGCATCGAGGGTCTGGAAAAGCTCCGTATCGACGAACCGATCAGTCTGATGCTGCCCGGCCTTCAGCCCAAACTGGCCTTCGTGGTGTGGAGCCGTGATCACGTGAGTGGCCTCGAATTCGAAAAACCGCTGCATGATGAGGTTTTCGAAAGCCTGGTCAGCGAGTTTGCCATCAAGCACTACCGCGAAGCAGCGGCGCCCAAGACGCACCCCGTCCGCCACGCTGCGTGACTTTGAGGCCAGAGCGCGGCAACCCTCAGTGTTTGCCGCGCGCCATGGCGATCACGTGGACGATCCCTGCCACGATTGCGCCTAGCACCAGCCCGACGATCGCAGAAATCACCGCATAGGTCAGCCAGCCCAGCACGCTGCCCAGAGGCCCGGTGGCCAGTTCAACGGCAATCTGCGCGTCATGCGCCAGATGCGCGGGACCATGCAGGCCAAGCTCTTCGCTGCCGTGCAGGATGATACCGCCACCAACCCACAGCATCGCGAGCGTGCCGACCGTGGCCAGTAACATCAGCAGCACCGGCATCGCCTTGAGCAACATAGCCCCCACGCTGCGGGCCAAAGCTGAAGACTTTTCAACAAGGTGCAGGCCGATATCGTCCATCTTCACGATCAGCCCGACCGCGCCATAGACAACGACCGTGATGAGTATGCCAACAACCGCGAGGATGATTCCCTGCTGGAAAATCCCTTGATCGGCGACTTCAGACAGCGCGATGGCCATGATCTCTGCGGACAGGATCAGATCGGTCCTTACCGCACCGGAAATCCGCTGCTCCTCGAATGCAGCGACATCCTTGGGCTGATCGTCCAGTGTTTCTCCGATCTTTTCCGCACCCAGCTTTTCAACAATCTTTTCCGCGCCTTCGAAGCACAGGAATAGGCCGCCTGCCATCAGGATCGGCGTAATCGCGCCGGGCAGGAAAGCGCTGAGCAGCAGCGCGGCGGGCAAGAGGATCACGAGCTTATTGAACAAGCTGCCTTTGGCGATCCGCCAGATCACCGGCAATTCCCTGTCTGGCGTGAAATCGGTAACGTAAGATGGCGTTACCGCTGCATCATCTATGACCACGCCAGCCGCCTTTGACCCGGCTTTGGCCGCCGCTGCGCCGACATCGTCGAGCGAGGCCGCAGCGGCGCGGGCAATGACGGACACGTCGTCTAGCAGGGCGACAAGACCAGTGGGCATGGGGAGGGAAAATCCTTGAAGGGTTCAAGTTCAGACGCCCGATTTGCGGTAACCAGCCGTGAAGCGCAAGCGTGTAGCGATTTGACCATAATAAGGTTCCTCGCTTCTATCGCCGGTAAAATTCCTCTAGGGGCCGCAAATGGCCGCGCCCGCCCCCCGCTTGCATCACCTTGACGCCGCGCGTGCGCTGCTCCTGCTGCTCGGCCTGCCTTTCCACGTGACAACCAAAGCGGTTTTCGAGAGCGAGCCTGCGGCAACCGCCTTCCAGCAATCTGTGCTGATAGGCGGTTGGACCTCGATCACCCACGCCTTCCGCATGTTCGCGTTCTTCCTGCTGGCGGGCTACTTTGCCGGCATGATCCGCGAACGCAAGGGCACGCGGGCGTGGCTTGCCGAACGCACCCGGCGGCTTGGCCTGCCCTTTGTCGCCAGCCTGCTCACGCTGGGCGCGCTGCAGTTTCAATTGCAGGAAAGTGTGCTGCACCAACCATCGCCCAGCTTTCTTGGCCTGCCTCTGGCGCTCAGTCACTTGTGGTTCCTTATCGTCCTGCTGGGCTTCTGCGCAATCTACGCAGCCATCCCTGTCAACCGCATTGTGCCGGGTGAACGCATCCGCCGCGCGATGCTGCTGCAAGGGCCGGGAAGTCTCGCTCTGATGGCGTTGCTCGCGCTGTGGGGCCTTGTCCGATATGGTGCCGAACAAATTCCACCCTTCCGCAATGCGCCGATTGAAACGCTGTTATGCCACCAGTTCCTGTTCCACGCGGCGGGCTTCGCACTTGGCACCATTGTATGGCACGCCCGGATTGGCGATCAAATCTTCGCTCTGCGCAGTCGCTGGATCATTCCGGGTATCGCTGGCCTGTTGGCGCTATACCTTCCGCTTGATCCGCTGCTGCGCCCCGCACTGGGCAAGGAAATCTACCCCAGCCTTGCCGGTGCACTTGCCATACGCGCTATCGAACTCCCTCTGGCCTTCCTGATGTCACTGGCCCTTTTTCGCCTGCTTGCTTGGGCGATGCACCGCTCCAACCGCATCGTCACATTCTTCGTCGACGGCGCGCTCGCCATCTATCTGTTCCACCTTGTGTGGGTGATGCTGGTGCTGCCACAGGCCCGTGCCCTGCCCCTGCCGCCCGAAGCGCAATGGCTGATCACATCGGGCGCAGTTCTGCTCATGGCCGTCGCCAGCTACCTCGTCGTGCGCTCGACCAACCTCACCTCTGTGCTGTTCTGCGGCACGCCGAAACGCGCAAAACCCCAAGTTCTTCCTTGCTTTCCGCAGCAGAATCGCTAAGCGCCGCCCCTTCACCGGCATTTGGCCAGTGGAAAAGAAGAAAGCCGGAGGGGCCCCGCAATCCCGCGGACAAGCCAGCGATCGGTTATTGAGATAAGGAAGCACAGAACATGCCGCTCTACGAGCATGTCTTTCTGGCGCGCCAGGATCTGAGCCAGGCTCAGGTTGACGTTCTTGCCGCCACCGCCACCGAAATCGTTGAGAGCAACAAGGGCAAGGTCGTCAAGACCGAGACCTGGGGCCTCCGTTCGCTGGCTTACAAGATCCAGAAGAACCGCAAGGCACACTTCGTTCTGCTGAACATCGAATCCAGCGGCGACGTGATCGCCGAGCTGGAGCGTCAGACGCAGATCAACGAAGACGTGATCCGCTACATGACCGTCCGCGTTGACGAGCACGAAGCTGGCCCGTCGGTGATGATGCGCAAGAACGACCGCGAGCGTACTCGTCGTCGCGAACGCGAAGGGGAATAAGACAATGGCTCGTCCGTTTTTCCGCCGCCGCAAGAGCTGCCCGTTCTCGGGCAAGAACGCTCCGAAGATCGACTACAAGGACGTGCGTCTGCTTCAGGGCTTCATGTCCGAGCGTGGCAAGATCGTTCCCAGCCGCATCACGGCCGTTTCGGCCAAGAAGCAGCGTGAGCTGAGCCAGGCGATCAAGCGCGCCCGGCACATCGGCCTCCTGCCCTACATCGTCAAGTAAGGAGCGCCAGACATGCAGATCATCCTGCTCGAGCGCATCGAGAAGCTGGGCGCCATCGGCGACGAAGTGACCGTCAAGGACGGTTATGCCCGCAACTTCCTGCTGCCCAACAAGAAGGCGCTCCGCGCCAACGAAGCCAACCGCAAGGTTTTCGAAGCCAACCGCGCCCGCATCGAGGCCGACAATGCTGCGCGTCGTGACGACGCAACGGCTGAGTCGAGCAACGTAGAAGGCAAGGAAGTCGTGCTCATCCGCGCCTCGTCCAACGCTGGTCAGCTCTACGGCTCGGTATCGGTCCGCGACATCGCAGACGGCCTCATTGAACTGGGCGCCAAGGTGAACAAGTCGATGATCGTGCTGGAACGCCCGATCAAGACTCTTGGCGTCTACGACGTCAAGGTCGCGCTGCACCCGGAAGTTTCGGTTGTGGTCAAGGTGAACGTAGCTCGTTCGCCCGACGAAGCCGAACTGCAGTCGAAGGGCGTCAACGTCATCGACGCGATGTTCGACACCGAAGTCGGCGGCTTCACCGAAGCGTACGATCCGAACGCAGAGCCGGGCGAAATTTCGTCCGACATGCTGGACGGTGGCGAGGAAGCAGAACCGGAAGCCTGAAGCTTTCGCGTCGCTTTTGCGCAAAAGATCAAAGGGGCGTCCTTCGCGGGACACCCCTTTTTCGTGCCCTCATTTCTATGGCCTACTTCGCCGCATCCAGCCGAAGGAACCGCGCGGCATTGTTATACAAAATATCGCGCTTCTGATCCTGGCTCAGGTAATCCGCATTCTGGATCAGCCCAATCGAATAGGCCATCAGCCCCGGCCACGCGAGTTGGTCCGTCCCGTACATCACCCGGTCGCCGAACCCTGCATCGACCATATGCTCGATATAACGGTTCACCTCCTTGCGCGGATAGCTCCAGATCAGCCCGGCAATGTCGACATAAACGTGGCTGTTGGCCTGCAGTAGCGTCAGCATATTGTCGATCATCGGATAGCCCGCGTGCATCACCTGCACCCGCAGCTTGGGATGGCGCGCCAGCAGTTCCTCAAGCAGCAACGGGTCGCCCATCGATCCCCGGAATGTTGGCATTGCCACATTGGCACGCCCGGAACCGCCGGTGCCCATGTGGATCGCCACCGGGATCTCCAGCTTCTCAGCCAGCGCAAAGTACTGGTCAACGCGCATGTCTGACGGCGAAATGCCTTCATACTGCAGGCCGATTTCGCCCATCACCTTGAAGCCGTCCTGCCCAAAGGCAACTTCGAGCATTTTCAGTTGCTTGGCCGGGTCACTGTCGCCCACCTGTCCAAACGACGTGCCGGGGATGACGCGCGCGGGCGCGGCGGCCTGCCATTTCTTGACAGCGTGCGGCTCACCAAACACCACACCACGCACGTTCAGCCGCTCCATCTCCGCCAGCACCATCTTCATGTACTGCCCCTTGGGCGCCGGATAGAGCTTGGGCGAGCATTCTTCCTTCGACCAACCAAACGGCGCTTCCGGGCCATTCTTGGGATCGGAAGCCTCAAAACGCGCCTGATTGGGGCATATGGGCGTCGCCCACGGCGCATCGTCCATAGCGTGCATGTGAACATCAATGATCGGTGCAACATCTGGAGTGGTGTTCTGTGCGGTGGCGCTTGCCGCCCAAGCAAAGGTGACACCGGCAAGCAGGGCAAAAATCATGCGCATCGTTCAGGCTCCTTCACTTACGATTTTGACAACGTTATCATATGAAGGAACGGGACTGGCAAGCCGGTTAAATCTCTAGTTTGTCGAGCAATGCTGATTGGCGCTGCCAATGTCTTTGCACCGCAAGGAAGGCACGCTACATGTTTCCCAATGGCTACAACTGAAACGATCCTCGCCGAACTTACCCGTCTCTATGACAGCGCCGTTGCTCAACTCCGCGATGACATAGCGACTTACGCAAACACCGGCACCGCGCCTTCACCGGACAAGCGGCACGATGGCAGTTACTGTTACCCGGAACTGCGCATCAGGTTGGATGATGAACCACGCAATGAGGCCACAGGCCGCGCTTTCGGCCGTCTCACCCAACGGGGCGACTACGCTTCCACTGTTACCCGGCCCAGTCTATTTGCAGACTACCTTGCCGAACAGATCGAACTCATTGCCAGTTCCTACAACGTCAACATCGAAGTTGGCCGCTCCCGGCAGGAAATCCCCTTCCCCTACGTTCTTGACGGTGCCTATGGCGCGCAGATTGGCAGGGTCAGCCCACAGGAACTGGCCAAGCATTTCCCCACAACCGAGCTTGCCCATATCGGTGACGAGATCGCCGATGGCGAATACAATGTGGGCGACGGGCCACTGCCACTCTCCCTGTTCGATGGCCTGCGCACGGATTTCAGCCTCGCGCGCCTCGCCCACTACACGGGCACGCAGATCGAAGATTTCCAGCGCTACATCCTGTTCACCAACTACCATCGCTATGTTGACGAATTCGTCGACTGGGCAGGCTTGCAGATCGATGGTGAAAACTACGTCGCGCTGACCGGTGCCGGTGGTCTGTCGCTAGATGCCCGCACCGAGAATGCCCGCGCCCGCTTGTCAGACACCGCGTGGCGAAGGCACCAGATGCCAGCCTATCACCTCGTCGCGCCGGACAAGTCGGGCATCACGCTGGTCAACATCGGCGTCGGCCCATCCAACGCCAAGACCATCTGCGATCACCTGGCCGTACTGCGGCCTGAAGCATGGCTGATGATCGGCCACTGCGGCGGGCTGCGCCCCACGCAGAAGATCGGCGATTATGTGCTCGCCCACGCGTATTTGCGTGATGATCACGTGCTCGATCCGGTCCTGCCGCCGGAAATCCCGATCCCTGCCATCGCCGAAGTGCAGGTTGCCTTGCAACAAGCGGCTGAAATGGTGTCGGGCGCAGGCGGTATTGACCTGAAAAGGCGTATGCGCACAGGCACCATCGTCACCACCGATGACCGCAACTGGGAACTGCGCTATTCGCACTCCGCACGTCGTCTGTCGCTCTCACGCGCCGTCGGCATCGACATGGAAAGCGCCACCATCGCCGCACAGGGCTATCGCTTCCGCGTGCCCTACGGCACCCTGCTCTGCGTCTCGGACAAGCCGCTGCATGGCGAAATCAAGCTGCCAGGGCAGGCCAACCGCTTCTATGAAGAGGCCATCGCCGCCCACCTCGCCATCGGCACAACAGCGTGCGACTTGCTCCGCAAGGAAGGCCCGCGCCTGCACAGCCGCAAGCTGCGCGCGTTCAACGAGCCGCCATTCCGCTAGTGGTCCGATTCTGACATTCGGTACCGTATAAGGTTAGGCGACGTTCGAATGTCAGAATCTTTTCGGACCACTAGAAGCTTTTGATTCTAGTGGATTTTACGATTTTCGGACCACTAGAAGCTTTTGATTCTAGTGGATTTTACGATTTTGACATTTGCAGACCCATCCCAACCGACAGGGGATGCAAATGTCAAAATCAATGTAAGCATTCGGTGAAGGCCGCGGATCAGGCGGCTTCGCGTTGATATTCGGCGGCTCGCCAATTCCATGGCAGCAGTTCTTGGAGACGGTTCTGGGGGATGTCGGCGATGCGGCTGAGCACATCGGCTAGCCAAGCCTGGGGATCTATATCGTTGAGCTTCGCCGTGCCAATGAGGCTCAGCATGAAGGCGGTGCGCTGACCGCCGCGGTCTGACCCAGCGAAGAGCCATGATTTTCTTCCAAGGGCCATCGCAGGGTCATTCTGCCCATGTCGGGCAGATGGTAGAGTTTCATTATCGCTGGCATCCATATTACGGCGGTCGTTTTCGGCATGAAGGCCGCGAGGACCGGGCCAATGGCGCGATCATCCGGGTAGAGATCAGGCCGGGTGAGATCATCCAGGTCGCAGAGTGGATGCTGGACAGGGCGTTGTGCGCCGACATGGAGATGGGCGAACCGCGCGTTGCGGTGATTGGGCTTGTAGAGCTTCATGGACTGCTTACCGATCGCGGTTTCAGGCAGACTTCGACGGATGGACTCACGGCCATCCAGGAGGCGCGCCATGAAGGCACTACCACGACCCTCGTCGCTACCGATGCTGACCCAGCAGCTGAGCATGCCGCTCGATACGCCGCAGATGCGAGGCCTGAGCGAGGCGCAGCGAAGCGCCGTTGTTGCCAGGCTGGCGACCCTCTTGATGGCCGCAGCCGGCGTCGCGGCGAAGGAGGCCAGCGATGACGGGCAATGATCTCCTTCCAGTCACGGTGCTCAAGCGCAAAGCTGTGGTGTATGTCCGACAGTCGACCCCGGGTCAGGTCCAGAACAACCTGGAGAGCCAGCGCCGACAATATGAGCTTGTCGATGTTGCGCGACGCTGGGGATTTCACGATGTCGAGGTGATCGACGATGACCTTGGTCGGACCGCCAGCGGCACTGTCGACCGCCCCGGTTTCGAACGACTGGTCAGCGGCCTGTGCACGGGCAAGGTTGGCGCGGTGCTTTGCTTGGACGCATCGCGCCTTTCCCGTAATGGCCGGGACTGGCACCACCTTTTGGAGCTGTGTGGCCTGGTTGAAGCGCGCGTGATCGATCTCGACGGGGTATACGATCCCTGTCGACCAAACGATCGATTGTTGTTGGGCATGAAGGGCAGCATCAGCGAGTTTGAGCTTGGCATTTTGCGAACACGCATGCTTGACGCGGCGCGCGCCAAGGCAAGGCGGGGAGAACTGCGCCTCAGTGTTCCGATCGGCTATATCTGGCACCGCGAATACGGCCTGGGGCTGGATCCCGATATCCGGGTACAGGAGGCGATCCGCCTCATCTTTTCGCGTTTCCGCGAGCTTGGCAGCGCCCGCCAGGTGCTGATTTCGCTGACAGCTGACAATTTCCATTTTCCCCGCCCTTCTGACGGCCGCAAAACGGTGTCCTTCGACTGGGTGCCGGTTCGCTATCGAAGCGTTATTTCGATCCTGAAGAACCCCTTCTACGCTGGGGTCTATGTCTATGGTAAAAGCGAGAAGCGAACCGAGATTGTCGATGGCAGGGCACGCAAAAGTTACGGCCACAGCAAGCCCTTTGGAACGTGGGAAGTGCTGCTCCAGGATCATCACGAAGGCTATATCGATTGGAGTGAGTTTGAGAGGAACCAGAGCCATATCGCCGTCAACGCGTTCGGACAGAAGGGCGGCATCAAGTCGGGTCGTGGTGGCCGCGCGTTGCTCGCGGGCCTGCTCACCTGCGGCCGATGTGGAAGACGGTTGGGCGTTGTCTATTCGGGCCGGCCTCCGGGTCATCCCTATTACCGCTGCGAACGTATCAACCAGATGCTGGCCAAGCCACGATGCATGACTTTTGGCGCATCTCGCATCGACCCTGCCATAGGCAAAGAGATATTGAGAGCCGTGACGCCGATGGCGATCGAGGCCGCAATGGAAGCTGATCGGGCGCATCGGGATAATCTGGAAGAACGGCACCGCATGGTGGAGCTGGACTTGCAGCAAGCCCGATACGAGGCATCTCTCGCTGAACGTCGCTATGCTGCCTGCGACCCTGATAACCGCCTGATCGCTGCCCAACTTGAGAATAGCTGGGAAGCAGCGCTCAGGCGTGTTGAAGCCTATGAAGCGGGTTTGGCCCAAGCGCGACAAATCGATCTGGCCGCGCCGGCGCCCGATTTTGCTGGCATTGCCACCGACCTGGAGACCGCTTGGCGCTCGCCTAACGTCGACATGCGTTGTCGTCAGCAGCTCCTCCGCACGCTCGTGACCGATATCATCGCTGATGTCGATGAAGAGCAACGTGAAGTCATTTTGACGATCCACTGGAAAGGTGGCCAACATTCTCAGCTGCGCATTCGCAAACCCAAAGCAGGCGAACATGGCCAGAGTACGCCCGAAGCCGCCCTTGCCATCATCCGCTCCATGGCCACCCGGTGGTCCGATGCAGACATTGCCGCCACTCTCAACCGGATGGGAATGCAAACCGGACAAGGCAAGACCTGGACAGCGCGCCGTGTCGGCTCGCTGCGCACTGTCCACAAAATCCACGGCTACCGATCCGCCGAAAAGAATGGAGAGTGGCTCACGCTGACCGAAGCCGCCAAAAAGCTTGGGGTTACTGCCCATCGGGTCCGTCGACTGATCAAGGAGGGCGTGCTCCCTACCGAGCAAGTTGTACCCGATGCGCCGCACCAAATCCGAGCCACGGACCTGGAAAAGGACGAAGTGACCCAGTTCCCGCGTCACAGAGGCCCGTGTCGCATCAAAATGGAAAACCAAAAGTCCCTGTTTCCGGACATTTGAAGAGGAGGTGTAGTATGAATCGGTCGTTGCAATGCCTCTGAGCGCCCGTTCCGCCGCATTGTTCGTCAGGCAGATGCGGCCATCGTCGAGGAAGGCGGTAAATGCAGGCCATGCCTTGAGCATATAATCCATAGCCTCGGCCACATCGCTGTTCTTCGATAGCTTTGACCGGTTGTCGCGCATCCATTCTTCCATATCGGCAACCAGAGGTGCGCTGAGTTCCTGTCGAAGGGTGTGGCGCTCCTGTACCGGTCTGCCGTTGATGGCGCGCTCAATGTCGAAGATCACATCGATGCGGCGGACCGCCTCCACTGCCAACGGCGAGATGACGGCCTTTTTGCGGCGCTTCTTGAGCTGCGCGGCGATATCGGCCAGCTCGAAGAAATAACGGCGCGCGTGGCTCCAGCAAAGGGCGCGGGTCAGCGGCGCCGGCAGGCGGTCGCCATGGAACAGGGCATTATAGCCAGCATAGGCATCAGCCTGAAGAATGCCTCTCCAACCGCGCAGATGGCCCACAGGATGCTCGCCCCGCCGGTCCCGGGAATAATGGAAGATCGCTGCGGGCGGTGCCGGTCCGCCAAAAGGTCGATCATCCCGAACATAGGTCCAGATCCGGCCCGTATCGGTCTTGGTCTTGGCCAGCACTGGCACCGTTGTATCGTCGCCATGCAATCGCTCGGCAGCAAGGACGTGGGCTTCGATCAGCAGATAGAGCGGCATCAGCGCGGCGGTGCAGGTGCCGACCTGATCGGCCAGAGTGGAAAGGCTCAGGTCGACGCCTTCCCGGGCGTAGCGATCACGCTGGCGGTTAAGCGGTTGATGCGCACCGAACTTCTCGAAGAGCAGCATCGCCAGGAAGCTGGGGCCAAATAGCCCGCGGGGCGTGACGTGGAAAGGCGCCGGCGGTTGGGTGATCTTCTCACAATCCCGGCAGGAGAACTTCTCCCGCACGGTCTGGACCACCTTCCACTGGCGCGGCACGACCTCAAGTGTCTCGGTGATATCCTCACCCAGCTTGCACAGCCGATCCGAGCCGCAGCAGGGGCAGGCATCGGGCGCGGCGATGACGACGCGTTCGCGTGGAAGATGTTCGGGCAAGGGCTTGCGGGCGGGCCGCTTGCGCTCGAACGGTGCGACGTTGGTCTTCGCCGCTGCCAGGGCAGCCAGAAGCTCATCTTCGCTGGCAGCGGTCTCGCACTCCTCGAAGGTCAGTTCCATCTGGTCGAGCAGATGGCGCGTGCGCTCGGAGCGTTGGCCAAAAAGAGTGCGGCGCATCTTCTCGTTCTGCAGTTCGAGAAGGGCGTTACGGGCTTCCAGGTCGGCGTTGATGGCTTTGATGCGGGCCACTTCAGCGGCGACCGCCTGGGCTGCGGCGAGCTGCGCGCGAAGGCTCTGGATCTCTGCTTGCGCCGCGTCACCCATGCCCAAAGGCATAGCAGAAAAGCACCGGAATCTCTAGCTTTTTAGCTCTCCGACATTGATTATCCGGCCAGGGTCGGCCGCCAGGTCGCTTGCGGATTACGCCAGTCGATCGCCTCCAGCATGCAAGCCAACTGGGAGGCGGAGATGGCAATCACCCCGTCTACAGCCGATGGCCAGATATACTTCCCGCGCTCCAGGCGCTTGGCATAGAGCGACATGCCAATGCCATCATGCCACAGGATTTTGCACAGGTCGCCACGGCGCCCTCGGAAGACATAAAGATCACCGGCATGGGGATCACGCCTGAAGCTCTGCTGTATCTGCAGGGCCAGGGATCGCATGCCCTTCCTCATATCGGTATGCCCGGTCGCGATCCATATCCGGACGCCGGAGGGAACTGGGATCACGGCTTGATCGACCGGAGCACTGCCGACACCAACCCAGGTGATGCGCCAGCGGGGATGCGTACGATCGCCCGCTCGAACTCCACGATGATCGACGATCCGCTCACCGGCGCTGGATCGGGCTGCACCTGCACCTCTGCAAAGCTCTGCGCTGCCTGCCCCATCTGCCGTCGCCATCTGTAGATCTGGTTCGGCCGTAGATCAGCACGGCGGGCAATCTCCGCCACGTTCGCCCCGGGCGCCGAAACAGCCGCGACCAACTCACGCTTCTGTTGGTCGGTCCATACTCGCCGCCGCTCCGGGCCTGAAATTACCGTGATCTGACTCATCGCACCGTCCCTAGTACTGGTGCAAACACCAGCGCTTGCACCGGTGCCATCTCGAAATATCAGCCGATCACCGCAAGGCGGCCCTCACCGGAGCGATACAAATCAATCCACTAGACCAACAAAAAGAAAAGGCAATCCGAAGCAGCTAGCCCTGCTTGCGGATTGCCGAGGTTGCGTCCCATCGCTCCGGGGTGGCCGAAGCGGGGTCCTGACTATTTGAAAACTTCGGTGCCCAGCGTGTCCATCGCACTGCGGAACATGTCGACCGAGTTGGAAAACACCTCAAGGTCGATGCCCTTGCCCGTCACAACATCCCAAGTCATCATCACGGCATCGTCCTTGCCCAGTGAAACCGAGGCAAAGCGGGTGTTCCGGTTGAAACGCACGGCGTCTTCAGCAGTAAATTTCTTCTCCGGCGTAAAATTGGCCACGAACTGCAGCGACTGGCACCCATCATGGGTCTTGGCGTTGCATTCGTAGAACAGCAGCGCGGCCTGCCAGCCTCCGATGTCAGCATTGATCAGCGGATCGCCGTTGGAGTCCGTTGCCAATTCCGCCGTGTAGCCAAGGTTGATAAGCGCTTGAGCCACGCCATCCGGCTGGATCGCCGAAACCCTGCCTGTCGGCTCTGTCGTCGCATTTGCTGCTGAGGGAACCAGAACGCTCACAGCCAGTGCCGCAAACACGCCTTTTAACATCATCGCATCTTCAATCCCGATAGGACTCTTGCCGGCCCGTTCGTTGTGTCATCAAGCTGCCACCAACGAAGCGATCCGGCAAGAGGCCCTGAGCGGGAAATGCGAAAAGGGTGATTTATGCGTCCGACTTTACCAGCCGCATGATTGCCCCTTGGTCTGGTTCGCCAGCCACTTGGTCAGCGGCGCAAAGTAGCGGATCATCGCCTTGCCGCTCATCTCGCGGCTGCCGGTAAAGGCTTCCAGCGCATCAGGCCAGGGCTTCGAAGCCCCCATTTCCAGCATGGCATTCAGCTTCGCACCAACTTCCTTGTTGCCATAGAAGCTGCAGCGGTGGAGCGGCCCCTTCCAGCCTGCCTGCTTGCACGCAGCCTCATACAACTGGAACTGCAGCACCCGCGCAAGGAAGTAGCGGGTATAAGGCACGTTGGCGGGCACGTGATACTTCGCCCCGGCATCAAAGCCATCGGCCGGGCGCGCAGCGGGCGGCACCACGCCCTGATACTTCAGCCGCATTGCATCCCATCCCTTCTGGTAGTCGGCCGGAGCGATTTTGCCGCTGAACACATCCCAGCGATAACGGTCGATCAGTAGGCCGAACGGCAGGAACGCAATCTTGTCCATCGCCTGGCGCAACAGCAGCCCGGTGTCCTTGGACTCCGCCGGAACCTTGGCACGATCCAGCAAGCCGATCTGCACCAGGTATTCGGGCGTGATCGAAAGCGCCACAAAGTCACCGATCGCCTCATGGAAACCGTCGTTCGCGCCACCCAGATAGAGCGCGTCCTGTTTTTTGTAAGCGCGCTGATAGTAGTTATGGCCAAGCTCATGGTGGATCGTGACGAAATCGTCTCCGTTGACCTTGATGCACATCTTGATGCGCAAATCGTCCACATTGTCGACGTTCCACGCCGAGGCATGGCACACCACATCACGATCGCGCGGCTTTACGAACTGCGACCGCTCCCAGAACGTCTGCGGCAAAGGCGCCATCCCGAGCGAGGAATAGAACCCCTCACCAGCCTTGACCATCTTGATCGCATCATAGCCCTTGGCCGTCAGCAACTCGCCTACGTCATACCCGATGTCGCCCGCCCCAGCTGGAGCAACCACTTCGTAGATGTTGCCCCATTCTTGCGCCCACATATTGCCCAGAATATCTGCGCGGATCGGGCCGCTCTTCGCCTGCACCGCATCGCCGTACTTCTCGTTCAGCTTCATGCGCGTGAAGCAGTGAAGCTGGTTGTAGAGCGGCTTCACCTCGTTCCAGATCTTCTCGGTCAGCGCGGCAAATTCCTCAGGCGGCATGTCATAGTTTGACCGCCACAACGCGCCCATGTCGGCAAAGCCCAGCTCCTGCGCTCCCGCGTTACCGATCCCGATCATCTCCTGATAATCGGCCTTCATCGGCGCGCCGACATTGTCGTGCCAGCTCAGCCACATCTCTTTCAGCTCATCGGGGTTGCGATTGGCACCCATCGCTTCTTCGATGTCGCTGCCATTGATCGGCTGACCCTTCAGCGTGCCCATACCCTTGCCATAAATGCCCTCAAGCTTGGCCTGAAGCGCGGCAAATTCCTGCGTCGCACCGGGCGTGCTTGGCGCGGGTCCGGTAATCTGCGTTCGCATCATCACCAGCTTGCGCGCGACGTCGGGGGCAAGCCCGCTCACTTTGGCATATTCCGCCGCCTGCTTGGCCTGGGCGACTTGCATGGCAGTGGCTTCACCATTGGCGATGGCCACCAGCGCTGCGCTGTCATCGATGATGTACGTGGCGTAGATCCAGTTGGCGCGCGATGTCTCCACCGACTTTGCCAACACTTCAGCCTCAGCCTGCTTCACCCAGTCAGCCACGGCAGCAGCATCGGCGGGCGCATTTTGGGAAAATGCGGGGGTGGCAAGCGTCGCGGCGGCAAGCGCCAAGCTCGATACAAGTGATTTCATGATCTCAGGATCTCCCGGAAGGACCGTGCCTGCCCCGCAAAATGCGGCGTCGAAAGGCTTGCCTTCTGGTTACCGGTGAAACCGTCGGGGTCAACCCTCGGCCGTAAGGAACTTGACCAGTTCTTGCCCAAGCTCAGGCATTGTCACACTGCTCATGTGTGTGCCGGGGATCAGTGCCAGCCGCGCATTGGGCAATGCCTCGGCCAGTTGCTCGGCCGATCCGTTATCGTTGTCCTGATCACCGCACAACACCAGCGTCGGCATCGTGATCGCCGCCAGTTCTGCCGGGTTCGTATCGGCCATCGATTTCAGCAACAACCGCGCAGCATCACGGTCCGTGCCCATCGTTTTGAGGAACTGCTGTGCAAAATAGGCCGGATCGTCGCGCTTGATAGTGCCGAAACGGTCGATCACATCGACAAAGAAATCCTGCCGCCGCGCCCATCCGGCAAGCCCCTGCAAGCCCATGCCCGAAAGCACCAGCCTGCGTGGCTGCATCCCGGCGATCACGGCCCGCGCCGATGTGCGCGACCCCAGCGAGAAGCCGACTAGATCAAAGTCGCTCAACCCCAGATGCGCCACCAGCGCTTCTGCATCGCGCACCAGCACGTCCTGAGGATAGGCCGCCGCATCATGTGGCGCAGCGCTTTGCCCATGCACGCGCAAATCCGGCATCAGGCATTCAAAGCCCGCCGCCGCCAGCTTTGCCGCCGTGCCGAACTTGATCCAGTTGACTTCTGCCGAGGAAAACAGCCCGTGCAGCAACACCACCGGTCGCCCCGCGCCCATCCGGTGCAACGCCAGTTGTGCGCCATCAAAGCCGTCAAAAATCTCCGTGGTGATGTTCATGCCGTCAGCAGCTTCACACCCGAGAACAGCAGCACTGCTGCCAGTACCGGGCGCAGCAATTTGTCCGGTGAACGTGCTGACAGCATACTCCCGATAGCCACACCGGGCAGCGATCCCATCAGCAGGTTCAGCAGCAGATAGGGGTCCACCCCGCCAATCAACCAGTGGCCAAAACCCGCTACCAGCGTCAACGGCACCGCATGGGCAATGTCCGTGCCGACAATGCGTGATACCCGCAGCGCCGGATAGAGCATCAGCAGTGCCGTCACCCCAATCGCGCCTGCCCCGACCGACGAGATCGACACCGCAACGCCCAGTACTGCCCCAAGTCCCACCGTGGGCAGCAACGTATGCGAATCGTTAAGCCGTTCGTGTGTTTTAGCAAATCGGCCGAGTTGCTTCTGAAACAGCGTGGCAAAAGCTGTCAGCACCAGCATCGAGCCCAGCACCGTCAGGATGATCCCGCTGGAATCCTTGCCCACTTTGCCGAAATAGGACACGCCGACCAGCGTGACGATGGCCGCCGGGACACTCCCCGCAGCCAGCCGTTTCATGATCTTCCAATCCACACTCTCGTGCTGGTTGTGGACGAAAGAGCCGCCGATCTTGGTAATTGCCGCAAACAAAAGGTCGGTGCCAACAGCCGTCGCGGGGCTGACCCCGAACATCAGCACCAGGATCGGAGTCATCAGCGAACCGCCGCCAACGCCAGTCAATCCCACCAGCACGCCAACAAAAAGGCCTGCTATGCCGTGGAGTATGTCCAGGTGTTCGAGCATAACCCCCCATGGTTGCGCTTGGCAGACTGCCTTGCTGCACCGCACATAACGCTTCCTTTATGTCCGATGCAATGGCGAGTTTGAAAAATCTCTACTTTAGAAGTTGGGAATACAGCTATGATGTTGCGTAGAGGCGACAAACTGCGGCGGGCAGACCGAAGGCTCGCCCGCCGCAAATCGATCAGCCCTTCTTCAGATGCCGGCGGCCAAGCAGTTCGGCAATCTGCACCGCGTTCAGCGCGGCCCCCTTGCGCAGGTTGTCCGAAACGCACCACAGCGAAAGCCCGCTGTCCACGGTCGGATCTTCGCGCACGCGGCTGACATAAGTCGCATCGTCGCCCACGCATTCTACCGGCGTGATGTATCCGCCGTTCTCGCGCTTATCGATCAGCATGACGCCCGGCGCTTCGCGCAGGATGTTTTGGGCTTCTTCAGCGCTGATCTCTTTTTCGAATTCGATGTTCAGCGCTTCGGAATGGCCGACGAACACCGGCACGCGCACGCAAGTGGCTGATATCTTGATCTTGGGATCAAGGATCTTCTTGGTCTCGGCAACCATCTTCCACTCTTCCTTGGTCGAACCATCATCAAGGAACACGTCGATGTGCGGGATCACGTTGAAGGCGATCTGCTTGGTGAACTTCTTGGGCGCGCCCAGTTCACCCTGCGGCATGTAGATGGCGCGGGTCTGTTCAAACAGCTCGTCCATGCCATCCTTGCCCGCGCCTGAAACCGACTGGTACGTGGCTACGACCACGCGCTTGATCGTGGCGGCGTCGTGCAAGGGCTTGAGCGCCACCACCATCTGCGCGGTCGAGCAGTTGGGGTTCGCGATGATGTTCTTCTTCGTGTAGCCATCGATGGCGTCGGGGTTAACCTCTGGCACGATCAGCGGCACGTCCGGGTCCATGCGGTAGAGCGACGAATTGTCGATCACCACGCAGCCAGATGCCGCAGCACGGGGCGCATGAATTTCGGTCGGGCCGGAACCTGCTGCAAACAGCGCAATATCCCATCCGGTGAAATCGAAATGCTCGATGTTCTTAACCTTGAGCTTGCGGCCCGTTTCGCCAAAGTCGATCTCGGTGCCCTGCGAGCGTGGCGATGCAACCGCCGCGATCTCGTCGCAGGGAAACTCGCGTTCAGCCAGAATGTTGAGCATCTCGCGGCCCACATTCCCCGTCGCGCCGACCACTACAACCCGGTAACCCATCTTGCTTCCCTTCCTGCGCCTGCCTGCTTTGCAGACAGGCCGTTCCCTAGCGGCTGGTTCCAACCAGCCAAGTTAAAAACGCTTGTGCGCCAGACACCGATGCTTGCGCGCCCGCTCTTGCAACCCGCTCGTCACCCTGAACCCGTTTCAGGGTCCATTTCTCACCTCAAGCTGCCGTTCAATCGGCGCAATGGATCCTGAACCAAGTTTAGGATGACGGTGATTGGATTGGGCTACGTCCCCCGCCCCTATTTCCCACTCCCCGCCCCATTACGGTCAAGAAACCGGAAAATCGTCTCATACAAATGCTGGCTCACCTTCGGCCCGCTGATGCGGTGGGTGTAGCCGGGATAGAGCATCATCTCGAACGGCACCGCCTCGCCCTGCATCTTGGCGATGATGGCCGAAGCGTTCTCGAACACCACGTTATCATCGGCCATGCCGTGAATGATCAGCAGCGGATCGCTGATTTTGCCGGTATCGGCCAGCGCATTCGATTTCTCATAAACCTGCGGCAACTTACCCGGATCGCCCAGATAGCGCTCGGTATAGGTCGTATCGTAAAGCTCCCACTTGGTCACCGGCGCCACGGCGATCCCCGCCGCATAGGCCCCCGGATTGGCCTCCAGCATCTTGATCGACATGTACCCGCCATAGGACCAGCCGAACGTGCTGATCTTGTCCGCATCCACAAACGGCTGCTGCTTCAGCCACATTGCGCCCGCCAGCTGATCCTCAACCTCGACCGAGCCCATCGCATGGTGCAGCGCTGAGGCAAACTTCACGCCCCGGTTGTCCGATCCGCGATTGTCGATGGCAAAGTAGATGTAACCCTTGTCGACAATCGCCTGTGCCAGCGCGCCCTGAAAGCCCTTGGCCACCACCTGCGAGGTCGGCCCGCCGTAGTGATAGGTGAATACGGGGTACTTCTTTCCGGCCTCCAGCGGCGGCGTGATCATCATGTAATGCAGCGGCGTGCCGTCCTTTGCGGGGATCGTGCCGAACTGCGCCGGACGGTGGCTGGCCAGATAGGGCGCATATGGATGCGCGCCTGCCACCTTGTTCTCCTCGATCCACGCCAGCCGCTTTCCGCTCGTGTCCGCGATAAACGATTGTGCAGGCTGCGCATCGGATGCGCGCGTGATCATCAGCGTCTGACCGCTCTTGTCCATCGAGGCATTGTTGACCCAGCCCGGCTCGGTGATGCGCGTCAGCTTGCCCGGCGCGTTCAGGTCCATCGCATAGACCTGGTTCGCCAGCACATCATCCTTCGTGCCGGTCAGGTAAAGCTTGCCGCCCTTCTCATCCACGCCGACCAGCCCGGTGACCACCCAGTCGCCCTTGGTCAACTGGCTCCACTTTCCGCCCTTCAGGCGATAGAGATGCCCGAACCCGTCGCGCTGAGACCACCAGATCAGGCTGCCATCGCTCAGGAAGCGGTAGCTGTCCGACAGATCGATCCAGTGCTTGTCCGCCGCCTTTTCCGTAAACAGCACGCTTGCCTTGCCCGTGGCCGGATCGACCTTGAGCATGTCGAGCACCGTCTGTTCGCGGTTCATACGCTGCACATAAAGCGTCTTGCCATCAGGCGCCCAATCCACCCGCGCGAGGTAGATGTCCTTGTCGGCACCCAGATCCACCTGCACCCGGTTCGATCCGTCAGGCCCCATCACCCACAGCGAAACCTCGGCATTGGGCGTGCCCGCCGCCGGATAGCGCTGTTGGTAGGTCCGCGTGTCCTCGGCGCCGATGGCGGTGCGCGTCACCACGCCCACCATGCTCTCGTCAAAGCGCTCCACCGCGATGCGCTTTTCATCGGGAGACCACCAGAAGCCGTTGAAGCGGTTCATTTCCTCCTGCGCCACGAACTCGGCCTCGCCCCAATGGACGTCCGAATTCGTCTCTTTAGGCGTGATCGCTTGCGCCGTACCCGTCACCGGACCTGCCCACAGCCGCCGGTCGCGCACATAGGCGATATGCTCACCCTTCGGACCCAGCTTGGGCGTCAGCTCACCGCCCTTGGTGCCCTCGACCTTGCGCACCGAACCATCAAGGCCCGCAAGGAACAGTTCGCCATCTACCGGCACCAGCACCGACTTGCCATCGGCAGCCCACTCATAGGCCACAATACCCTTCAGATCGCCGATGCGCTGGCGCTCACGCTGCATCTTCTCCGCCTCGGACAGCTGCCGACCGGACGAAAGCTTCAGCGAATCCACCAGCATCTTCCATTCGCTGGTCTGGCGGTCAAAGCCCCACAGATCGTACCGCTCGCGGTCGTCCGCGCGGTTCTTCAGCAGCGTCAGGTAGCGCCCATCGGGCGAAAGCTTCACCGCGCGAGGCGCAGGCCCATTCAGGCCGGGGCTGGCAAATACGCGCTCAAATGTCAGAGCCTTGGCTTCGGCAGGCGCATTCGCAGTCATGGAATTTCCCTGTTGGGCAAGCGCAGGCGCGGCGACAAAGGCAGACAGCGCGCAGGCGGCGAGCAACGACAAGTGACGCATGGTGTTTCGGTATCCTCTGGCCCGGCACGGATGGCGCAGGCGCGATTGCAATGCCCTTGGGTGGCCCGAAATGGTTGCGTTTGAAAGCACAAAAAAGCGCCCTGGCCGGAGAGCCAGGACGCCTTTTATAACACGTTACCGGTGTTGCGGCGTTGGTCGGCTCAGGCCCCCAGCACTCAGGCCTTGTTGACCTTGCGCTCTGCAATACGTGCCGATTTGCCGGTGCGGCCACGAAGATAGTAGAGCTTCGCACGACGCACGACACCACGGCGCACCACGGTAATCGAATCGATGTTGGGCGAATACAGCGGGAACACGCGCTCCACGCCTTCGCCGAACGAGATCTTGCGCACGGTGAAGTTCGAGCCGAGGCCACGGTTCGAACGCGCGATGCACACGCCTTCG
>NZ_NCII01000089.1 GCF_002256775.1 Novosphingobium sp. 17-62-19 | reverse complement strand
CGCTCAATCCGTGTCGATCCAAACCAGCTCTCCCTTCGCCAGTCTTGAATCCGATCTCGCAGAAAAAGGGAATCCCCTAAATGTCCACAGGCCTTAGCCAGTACGGACAAGGGAAAGTCAGAAAAGATATTTGGACACCACATCCCGATGGAGCCAAGCCAAAAGATGTTATGAACATTCCAACAACCTGCAATGGGTCCGGTGAGACTACACCCCACCCTACCCAAAAGCCGGAAGAACTTGTCAGAAGGATAATGCTGGCATCTTCAGACGAAGGTGCGGTAGTATTAGATCCATTTTCAGGATCCGGTACAACAATTACCGTGGCTCAGCAATTGAACCGCCGCTGGCTCGCGTGTGACATCAGCGCGGAATACAATGAATGGGCAATCGAGCGCATCAGAAATGTAAGCTACAACTCACCGTCATACTGGATAAAATTTGATCGAGAAAATATGATGCGACGGGAAAAAATTCGATGACCATCAAAGACATTGCAGAACGTGCAGCAGACAAGATGAATTTTGTCAAAATCGAATACTACATCGAGTTCGCCGAGCGATATTTGGATTTCAAAGACAACGGCGTACAAGCAACCATTATATCACAGAATGAAATTAATTATTTCTTTTATCAATACAAGGAAGATGGATTTTATAACGTCACCAGACCGATAAATACGAGTCTTATTTATGATACGACCACAGCACAGGACCGTCACAAGACCTTTTGTGAAACACTGCAAAGGTTAAGAGATCCGTCGTGCAATCCGATTGGTGATAGAGAGAATCTTCTCCGCGTAATTTACACGCTTCAACAGAGCATTGGTGCAGCGCTAGATGGTTTACCATCCGGCCAATCAAATAAAGCAAGAAAGGTGAATGGTGACCTATTTGAGCGCCTAATCCAACTGATCTTTCAACGTTTGAATATTGATTGCGTCAGCGGCACGATTCAAGTTCCTGTAAAGATCGCTGGGGACGTAGCTTTTCGTATGAACGATCAGCACGATCTCTTGATCAAGAAAGATGGCGATTTAAAAGTCATCGGCTCTGTCAAAACTTCGTCCAAGGATCGTATCGATAAGATATTCATGGATAAGTTTCTCTATAGCAAACTGACAGAAACTTCTTTGCCGCATATTGCAATATTTCTGAACGATGTGCAGCGCAAGGCTACGTCCAGCCCACAAAAATACGGTATAAGCTCAACCTTCCTTCCGGGACATTTCAAAGGATTCACAATCAAACTTAACCCTCTGGATGGCGTTTATTATTGTGACATTCGACCGAACATGAAAACAGACTTGATCCTGAAGGACTACATAAAAACCATCGATCATCTGTTTTTTGACGATATCTGGCCTTTTTTCGAAAACGCGAAAGATGAGGTGGAGGTAGAAGTTAAGGCTGAAGATCCTGCGTCTGAAGGCAACTGAACCATTCACCTGTTCTCCCCCATGGCCTGCCCCGTTCGCGCTTCCACACCCACAAACACCACCCGACCATCGCGGATAAACCCCATGGGGTAAACCATTTCCGACTGATCGTATTCCGGTCCGACGTACTGCATTCCCGGCTTGGCCGGCAGCACTCGACGTTCGACATTGCCTGCGCGCAGAAGTGTTTTGAAGGTTTCCACGCAACTCTATACGGGCACCGGATTGGTCACTTCAATCGACTCGCGCTCAGATTCCGCGTCCAACAGATCATATAAAGGCAAGTCGTCAGGACTTTGAATCACAATGAATTATCGCCATTCCTTCCACGCCGGAAACAGCGCCGATGTCGTGAAGCACAGTCTGCTGATCGCGCTCGTGCGGGCCTTGCAGATCAAGGACAGCGCGCTGACGCTGATTGATACTCATGCAGGGTGCGGGCTTTACGACCTGCATGGCGATGAGGCCGGGCGCACTGGTGAAGCCACGCAGGGCGTGCTGCGGGCCTTTGCTGATGCGAACCCCTTGCTGGACGATTATCGCGCTGCGGTGCGGGCGGTGAATGTGGGAGATGAGCCGCAGCTTTATCCCGGATCGCCACGGTTTTTGGCGCAATTGCTGCGCCCGCAGGACTTGCTGATCCTGAACGAGAAGCATCCCGAGGACGCCTATGCCTTGCGCGGCGCGATGCGCGACGCGATTCGCAATTCGGGGGCTGCGGTGCATGAGCGGGACGCCTACGAGCTGTGGCTGGCGATGCTGCCGACGCGGACTCCGCGCGGCGTGGTGGTGGTCGACCCGCCCTATGAGCAGACCGACGAACGCGCGCGGATCACGGCCACGCTTGCCGCTGCGCACCGCAAGTGGGCGCATGGGGTGACGGTGATCTGGTATCCGCTGAAAGACCGGCACACGCATGTGCGGTGGAAGGATCAGCTAGGCCGTCTGGGCATTCCGAAGATGCTGAATGTGGAGCATTGGCTGTACGACAGCGATCAGCCCGGTATCTATAACGGCGCGGGGCTGTTTTTCGTGAACCCGCCCTATGCCTTTACGCAAGGTCTGCCGCCGCTGCTCGAAGCGCTGCGCGCGGCGCTGGCGCCGGAGGGGCATCGGGGGACGATTACGGGCGAATGGCTGGCGTGATGGAACTGACTTCTATTCCATAACCGTCATCCCGGACTTGATCCGGGATCCCGCTTTGTTGTTTTCCTTCAGATCGTTCGCAAGGCTCGAAGAAAAGCGGGACTCCGGGTCAAGCCCGGGGTGACGGGGTGTTTGGTGGCGTTATGTCTGTTGGACTTGGCGTTAGCGGCTCTCGCCCATCACCTGCCCCGTGCGCGCATCCACATCGACGAACACCACGCGGCCATCGCGGATGAACTTCAGGCGGTAAACCATCGCGGAGGGATCGTATTCCGGGCCGAGGTATTGCATTCCGGGCTTGGTCGGCAGCACGCGGCGTTCAATATCGCGCAGGGAGCGCACGTTGCCCGCGCGCAGATCGCGGCGGGCTTCGTTCTGTTCACTGGGGCGCTGTTGCTGTGCAGGCGATGCAACAGGCAGAACGGCGAGCGTGGCAGCGATAAGGGCAGTCAGTCGGTTCATGATGGGGGCAGCTGGGAAGGCCTTGGCCTGATCCAGGGCAATGGTTGGCTCTTTCAGGACCTCGACATCCATATCCAGCAGCGCGACAGGCTCGCGCTGATCGGGCGTAATGGTGCTGGAAAAACCACGCTGCTCAAGCTGCTGGGCGGACAGGTGGATGCCGACAAGGGCACGCGATCGATCCAGCCGGGGACGCGGATCGTGACGCTGGAGCAAGACCCGTTCTTCACCGGCTTCGACACGCTGATGGACTTTGCGCTTTCGGGCAAGGATGCGCCGCCGCAGCACGAGGTTGAGGCGATTGCGGGCCAGCTTGGCATCGATCTTTCGCGCAAGGCCGACAGCGCCAGCGGCGGGGAGCGGCGGCGGGCGGCCTTGGCGCGGGCGCTGGCGAGCGAGCCGGATCTGCTGCTGCTGGACGAGCCGACCAACCACCTTGATCTTGCCGCCATCGACTGGCTGGAAGACTGGCTGACGCGCTATCGCGGGGCGTTTGTGGTGATCAGCCATGACCGCACCTTCCTCGAACGGCTGACCAAGGCGACGCTGTGGCTGGATCGCGGATCGCTGCGCCGCAAGGAAATCGGCTTTGGCGGATACGAAGCGTGGATGGAACAGGCCTATGCCGAGGAAGCGCGCGCGGCCGACAAGCTGGATGCCAAGCTGAAGATCGAGGCCCACTGGCTGGAACGTGGCGTCACCGCGCGGCGCAAGCGCAACATGGGGCGGCTCGAAAAGCTCTATGAAATGCGCGAACAGCGCGCCGCGATGCTGACGCCCCAAGGTACGGCCAAGCTGGCGCTATCCAGCGATGATGCCAAGAGCAAGGCGGTGATCGTTGCCGACAAGGTCTGCAAATCCTTCCCCGAAACCGCTCGTGCTGAGCTTGTCGAAGCACCGCAGAGCAGCGACGGTCCTTCGACAGGCTCAGGACGAGCGGGGGGAAGCAGAGAGATTGTCAAGGACTTCACCCTGCGCATAACGCGCAAGGACCGCATCGGCGTGGTGGGATCGAACGGCGCGGGCAAGACCACACTGCTGAAGCTGCTGACCGGGGAACTGGAGCCGGACAGCGGCACGATCACGCTGGCCAATACCTTGCAAGCCGTGTTCATAGACCAGCAGCGCAGCCTCATGTCGCCCGAAAAGCGCGTGCGCGATGTGCTGGCCGATGGCAGCGACTGGATCGACGTGCGTGGGGTGCGCAAGCATATCCACGGCTATCTCAAGGACTTCCTGTTCGATCCAAACCTCGTCGAAGCGCGCGTGGGCACGCTTTCGGGCGGGGAGCGGTCACGCCTGTTGCTGGCGCGGGAATTTGCGCGGTTTTCCAACCTGCTGGTGCTGGACGAGCCGACCAACGACCTTGATCTCGAAACGCTCGACCTGCTGCAGGAAGTGATTTCGGACTATGACGGCACCGTGCTGATCGTCAGCCATGACCGAGACTTTCTGGACAAGACGGTGACGATCACGCTGGGCATGGATGGATCAGGCCGCGTGGACATCGTCGCGGGCGGCTATGCCGACTGGGAGAAGATGCGCAAGGCCCGGTTGGGCGGCAAGCCGGTGGCGAAGGCTGGTGGGGACAAAGCTGCGGCGGCTGCGCCCCCTCCTCCGATGCCTGCAAAGAAGGGCAAGCTGTCTTACAAAGACCAGCGCGACTACGATTTGTTGCCGGGGCGCATCGAAGAGTTGGACGCGCAAATTGCGCGGGGTGAAGCGCAATTGGCTGACCCGGATCTTTACGCCAAAGACCCGAAGAAATTCGATGCCGTGATGGCAGCGCTTGAAAAAGTGCGTGGCGAGAAGGACGCAGCGGAAGAGCGCTGGCTGGAACTGGCGGAGATGGTTGAGGGGTAGACCCTCACCAAAACGCAGTGCGCCCCCGCGCAGGCGGGGGCCTCAGGCCGTTTAGGCCGATGTTGCGTTAGAACCCTGAGGCCCCCGCCTTCACGGGGGCGCACGGTTTTGGTCCAACTTCTTGGTGGCTAGGTTACGCCTTCAACGCAGCAGCCGTCCGCTCATCGATGCGCTTTTCCAGGATCGATAGCGGCATTGCGCCGTCAAGCAACACCTCATGGAACTGCTTGATGTCGAACTTGTCACCCAATGTCTTCTGCGCCTTTTCGCGTGCCCGCAGCCAGGCGATGTGGCCGATCTTGTAGCTGCAAGCCTGCCCGATCGAGGTGCAATAGCGCTCCACTTCACGCAAGGTGCGCGGGCGGGTGAAGCCGGTGGTGGCGACCATGTAGTCGGTCGCTTTCTCGCGGCTCCAGCGCTTGGTGTGCAGGCCCGTGTCAACGACGAGGCGTGTGGCGCGGAACAGGAAGGACTGGAGGTAGCCCGCCTTTTCGATGCCGTCATAGGCGCCAAGTTCGTCTGCTACTTGTTCCGAATAGAGCGCCCAGCCTTCGGAATAGGCCGAGAAGCCGCCAGTCTTGCGGATCAGCGGGATGCTTTCAGACTTCTGCGCAAGGCTGATCTGCAAGTGATGGCCCGGCGTGCCTTCGTGGTAGGTGAGCGAAGGCAACGTGTACTTCGGCCAGTCGGACACTTCCTTGAGGTTTATCCAGTAGATCGCCGGGCGGCTGCCATCGAGCGAGGCGGAATAGTAATAGCCGTTGGCGGCACCGTCCTGAATTTCCACCGGCACGGCGCGAATGTCGAGCGGTTGTTCGGGCAGCGTGGCGAAGGCCTTGGGCAGCAAGGCGTTCATCTTTTGCACGCCCGCGTTCAGGCTAGCGATCAATTCGGCCTTGCCCTCTGGCGTGGCGGCATAGAGCTGTTCGGGCAGGGTGTTGAGCGCGGCCAGCCGTTCGCCCACGGTGCCCTTGGTATAACCTGCGGCTTTCAGCACCGTGTCGAGTTGGGCGGTGAGCTCGGCCACCTGTTCAAGGCCGATCTTGTGGACTTCATCGGGGGTGTAGTTGGTGGTGGTCGCCTGCATCAGCGCGGCGGCATAGATCTCGTCACCACGCGGAATGCGCCATGCGCCGTCACCCGCAGCACTGGTGGGCTTGAGCTGTTCGAGCAGCGCAATCTGTCGGTCGATTGCGGGGTAGATCGCATCGCGCACGATAGCTTCGGTGCGAGCCTGCCAATTGCCCGCGATACCCTTCTTGGCGGTGCGGCGGACGATGGACTGAACCATCGAGGATTCGCCCGGCGCAGGCGCGCGCAGCTTGCGCAACTGCATCAGCGCAAGGTCGAGCGACCATGCAGGCGCAAGCAGGCCGCGCGAGGCCTGTTCGCGCTGCTCGGTGATGTCGTTGTCGATCTGAGTCCGCAGCCCAGCAAGACGCGCGAGATAGGCCTCGGCGTCCTCGGCGTTCTCCATCGGGTGAGTGGAATCGAGGAAATCAGGCACGCTGAACGCTGCGCAGGAACGCTGCGTGATGCGATAGGGCGATTGCGGGCTGTCCACTCCCACACGCGGGCCATCAAGGCGGCGCTCAAGCTGATAGCGCACCACGTCGAGGTTGACCTTCATCGGGGCCGAAAGCGCCTTGCCGTCAATCTTGGCGAGGTCTGCCAGCGCGCCACGGGTCTGCGCGATGGAGGCCGCGCGACCCGCTGCGCTGTTGTCGCCCAGCTTCGACCGCAGGCCAGCCATCGCGCCTTTGTCCAGCCCGAGCGAGGTTGCGTACGTCGGCGAAAGCATCATCTGGTCGTTGAAAATGCGGGTAAACAGCGCGTCCAGCCGCGCGTCCTCTCCGGTTGCGGCAGCAAAGGCAAAACGCGGGCTGGCGGCCAGCGCCGTGGCGATACTGGCCGAGGCAACAAAAGAACGGCGGCTGAAGCGGACAGTCATGAACATCTTCTCCGGGAATCAGAAAGTTGCCTGTGCGGTGCCACAGCCGGAGACGGGTTCAAAGCCCTTTTGTTGCAAAAGATACTTATCGTCAGACCATGCGATAATGATCCGCAACCCGATCCAGCGCAATGCGCAGCACCAGCTTGCCGCTTCGGGCAGGCCAATCAAGCGTCTTTTCCGCTGCGGGCAGCCCCTCACCCGCGCAGACCACGCGCCACAGAATGTCAGACAGGCCCTTGCCTGCTTCGGCAACGGCCGCATCAAAACGCTGACGGGCGGCGAGTTGGCGTTCGCTGGCGTTGAGGCCGCGATCCCCGGTGCTGCTGATCCGCACAGCGTCCCAGCGCATCGTGATCGAGGGTGAGAGTTGCGCGCGTTCAAAATCGGCACGCAGGCGCTCTCCGGCATCGAATTGACGGTCAGTCAGGTGGCCGCGCGCGTGAAGCCAGGTGAGCGGCGATTCGGCGAGGTTTACGGTGACCGAGCGGGTGCGCGGGCCACATGTCGCGCTACGGCGCGGGCCTTCCGGTGTCAGTTCGCGGGTTGCGAGCATACGGGCCAAAGGCGGTCTCCTTCTGGAACAACAGTGAAACACGCAAAGGACTTGCCTTGCCCCCTGCTTTGTAGGAAAGCGAAAAAACACCGCAGTGGTTAAACGGGCTCAAAAATGATCAACCGAATTCGCGACATCCGTCGGCAAAAGAGCATGACGCTGGCCGATGTGGCGGCACGCTGCGATCCACCAACCACGGCGCAAACCATCGGGCGGCTGGAAACAGGTATGCGCAGCCTGTCGCTGACGTGGATGAACCGCATTGGTGCGGCGCTGGGTGTCGATCCGCAATTGCTGGTCAAGGCGGACGAGGAAAGCCCGGCGCGGCTGGTAGCGCGCTTTGGCGCACAAGGTGCTGAGGCACTGGCCAAGCCGATGGACGCGATCCTGCCGGTGGCCCTGGATGGATCGGCGCGACTGATGGCAATGGCAGTGGATGACAGCGCAGGCGAATATCGCGCGGGCGATCAGGTTTGGCTGCGGCAGATTGAACCTGAGGACTTTGCGCGAGCCTTTAACCGCGATGTTCTGGCCCCCCGCCCCGGCGGACGCTTTGCCTTTGGTCGGTTGATCGACCAGCGCGACGGGCGCGTGGCGATCCTGCCGCCCGGCCCCGGCCAGCGGCAGGTGGTGATCGACCGCCCGGTGTGGCTTGGCCTTGCTGAAATGCTCGTACGCAAGCTTTGACGTTGAAACGCCTGCTTTCAATTTCAACGCTCTATCCCGCGCCGGGCCGCAGCGGCTTTGGGCGTTTCGTAGCGCGCCAGATGGAGGCCTTGGCATCGCGGGGCGATTGGGAAGTCACGGTGGTGAACCCCATCGGCAAGCCGCCCGTGCCGATGCAGCGCTATGCTGCTCTTGAACAGATTCCAGACGTGGAACAACAAGGCGCGGTGACCGTACATCACCCGCGCTTTCTGCTGCTCCCAGGTCTTTCGGGGCCGGTGAACCCGCATCTGATCGCGCGCGCAGTTTTGCCACTGGCGCAGAAATTGCACGAAGCGTGTCCGTTCGACATGGTTGACGCGCAGTTTTTCTACCCCGATGGACCGGCAGCGGCAAAGATCGCCGCAAAGTTGGGCCTGCCTCTCGCAATCAAGGCACGGGGTTCGGACATTCATCTCTGGGGTGAACGGCGATTGGCCAAGCTCCAGATTCTGGGGGCCGCACAACAGGCCACAACCTTGCTGGCCGTATCGCGCGCGTTGGCCAGAGATATGGTTGGAATGGGCATGGAAGACAGCAAGATCAGCGTTCATTATACCGGACTGGACAGGGAGCGGTTCAGGCCGCTCGGCCGCGCCAGCGCCCGTCAGCTTATTTCGGCGATCCCTTCCCTGCATGTCTGGTCGGTGGGGCGCATGTTGCTCAGCGTTGGCGCGTTGGTGCGCGTCAAAGGGCAGTCGCTGGCAATCCGTGCGCTGAAGCATTTGCCCGAAGATGTCCGACTGGTGATCGCGGGCAGCGGCACCGAAGAAGCGGCGCTGCGGGCACTGGTCACCGAACTCGACCTTGAAGACCGCGTGCAGATCATCGGTGCAGTTGACCATGACCTTTTGCCCCACCTGCTCAGCGCGGCCGATGTGATGGTGCTGCCTTCAGAGCGCGAGGGCCTTGCCAATGCCTGGATCGAGGCGCTGGCTTGCGGGACACCGGTTGTGATCCCCGATGTGGGCGGTGCGCGTGAAGTGGTGCAGAACGACAGCGCAGGCCGGATTGTGGAGCGTACGCCGGAGTCCATTGCGCAGGGCGTCGCAGAATTGCTCGCCAATCCGCCCAGTCAGGAAGCAGTAGCAGCAAATGCTGAGCGGTTCAGCTGGGATGCCAACGCTGCGGCGCTGGCGGAAATCTATGCGAAAGCGGCGGAGAAGCGCTGAGCTTCCCCGCCGCATTTCACGCGATAGTTTGACAGGTTAGGCCCGCTCGCGCGCCAATCGCTCCTGACGATCCATCGCCGATTCCGTGGGTACGAAGCTGTTGGGATTGACCTTCAGCCAGATCAGGATCGGCGCGGCCATGTAGACCGAGCTGTAGGTGCCGACGAAAATGCCGAGCGTGATGGCGGCGGTAAAGCCGAAGATCACATCGGGTCCAAGCAGCAGCAGCGCCAGCAGCGTAATCAGCATCGACAGCGACGTGACGATAGTACGGGCCAGCGTCTCGTTCACCGAAAGATCGAGCAGTTCGGGCATCGGCATCTTGCGGAACTTCTTCATGTTCTCGCGTATGCGGTCATAGACGACGATGGTATCGTTCAGCGAATAGCCGATCAGCGTGAGCAGGGCAGCCACGATGTTGAGATCGAACTCCATCCCTGTCAGCGCGAACAGGCCCAGCGTCAGCGTCACGTCATGGACCAGCGCGAACAGGGCGCCGACGCCGAATTGCCATTCAAAGCGCAGCCAGATGTAGGCAGCGACTGCAAGCGAGGCGAAACCGAGAGCCTTGAACGCGTCCCAGCCCAGTTC
Organism: Novosphingobium sp. 17-62-19; assembly: GCF_002256775.1. Classification (GTDB taxonomy): domain Bacteria; phylum Pseudomonadota; class Alphaproteobacteria; order Sphingomonadales; family Sphingomonadaceae; genus Novosphingobium. Next base: position 16,056 of record NZ_NCII01000089.1, on the reverse strand, counting down.
CTTCGAAACCTTGCCCGAAACCGAATCGACGCCATCGATCCGCGCATCTGCGTGGTTTTTCTTGATGTCTGCCGTGATCGTGCGTGCCATCTTGTCAGACAGTGCAGCATCGCCATCTGCGCCTTCGGGCAGCTTCATGCGGATCGAGATTTCGTTCGGCTTGCCGAAACGCTGGATCACCGGTTCGCCATAGCCAAGCTTGGCGACCTGTTCACGCAGTTCGACCACGGGTGCCTCTGCGCTTTGCTCAAAGGTCACGCGGATCATCTGGCCGCCGATGAAATCGACGCCGAGATTGAGGCCCTTGGTCGCCACCAACCCAAGCGACGCCGCCATCAGGATGATGCTGACGACGTAGAACGGCACGCGCCACTTGAGGAAGTGGATGTTGGTGTTGTCGGGCACGAGTTTGAGGAGTTTCATGGTGTCTGCCTCCTCTTACAGGGCGATTTCGGTGGGACGAGCGCGGCGCAACCACTGCGCCACCCACAACCGGGTGAGCGTGACGGCGGTGAACACCGAGGTGGCGATACCGATCATCAGCACGACGGCAAAGCCCTTTACCGGCCCCGAGCCGAAGGCGAACATCAGCACGGCAGCGATGACGTTGGTGATATTGGCATCGAAGATTGCTCGGCTAGCTTCCTTGTAGCCCAATTCCACCGCCTGCATGACCTTGCGCCCGCGATGGCGCTCTTCGCGGATACGTTCGTTGATAAGCACGTTGGCGTCCACCGCCGCGCCGATGGTCAGCACGAAACCGGCGATACCGGGCAGGGTCAGCGTGGTGCCGATGATGCCCATGATGCCAAGGATCATGATCACGTTGATAAACACCGCGAGGTTCGCATAGACGCCGAAACGGCCGTACGTCACAAGGATGAACACCGCGAGCGCCAGCGTGCCGACGCCCATTGCGATCATGCCCTTGCGGATCGAATCCGCGCCAAGGTCTGGCCCGACGGTGCGCTCTTCCACAACCTTCAGGTCAACCGGCAGCGCGCCCGAACGCAGCGAGATTGCCAGCGCATTGGCGCTTTCTGTGGTGAAGCTGCCCGAGATTACCGCACTGCCGCCTAGGATCGGCTCATTGATGGTCGGTGCGGACAGCACCTTGCCATCAAGAATGATCGCGAACTGCTTGCCAGTGTTCTGCGTGGTCAGCTTGGCGAACTTCGCACCACCTTCGGTATTGAAGGTGATGTTGACGACAGGCTCGTTGGTCTGCTGGTTGTTGGTCTGCTGCGCGTTGGTCAGCTGATCGCCGCGAATGCCGCCGAGGCGTTTGACAGCAATAGACGGCACACCGCCACCAGCGGCAGGACTGGAGAATGGCACAATCTCGCTACCCGGAGGCGCGATGCCCTGCGCCACGTCAGATGGCAACGCAGTGGTATCAACCAGCTTGAATTCGAGCTTGGCGGTCTGGCCCAGCAGGTTCTTTAGCGCCTGCGGATCTTGCAAACCCGGCACCTGCACGACGATGCGCGTGGGGCCGGAGCGGATGATCGTCGGCTCCTTGGTGCCCAGCGCATCGATACGCTTGCGCACCACTTCCACCGCCGTGTCCATCGCCTGCGTCACGGCCTGATTCACGCCCGCCTCGGTCGGCTTGAGCACGAAACGGTTGCCATCGACAACGTTGATGTCCCAATCGCGCTGGCCGGTCAGCCCTGCCCCGTTGGTCAGCGGCAGGATCGCTTCGCGCGTGGCGTCGATCTGCGTGGGGTTGGCGACGATGAACGTCAGCGCGCCATCACGGTTTGAAATGTCGCTGATGCGGATCTTGTTACCGTCCTGCTTCAGCTTGTTGCGGACCGATTCCTCCATGCCCTCGATGCGCTGCTGGCGCACCTGCGAAGGATCAGCTTCGAGCAGGATGTGGCTGCCACCCGCAAGATCGAGCCCCAGGTTGATCTTGGGTTCGGGCAATGCGGAAGGCCAGCCAAGGCCCATGGTGGACGTGAGCGAAGGGATCGCGGCCACGACGCAGACCAGCGTCACAAACCAGAGCCATATCACTTTCCATCGCGGAAAATCGAGCATGGGCAGGCAGCTTTCAGGTAAGGAATATCAGTCGTTGGCCGGTGCAGAACCCGTGGGCGGCACGATGTCGCCAATGGTGGCGCGCACTGCCTTGACCTTCACGTTGGGGCCAAGTTCAAGCTCTGCGTAGTGATCATCAAGCTTGATCACCTTGCCGATCAGACCGCCTGCGGTAACGACTATGTCGCCCTTCTTCATCGCGGCGATCTTGGCCTTGTGCTCCTTTTGCTGACGCATCTGCGGACGCAGGATCAGGAACCAGAAGATGAAGCCCATGGCCACAAGCGGCAGAAAGCTCATCCATGCGGGGGGCTGGCCGGCATTGGCGGCGGCGGCAGAAAGAGTGCTAAGCATCATAGGTCCGTTTCTGGGAGCGCATCGGCAGGATTACAACCGTGCAGGTTGCGGTTTTCCCGCAAAATCCAGCCTCGGTTGCTTTGACCGGCGCGGTTAGCAGGTTGGTGGTAGCAAGGCAATCAACGCCTATAGGCGCGCTTCCGGTCGGGACGTAGCGCAGCCTGGTAGCGCATCACACTGGGGGTGTGGGGGTCGGAGGTTCGAATCCTCTCGTCCCGACCAATGGATTTCCAAGCAAAAACAACAAGTTAAGCGGGTGGCGAAAGCCACCCGTTTTGCGTTGCTTATGGCACCGATAAGCAGACCATAAGCTGCCGCGCAGAGTCGCCGCCCCTCATAGCAGCGCCCCACACCGCTAGGTGCAGGGCGCTGGCAGCGTCAGGCGGGAGAAGAACCCGTCCCCGCTGCTGGACCCGATGTTATGGCACGGGGGTCGGTGTCCTTAACCCCGGCGCGGTGAGCAAGTGGAACCCCCGCGCTATCTGAACCTGTCTTCGTCGCCCCTGCATCCCTGTGCGCCGCTGCACAGCCGTAGGCGCAGAACGTCTTCCGAGAAAAATGGGCGGCGGCACTTGAGGCAGCGGTGCCAGCCTACCCTCCTGACCACAATGCCGGGATGGTCCTCGTCCGTCACCGGCTCCCGGCGCTTGCATCCGTCAAACGGCCAAGGGTCCGGCTCGATGATACCAATGGCGGCAGCTTGCCCGCGCATACGGAGCGGCACGAGGGGACCGCCTGCCGTTGAGCGCCTTTGCGGCGCGGGCTTGGGCGCTGGCGACGGTTGCGGCTGATGGTCCCGCTCGCGCCATGCTACCAGCCACGCGGGTTCACCGTCAGCGAGCATACAGCGCCTCCCAACCGCGAAGGGCAGTGACAACCTCAATCATGTCTTCAGCGGCCAGCACCCCGCTCTCAACCCCCGGCAGCACCTCGCGCTCAACCCATGCGTCAAACGAACCATACCAGACCGCGATGGGCGACGGGCGCGGCTTCCCTGCATCCTCCAGCTTCGCCATGCGCTTCTGCAATGCTCGGATGCCCGCCATTGTGGTTATTGCAGTCCGAGGCGCTGGCGCAGGTCAAAGGGTAGGTCCGGCGCACCGGCACGAACGGGCAGCGGTTCCGGCACGGGTTCAAGCGGTGCTACGCGCTCAGGTTCGGGAGTGACCACAGGCGCTGACACCGGCACTGCATCGCAACCCATGCGCGCCAAGATAGCGCGGATGCGCGGTCCAGCTTCAAGGGCATGGGCGAACCAGTAGGCAGTGATTGCCTGCTCCTCCATCATCGCAGCGAAGTGACGGGGTGCCAGTGCAGCGCGAATCTCTGCCCACTGGTCTCGCTCCATGCGGCGGCGCTCCGCCAGCGATATGTCAGCTTTCATGACGGATCACCTTTAGTTGGCGCAGGACGTGGAACATGTCCGCGCGAATTTCCGGGTCGTCGGAGTCGCGCATGACCTCTGCCGCTGTGGTCACAATCATGTGGCGCAGTTCGCCCCGCTCCTGATCGTTCATGCCAGCGATAAACTCGCGGAACGGGTCCCAGCGCTTCGTGCGGAAGATGTCGTTATGGCTGAGCGGCACGACATGGATGGGATAGGCCATGCTGTCTGCCATCCCGACCGCCCAATCGACCGCTTCCTGATATTCGCTGACGGGCTGGTATGGCAGGTGCCGCACTGAGCGCGTGCCGGGTTCGTCACCGGGCACCATCAACGATACGCGCACAAGCACGTCATCCGGTTCGGGCTGCTCTGTGATGACCACATTGCGGGTTGTCTGAATTCTCATGTCGGTGCCCCTACGATGGGATTTTGAGCAACGCCGTTCGCTCTCGGCCTTTTTGCAAACGACGCCCATTTTGCTGTTTGCGCGCTCACCCTTGCTTCTCCTCAAGGGCGGCGATCCGCGCCTCCAGCTCCTCGCTGGCGCGCACGTCCGCGAGCGATTTGATGCTGTCGATAATGAGCCTGCCCACATCGGGCGCCACGGCACCGGCGGCGACCGCATCCAACACCTGGGCGACCTGATCGCTGATCGGTGCGGTGGCATCGAACTCGAAGTTCACCTTCTCGGCCTGTGCCTTGATGCTGGGCAGGCACTTCGCAAGAACGATGCTGGCCGCGTTCGTGTCGCCCTCCAAGGCGCGACCGACCAGCACGGCAACGATGTTCCGCATTTCGTCGAGCATCTGTTGCGTGGCCAGCAAGCGCCGGTCTGGTCGCCCCGGCGGACGCCCGCGAGGGTTGCCGCTCACGCCCGGTTGCCATGCGGGGTTGCCCGGACCACGCGGCTCGGATGGAATGGGTTGCGGGGTGGGCTTCCAATCCGTTCCCCAAGGCGGTGCAATCTGTTCGGTCATCGGATGCCTCGGATTGTTTAGAACAAGGATCAGACGACGAACGACTTTTCAGCCGCCGCCTTTGCTGCACGAAGTTTTTGCACTTTTGCTTGCTTCGCCCCGACCGCCTTTTCCATCTCCGCAAAGAGCAATCCGCCGCGTTCCCCGATCAGTTCGAGACCGGCTTTCGCCGCTCGCAATTGCTTGGCGGCACGCGGGTTCGTATTTTCGTGATACAGGCGGAGCAGCATGGTCGCCATTTCCGGGGTGATGCCGGACAGGTAGGGAACCCCGCCAAGCACCGCGCCCACCGTGCGTTCGTCGCCAGCTTCGATTGCCTTCTGGATGAACCCCATCCGCTGCCCTTCCGGCAGGCTGTGGACGTAGGAGCGAATCTCACCCGCCATCGCGCCAACACCCCTGCCCTCAAGCGGCTGGGACAGGTCGCTCTCAAGCCCCGCTATCACGCGGGTCAGGTTCGCGCTGGCGCTGTCGAACCGCTTGGCAAGGCTCGTGGTCAGCTTGTCCGCGAAGTTCTGCGTTTCAATGAGGGCGGCGGCTTCCGTCCATGCCGGGTTGGTCTTGCCCGCTTCCCGCGCATCATGGACGCGCCCGACAGCAATATAGGCTTCTGTGAATACCGCTTCGGTCCCGGCAAGAATGCTGGCAGTATCATCATCGTATTCCGGCATCGACCGGACAGTCTGTGCGTGAAATGAGGGAGTGACGCGAGTGTCTGCGTCTTGAATTTCATCGGCCATATCGAACTACACTTTCGGCTGATAAGTTACGGTAGGCTTATGCGTAACGAAGCCGCTTTAAGTCCTGCAAGTGATTATTTTGTTATTACAATGACTTAGTTCAGTTCAGAGTAGCACGAACTGAACATAGCTTATGTGCGCGCCGACAATTTGCGGGTGATGACCACATGCAGGCGGTGCGCTGCGGGGCACGCTGGGGCGCGGCGCGCATGGGGTGCCCCTGTAGCGGCGACGGTGCGGCTTTCGCGCCCCCCACCCCCGGCGCTGCGGGCAGCATGTGGTGATCACGCAGCAGTGTATATAGAATCTATGTTGACTCTATCACGAATCTATTCGATAGATTGCTCCAGAAGGAGAATCGCCATGTCCAACAATGCCCTTATCGTCTTCACCGCCAAGACCGTCGAAACGATCCTATATCACGGCGGGACCCAATCTTGGGTTCTCAGCCCAACCAGTATGCGCGACGTGCGTTATGTCGTCTGCACGCGGAACAGCGACCGTGCCTATGACGAGGAATGCGGACCGCGCACCGAAGCGCACGGCGAAGCGTTCCTAGTTGGCAAGGTGTCCGGACTGCTAAAAGTTGACGAGCGGAACGGGCGAAAGCGTTATCTCGTCCAGATCAGCGAATACGCGCTGGTGTCGGAGAAAGACTTTTGGACGCACGACCGCAACCCAACCCGTTACACTGATACCAGTGCGCTGCATGAGCGCGGCATTGATGTGGACAGCTTGGACTGGCGTCCGATGCCAGAGGTTGAGGAGGACATTCCAATGCCGGATGCAACGCCCCCCGCAACCATGCGCGACGGATTGACGATCGCAGAGGCGAAGCACGGCCTGTCGGTCAAGTTCGGCGTTCCCGAGGAAGCCATTCTCATCACGATCAATGGGTGAAATATGAGCAATGAAGTTGCCCAAGGGCTGTTCGAGGCTGGCAGAGCGCACGCCATGTCCAGCATCCTGCTGCACAACGCCGCTGTCCAGCGCGCCATTGACGAGGAAAAGCCGGACCCTGACAAATTCGCGTTCAACGGGACGTATTCAATCTCAATCTATTACCTCGTCTGCATCGGCCTGGAGTTGTATCTCAAGGCGGCGTATGTTCACCACAGCGGTGACGGCAGCCACAAGGCATTGCACGCCATAGGGCATGACCTCATCTCGGCGCTGGACGAAGCCGAAAAGCATGGCTTCCAATCGGCCGTGGAGAACCTGCGCGAGATTGCCGACCTGCTACGCCTGCCGCATCTCAAACATTACTTCCGATACAATACGCCTACGGAGGTGCCGCTTCCCGAAGTTGGTGGCGTGATCGCCGCCATCCAGATCATTGACGACCAATTGCAGCCGCTGCTCTTCCCGAAGTGACCACACGCGGGCGCACATGCGCATGGGGGAACCCGGTAAACTGGGTGAAGTGGGGAAAGTGGGGGCAGTGGTAAAGTGAGGAGTTGCTAGCACTTCACCCAGTTTCCCCACATTGTAACCACACCCCCCACTTTCCCCACCCTACCACTGTCTATGCCGGGCTAACCTTTGGTCGGCACATCCAAGTGCCTTTGATGTTCTCCTTCTGCATGTGGTCAGCGCTGTGCTTGTCCCACCAGCTTGCTGAGACGACCTTCTCCTGCAAGGCGACCTGTTTCACCGTGCTGATGGGAAGCCAGTCGTGGTTAGGGTAGATCGCGTAGAACCCCTGAAACCACATTGCGAAGACCCCTTCAAACTGACTCTTGGGTCCGCGCGATTTGCCCACGGTGCTGTTCGGGGTCAGCCCCGCGTCCAGTTCGTCCCATGCCGGGCGGGTGGCGTAGATCGGTTTGCCATTTCTGTGGTCAACGCCAACCTCGACACGCTCGGTATGGAATTTCCACGCGCCACCGGGATGCTCAGGCAGGTTCATCTTCACCTGCATGAACACCTTGGCGTGCGGGTCCGGCTCTTCTTCTTCCGTGCGGAGCTGCTCCATCACGGCGCACAGGCTTCGGCATGTCTGAACAAACGCGCTGGAGCCGAGAACGCGGTGAAGCATTGAACGGTTTGTGTCCTTCGCAAAGTGCGTCACGCAGATAATGGCGATGTTGTAAGTCTGCGCGAGGATCAGCCACGGTTCCAAGACCGTGCGGAGCTGCCCAGCGTCATTGAGATCGACCCTCCGCAGCTTCTGCCCCGGCAGGTAGCTGGTCACCGGGTCAATGACGAGCATGGCGAACGGGTTGCCCATATCGCGCGCCTCCGCCAAGCCCTTGCTCACCGCCTCCAAATCGTCCTGCATGGAGAAGGTGTTGCGCTTGCCCTCCTGCATGACACCCTGAATCTCCACCACGTTCGCTAGGTTGGCACCGCACGCGGTGAGCCTTGGCACCGTCATTTCCTCAATGCTGTCCTCACTGCCCAGCCACAGCACCCGTTCGGGCTTCCGCCATGCGTTCGGGCAGTCGTATTCACCCGGCCACGGAGCACCTGTGGTCACCCGCGACGTTACGTCACCCAAGATGGTTGACTTGCCTGCACCCGTCTCGCCCGCCATCAGCGTGATGTATCCCTTCGGAATCCACCCGGTCCAAAGCCATTCGATGGCGTGCATCTGCACCCCACCCAGCGACCGAAAGACAAGTTCGCGGGGAGCATCGGATGCGTCCGCTGGAAGCCCACGTCTCATTCGCTCACGCTTTGTTTTCGCCTCTTCAGCACGCGCATTTTGCTCCATCAGCTTCACGCGGGCCTGTTCCCACTCAACCTTCTCCTTCCAGTTGAGATGGAAACCAAGTTCGGGGTCGCGCGGCGGAAGCGTCTCATCAACCTTGGTCCAATCAATATGACCGTTGGCATCAACAGGCGGCTTCCAGACATTGGTGAGGTCAACCATGACGCGCCTCCCCGCCGGTGGGGGTATGCAAGGATTTTCGCGTATCGCCTTCTGATCTCGGCAAATTTTTACGCGAAGCAAAGTATTTTGCAAAAAGTTCGGGGCATGTTGATGTTTGCGACCTTCGGCCGCTTTCGGTTACAATGCTGCTGTTCACGTTGATACCTTTCGGCGGCAGGGGTGGCTCCCTGCCGCTATTCATGACGGTCATGCTGTTCTGGCTGCGGCGCTGTAGGCGCTGGTGCTGGCGAAGGTGCGCGCATTGAGCCACGCCATCACGCGCGAACGCTGATAGCGAATGGGCGACGAGGGGTGATCGCCCAGTTTCAGGAACGCGGGGCCTTTGCCCTTGCATCGCCAAATTTCGAGGGTGTTCGGCTTCACGCCAAGGATAGCGGCAGTCTGCTCGTTGCTGAGCAGGTCGTCCAAATCGACCGTTGTGGTCATAGCATTCACTCCGAAGAGAGAAGCCGTCGTTTGTTCGAGATGGTCACTACGGCCTGACGAGCGTTGGGCCTGAGTCCGGGGGACTAAGAGGGGTGAGGCCGCCCTCCCGCATATCCGGCTTCGTCTCTGGAATTTTCCTCGAGTGCGCGCCCCAGTGCGGCGCGGCCCCACATAGCGGGGACAAGGGGTGTTTTACGCGGCGCGCTTTAGGTCCTGCAAGCGGTATTTGCTGGGGCGCTGTCCCGAACCGGGATCGCGGCGGTCGGCAAAGATCAGGCCGACAGATTTTTGTTTCGTAAACCGATCAGGGGGCGATTGGCATATCGCCAGCTTCGACCGATTTTGCCTGATTGTGCGATTTTGGCTGGCTTGGCCGACCTTCGCTGTGGGGCCGCGTGGGGCGCGATCGCCGCGCTGCCGTCCCTAACCCGGCGGCGCGCTGGTGCCGCCCCTGTGCGCTCGGCTGTGCGCTCCCCGCCGTGCATCACGCTCGCTGAGGCAGCGCCACCACGTTTCCGCCGGTCGCCTTCGCCCGTGCAATCGCTCCTTCGCGTTCGATATGGTCGCTGATGCGCTGAGTCTCAGGATAGAGATATTGCAGGCGGGAGGTTTGCAGATAGTGCCGCGCCGTGATGCCCTCGGGCACATGGTTCGTCAGCAACTCACACTTGAAATACTCGACGTCGCAGGCTGAGAAGCCGACCGTGATATAGGTGCGGCGCATGTCGTGGGCTGACAGACCGTCCATGCCCAGCGCCTTGCGGACCCGCTCAAACGGCGCACGGGGATCAGCGACGTAACCGCACTTCGCCCGCGACGGGAACACGAACGGGCTATCCCCCTTCCCCAGCTTCTTCGCTTCATCTGCCAGCCTACGGCGCTCTTTGAGCAACGCGACCGCCTGCGTGGAAAGCGGCAGCCAGATAGCGTTGCCGGTCTTCGTGTCCTCCTCGCGGAGGTGCCACCAGCAATTGGCGGGGTTGTCGTCGAAGTGAACCCGATCCCAAGTGAGCGAACCGGCTTCGGTCTTGCGGGCGCCGGTCAGGAATAGAAAGCGCGCGAAATCTATGGCTGCAAGCGCATCGGTGTTCTTCGGTGCCAGCCGCATTTCGTCCAGCGCATACCAAGCCTTGCCGATGTTATGCAGTTCGACATGGCGGGTGCGCGGTTCAAAGGTCTTCCAATCGTCCTGCGCCATCGCCTTCACCGGATTCACTGGAATGAGCGGCGACCCGTCTGCACGCGGGTAACGGCGGTTGGCGAAATTGATGAGAGTCCGAAGGGTAACGAGCGAGATTTGCGCTTGTCCGGGCGCTGGGCGACCGTCGATACCGCTTTCGCACATTTCCCGGTGACGTTGGCGGCAGTCTTCAATCGTAATGGACGCAATGGGCTTGCCCGCCCACTTGGCGAACACCTTGTCGATATGCCGGTTCATTTCCGCCTTGGTGCTTTCGCGGAGCGGTTGACCCGGACGGTCGAAATACGCATTCGCCACATCGCGCAGCGTCACCTTCATCGCCTCGTCCTGTTTCTTGATAGCGCGGGGGTCGCCGCCCATGCGCATGGTGCGCAGGTGTTCGCGCGCCACGTCCCGCGCCTGATCGACGGTGAACACCCCGTAGGCACCGATGGTGATACGGGCAGGTGGCGCGCTGCTACCCTCGACCCGCCCCTGCACGATGAACGTAATTTTGCCGGTAGGCGTGATGCGAAGCCCGAACCCTTTAACCTCGGTGTCCCAATGGAACTCATCCTTTGGACCGGGCTTCACGCGGTCGACATAACCCTTGGTGAGTTTAACAGGCGGGTTCTTGCGGGTCGGATTTGGCACGGTCGGAAGTCCTCATAAGCATGTCATAAGCAATGCGCGTAAAGTTACGGCAATCACCATACATCCCGCAAGGACATTCAACGTGTTGTTTTTACACAATTATAAAGGCACGCCAAACCACGCAAAGTGACGTAAAGTAAGGCTCCTGAACACTGGGGGTGTGGGGGTCGGAGGTTCGAATCCTCTCGTCCCGACCAAATATAGAAATCGCTCAAAAGGCCCGGCGCATTGGCGCTTCGGGCCTTTTTGCTGGAAAGTATTTTCCTACACGAACCGATATGGTTACGTAAGCCCGCGTCTTCCAACTGGAAAGGACGCACATCATGGGCATACTCGAAGCACTGATTTCCCCGATTTCGGCGATCATCGACAAAGTCATCCCCGACAAGGAAGCGCGCGACAAGGCAAAGCTCGAACTGTTGAAGCTCGAAGGCACGCAGGAGCTTGAGCAGATCCGCACGCGCATGTCTGCCATCGTGGCAGAGGCAAATTCCGCCGATCCGTGGACCAGCCGCGCGCGGCCCGGCTTTCTCTATGTCATGTACATCATGATTCTTTGGTCGCTGCCGATGGGCCTGATCGCAGCCTTCCGCCCTGAAGCGGCCAAGGGCATCGCAGCGGGCATTAATGGCTATCTGGGCGGGTTACCAGAGCCGCTCTACGCCCTGTTCGGCACCGGATACCTCGGCTACACGGCGGCGCGGCAGTGGGGCAAGGCCAAGGGCAGTGATCGGTAAGCGCGTTGCGGTTTGGTTAGTTTTCGGTAACCTCCCTTTGCTACATGAGAACAATGATCAACCGATCCGCTCAAACAGAATCGCCTTCGGGCAGTAGCTGCGGCGGGCGGCGCCTGCGCACCGCCCCCGCTCTCGTTTTGCTTTCGCTTGCGCTCGCAGCGTGTGGCAACAACGCGTCCGATGAAAAACTCGACGCCCGCCTGAGCGAAATGGAAAAGAAGGTCGAAGCGGCCGACAAGCGCTCGCGTCAGGCAATCAGTCTTGCCGCGGACCCCAATTCCGCCCCGCCACCGGATGCTGGTGGTGAACCGACCTTCGATGACGGTGGCGAAGACTTCGACAACGGGTCCGACTTTGACATGGGCGAAAGCCAGGACGGCGTCCCCCCGCCGCCGCCGATTGCGCCCGAAGGCTAGTCGCAGACTTGCACAAGCTTTGGCAATGGCTATCACGGCGCCCGATCATGCTATCGGGGAAATGCCATGAGTGAGCCTGCCACGTCCATCGCGACGATCTATGTGCTGAACGGGCCAAATCTCAATCTTCTGGGCCTGCGCGAGCCGGAAATCTATGGGTCGCAAACGCTGGATGACATCGCTGGGATGCTGGAAGACCGGGGCCGTGAACTGGGCCTTGAGATCGACATGCGCCAATCCAACCACGAAGGCCACCTTGTCGACTGGCTGCACGAAGCACAGGCCGAGGGCGTGAAGGCGGTGCTGCTAAACGCTGGCGCCTATACGCACACCTCGGTCGCGGTTCACGACGCAATCAAGTCGATCAAGGTGCCGGTGATCGAAGTTCACCTGTCCAACCCGCACAAGCGCGAGGCGTTTCGGCATGAATCCTATGTCGGGATGGCCGCGCTCGGCACAGTCTGCGGTTTCGGCGCGAACAGCTATCTGGTCGCTTTGGACGCAGTTTCCCGCCTTTAAGAGGCGCGTTTTCCACCTTGCAGGCCTGCTCCCCCTTGCCAGCCCGCCGCCTTGCGGGCATGGCGCGGGCCTGAATTCATACCCCGCGAGGAAATACCAATGGGTCACGAACGCGGCGACAAAGCCGACAACATGGCAATCGACAGCAAGCTGGTGCGCGAACTGGCTGAGCTTCTTGCAGAAACCGGCCTGTCCGAAATCGAAGTTGAAGATGGCGAACGCAAGATCCGCGTTGCACGCCAGTTGACCGCAGCCCCAGTCGCCCAGGTGGCGGTTGCTGCACCTGCACCGGTTGCGGCGGCTGCGCCAGTCGCTGCGGCTGCGCCTGCTCCGACCGAAGTCAACGCCAATGCCGTCAAATCGCCGATGGTTGGCACTTGCTATCTTGCTGCTGAGCCCAGCGCGCCGAATTTCGTTTCGGTCGGTCAAACGGTGAAGGCGGGTGAAACCCTGCTCATCATCGAGGCAATGAAAGTGATGAACCCGATCACCGCGCCTGCTGCCGGTGTGGTTCAGGCCATCCTCGTCGAAAACGCGCAGCCGGTCGAATTCGACCAGCCGCTGGTTGTGATCGCGTGAAGGCCCGCTGATGGCCATCAAACGTCTGCTGATCGCCAATCGCGGCGAAATCGCGCTGCGCATCCATCGCGCGGCGCATGAAATGGGCATTGAGACGGTCGCGGTGCACTCCACCGCCGATGCCGATGCCATGCATGTGCGGCTCGCAGACCATGCGGTGTGCATCGGCCCGCCTGCCGCCAAGGACAGCTACCTCAACGTCGCGGCGATTATCTCGGCAGCGGAAATCACCCACGCCGATGCGATCCACCCGGGCTACGGGTTCCTTTCGGAAAACGCCAAGTTCGCAGAAATCGTCGAAGCGCACGACATCACGTGGATCGGCCCGAAGCCCGAACATATCCGCACGATGGGTGACAAGATCGAGGCCAAGCGCACTGCCGGTGCGCTCGGCCTGCCGCTGGTCCCCGGTTCTGACGGCGCGGTTTCCGATCTGACCGAAGCCAAGGCGATTGCCGAGGCGGCAGGCTACCCCGTGATCATCAAGGCCGCGTCAGGCGGCGGTGGTCGCGGCATGAAGGTCTGCAACGGGCCGGACGAACTGGAAACGCTGATCCAGCAGGCCGGGAGCGAGGCCAAGGCCGCGTTTGGCGATGCCACCGTCTATATCGAAAAGTATCTCGGCAACCCGCGCCACATCGAATTCCAGATATTTGGCGATGGTAATGGCAACGCGATCCATCTGGGTGAGCGGGACTGTTCATTGCAGCGCCGCCATCAGAAGGTGCTTGAAGAAGCGCCATCGCCGGTCATTTCCGCTGCCGAGCGCGACCGCATGGGTGGGATCGTGGCCAAGGCCATGGCCGACATGGGCTATCGCGGCGCGGGCACTATCGAGTTCCTGTGGGAAAACGGTGAGTTCTACTTCATCGAGATGAACACCCGCCTGCAGGTGGAGCATCCCGTTACCGAAGCGATCACCGGCGTCGATCTTGTGCGCGAACAGATCCGCATTGCCGATGGCAAGCCGCTTTCGGTCAAACAGGAAGAGATCGAGTTCAAAGGCCACGCGATCGAGTGCCGCATCAACGCGGAAGACCCGTTCACGTTCGCGCCTTCGCCCGGTCTGGTGAAGAGCTATCACGCGGCAGGCGGTATGCATGTGCGCGTCGATTCGGGACTTTATGCCGGGTACAAAATCCCGCCGTACTACGATTCGATGATCGCCAAGTTGATCGTATATGGCCGCACCCGTGAAGGCTGCATCATGCGGTTGAAGCGTGCGCTATCGGAAATGGTGATCGAAGGCCCCAAAACCTCGATCCCACTGCACCAGCGCCTGCTGAACCAGCCGGATTTCCTCAGCGGCGATTATACGATCAAGTGGTTGGAAGAATGGATGGCGGAGGACGCCTGATTTTTGCCATTGCAACGAAATGAAAAGCCCCCGCAGTGCGGGGGCTTTTTTGTGTCGTAGGTCAGTCCTGGCTCTCACCATCTTCCAGCGGCAATCGCGCCCGGATAGCGCGCCACGCCGGTTCTGGCCGGTCATTCTTCACCAAAATGGCCTCAACTTCGTCGAATTCTTCCAGTTCGAGCGCTTCGGTCACGCTCAGCGGAAAATAGACATTCTCGTCGTTGTCGGTGCGCACGGCATAGGCCCCGCGGCCCTCTTCACTGCGTGTAACGATGCACATGGCCTTCACTGCCATAGATAGTACCTTTTGTTTGATAGAACTGAAAAACCCGCGCCTTGCGGGTCAGCAACCCTAATGACCAGTCGTCAAACTTAGTCAAGTGCGGACCTATCCTCCACGCGGCTTCCATGTAATCACGCGCCATGCATATGCCACTGCCACGATGGCCAGTGTGGCCACCGCCGCTGGCCCGGTGTACCGTTCGATCTCGTCGAAATTGCGTCCGAGGTAGAATCCGGCACCCGCCAAAATCGCGTTCCATATTGCCGCGCCTGCAAAAGTGAACAGCAAGAACCGCATGTGCCCCATGCGGGTAAGCCCCGCAGGCAGCGAGATCATGGTGCGCATGAAGGGAGCAAAGCGGACCGCGAACACCACCCACTGCCCATGCCGCCGAAAGAAGCCAACGATCGCTTCCACGTCTTCCCATTCCATCGTCAGCCAACGGCCAAAGCGGTTTACGAAAGGCCGCAATCGTTCGTACCCCATCTTGCGGCCAAGCAGATACCAACAGTAGTTACCAGCCGTAGAGCCGACCGTGGCCGCCAGCATCAGCGGCCAGAACTCCATCCGCCCGCGCGCCACGGCAATGCCGCCCAGCCCCATGATCACCTCGGACGGGATCGGCGGAAACACGTTTTCGATGACCATCAGGAAAGCGATGCCCCAATAGCCGCCGCCTTCGATCAGGTGGGTGATCCAATCGTTCATGTGGGAGGTAACGCTCAAATCCGCGTTGGGGGTTCAATGCCCCCTCCTCTTCAGAGGAGGGGGTTGGGGGTGGTGGAATTCAGCGTTGGGGTAGCGGAAAGCACCACCCCCCGGCCCCCTCCTCTGAAGAGGAGGGGGAGAAAGCTCACATCCGCGCTTCAATCGCGTCCCAGATCATCCCCGCCGTATCCGTGCCATTGAACTTGTCGATAGCCACGATTCCGGTGGGCGAGGTCACGTTGATCTCGGTCAGCCAGCGTCCGCCGATCACATCGATCCCCACGAAGATCAGACCCAGACGCTTCAACTCCGGCCCCAGCGCGGCGCAGATTTCCTGCTCCTGCGGCGTCAGCTCAGTCTTCTCGGCATAGCCACCAACGGCGAGGTTGGATCGGAACTCGCCCTCACCCGGCTTGCGGTTGATTGCGCCTGCCACTTCGCCATCGACCAGCACGATGCGCTTGTCACCCTTGGCCACTTCGGGAAGGAAGGCCTGCACCATGTGCGGTTCGGGCCACGTCTGGTTGAATACTTCGAACAGCGCGCCAAGGTTCTCACCCTCTTCCGAAACGCGGAAGATCGCCTTGCCGCCATTGCCATGGATCGGCTTGATCACGATGGCGCCATGCTTCTTCTGGAACATGCGCACTTCATCGACCGAGCGGGTGACGATGGTCGGCGGCATGAAGCGCCGGTAGTCCAGCACCATCACCTTTTCCGGCGCATTGCGCACGCTGCGGGGGTTGTTCACCACCAGCGTCTCGCTCTCGATCCGCTCCAGCAGGTGCGTGGCG
>NZ_NCII01000088.1 GCF_002256775.1 Novosphingobium sp. 17-62-19 | reverse complement strand
GATCGGTTTCCCAGTCCTTGAGCGTGGTCTGGACCGCGATCTTGGTCATCTCGTTCATGGGTTCACACTCTTGATGCTGGGCAGTTGCGTCTTGTCGGCATCCACTTCGCCGCCAACGTCCCCGCCAAGGGCGGCAACGATTGCCTCTTCAATTTCCGCAATGGTGAACGGCTGGCCGCTGGTCTTGTTGAGCGGCTGGGCGTCGATCAGGAACTGGTCGCGCAACACGGTCTTGAACTGGCCGGTGTTCATTTCGGGCACCAGCACCTTGTCGTAAGCCTTCAGCAGATCACCTAGGTTCGACGGCATCGGCCAGATGTGGCGGACGTGGACATGGCTGACGTCCAGCCCCTTGCGGCGCGCACGGCGTACAGCCTGATAGATCGGGCCATAGGTGCTGCCCCACCCGACGACCACTAGCTTGCCCGACGCCTCGCCATGCACGACGTCCTGCAGCGGGATCGTGTGGGTCACGCCGTCAACCTTGTCACGCCGTGCGTCGGTCATGATCTGGTGGCTGGCAGGCGAGTAGTCGATGTTGCCTGTGCCGGGGTTCTTTTCGATGCCACCGATGCGATGCATCAGACCCGGCGTACCCGGCTTGATCCACGGACGCGCGCCCTTTTCATCGCGGGCGAAGGGCAACAACTCACCATTCGGGCCGTTCTTTTCACCAAGGAACGTGGCGGGGAACGGCTTGATGGTAGCTGGGTCCGGCACCTTCCACGGCTCAGCCGCGTTGGCGATGTAGCCATCGGTCAGCACCATGACCGGGGTCATGTACTGCACCGCGATGCGAACCGCCTCGATGGCCACTTCGAAGCAATCCGAAGGGCTGCGGGCAGCGATCACCGGCATCGGCGCATCGCCATTGCGGCCATAGACCGCCTGATAGAGGTCCGACTGTTCGGTCTTGGTGGGAAGGCCCGTGGAAGGTCCACCGCGCTGCGAATTGACGATGACCAGCGGCAGCTCGGTCATGATCGCAAGGCCCATCGCCTCACCCTTGAGCGCGATACCGGGGCCGGACGATGACGTAACGCCAAGCTGGCCCGCATAGCTGGCACCGATGGCCGAAGCGATAGCGGCAATCTCGTCTTCCGCCTGGAAGGTGGTGACGCCGTATTCCTTCAACCGTGCAAGGTTGTGCAGAATGGCCGAGGCGGGCGTAATCGGATAGCCGCCAAAGAACATCGGCAGTTCAGCAAGCTGCGCTCCGGCAACCAGACCAAGGCTGATCGCCTCTGCGCCGGTGACCGTGCGGTAAAGGCCCGGTTCGCTCTCAACCGGAGCGATGTGATACTGCTTGAGCGGGCCTGCCAGTTCCGCCGTTTCGCCATAGGCATGACCAGCATTCAGCGCCGCAACGTTGGCTTCTGCCAGCACCGGGTTCTTGGCAAACTTGGCGTTCAGCCAGTCGATCAGCGGCTGCCGGTCACGGTCGAACATCCACAGCGCAAGGCCGAGCGTCCACATGTTCTTGCAACGCAGGGCTTCCTTGTTGCCAAGTCCGAACGGCTTCACCGCTTCAAGCGTCAGCGCCGAAATGTCGAACGCCAGCAGCTGCCACTTTTCAAGACTGCCATCCTCAAGAGGATTGACCTCGTACTTGGCCTTTTCAAGGTTGCGCTTGTTGAACTCACCCGTGTCGGCAATGATCAACCCGCCTACCTTGAGCGCGCCGACATTGGTCTTAAGCGCCGCCGGGTTCATTGCCACCAGCACATCGGGCTGATCGCCCGCAGTGTCGATCTCGGTCGATCCGAAGTTGATCTGGAAAGCAGAGACGCCAAACAGCGTGCCTTGCGGCGCGCGGATTTCTGCGGGAAAATCAGGGAAGGTCGCCAGATCATTCCCCGCAAGCGCGGTAGAAAGCGTGAACTGACCGCCGGTCAGCTGCATACCATCGCCCGAGTCACCGGCAAAACGCACAACCACCGCTTCAGGGTTGGAAGTGTCCTTGCCGCCCGTCAGCGCGTCCGGTCCATCAACAAGTGTAGCCATATCGTCCTCTGCTGTGCGCCGGGAGTTTCACCCAGTGCTGAAACGCGCCTATGCCTCTGCCGCCCCGTTCGCAAAGAAGAAAAACTGCGCGCGACGAAAAATCCTCCTGCGCTCTTGATTCCGAACGCCCTTGCCGGTCAAGTTGCAAAAGCAAACTTACTGCACTGTTTATTACGAATCCTGCAAAAGGGGCGAGGACCTGTCATGACCGATCACACCACCCACTATGTGCGCCCCGATGTGCAAGCCTTTCTGGCTTTCCTGAACAGCACCGGTGCCCCGCCGATGAGCGAATTGTCGCTGGCCGATGCAAGAGCAAGCTACGTTGCGATGGGCCAGCTTGCCGAAGCTGATCCCCGCGAACTCGCCGTGATTCGTGATCTGACCTGCCCAGGACCCGCTGGAGACATTCCTCTGCGCCTGTATGACTTGCGGGACGCACGTGAGCCGGGTCCAGCCGTGGTGTTCTTCCACGGCGGCGGCTTCGTGATCGGCGATCTTGAAAGCCACCACAGCCTTTGCACCGAGGTTGCGGCTGAACTGGACTTGCCTGTCATTGCGGTGGACTATCGGCTCGCCCCCGAACACCCCTTCCCCGCTGCGCCAGATGATTGCGAAGCGGCTGCGCGTTGGATTGCAACCAACTCCGCCGCGCTGGGGCGCGAAATCACCGGCCTTATCCCGATGGGCGACTCGGCGGGCGGAAACCTCACGATCGTCGTCACGCAGGCATTGGTGGAACAACCAGCCGACGTGCCAGTTGTGATGCAGGTTCCGATCTATCCATTGTCTGACGATAAGCCCGATCATCAGTCCTTCCGCGATTTTGCCGATGGCTTTCTGCTGACAGCGGATGTGATGAACTGGTTCTCCGAAGCTTACCAAGCGGTTACCGGGCACAAACGTGCTTACCCGATCTACGGTGATCATTCGACTACGCCGCCAACGGTGCTAGTGACCGCCGGGTTGGACCCGATTCGCGACAGCGGCCGGGTCTATGGCGCCGAACTGATCCGTTCCGGTGCCGAAGTCGTGTTCCTTGAAATGAAGGGGACAATCCACGGCTTTACCCAGGTGCGCAAGGCAATCCCAAGCGCACAGGAAGACATGCAGTCGATCTTCAAAGCCGTGAAGCTGCTGCTGGAAAGGTTGAAATGACAGACGATTTTGCCGGGCTACCCTACCGTCCCTGTGTGGGTGTGATGCTTGTGAACGGCGCGGGCCGCGTGTTCGTGGGCAAACGCATCGACAACAAGGAAGGCGATGCCTGGCAGATGCCGCAGGGCGGAATCGATGATGGCGAAGAGCTTCATCCCGCCGCCCTGCGCGAACTGGAAGAAGAAACCGGCGTTCCGCCACACCTCGTCACGATCATCGCCGAAAGCCGCGAAGAGCATTTCTACGACCTGCCCGATTTCCTGATGGGCAAGTTGTGGGGCGGAAAATATCGCGGCCAGCGCCAGAAATGGCTACTGCTGCGTTTTGGCGGAGAGGACACGGACATCAACCTCGACGCGGATGATCATGCCGAATTCGAAGCGTGGAAATGGGTCGAACCGGAGCAGTTGCCCGACCTGATCGTGCCGTTCAAGAAACGGGTCTATCGGCAAGTGGTGGAAGAGTTTCGCGGCCTGATTTGACCGTTCCCGGCACCAGCCTCAACCCGAACACCAAAGCGCCCCCGCGAAGGCGGGGGCCTCAGGCTGCATCAAGCGAAGTTCGGTAACAACCCCAAGCTCCCAGCCTCCGTGGAGACTCAGTTGTTTTCGATCTTGCTTTCCGTCGTCACCGCTTCAGCCGAAAGCACCTTGGGTGCTGGTCCGCGCAAGATCGCGGCGGAAAGCTCGGCAGTTTCAGAGCAGCCCTTGCCACACAAACCTTCAAGCCGGGTCAGATTGCGCTTGGCCTTTTCTACCGCGCCCTTTTCAACCATAGCCCCGCCCTCGCCCGAAATGGCAACGACGTTGTTGGGCTCGCGCGAGAGCACTTCTCGGTAATAGTGGATTGCCTTGCCCTGCAACCCTTCACGGCGGGCGGCATCGGCAAGGCCGAGCAATGCGGCATTGCTGGCCGGGTCAATCACCAGCGCAGCCTCAAAACTGTCGGTTGCAGCGCTCGCATCGCCCTTGGTCAGCGCTGCACGGCCATCCTTGAGCAGCGCTTCAACGCGTGGATCAGCAGGGGCAGAACTCCTTGCCACGCCCATGCTCCCGGTAACGCCAACGACAAGCGACAAGGCAAGGGCAACGGGGGCGTAACGCATCAGCAACTCCTTGAGCCGGGGACTCTCGCTGTATGAACCGGCTGGCATGACGCTTCAATTAACACGGCGTACGAGTGTTGCGAAGAAAAACCCGTCTGTGCCATCCCAAAAGGGCACGAGCCGCCAACCTCGCCCATGCGCGCGGCCTGCGGGGAGCGGTGGCAGCACGACATCCCAGCCCGGATTTTGCGCTAGAAAGGCGTCGATACGGTCGGCGCCCTCGGCATCAAGCAGCGAACACACGACATATGTCATTCGCCCTCCGGGCCGTACCAGACTTGCGCCAATGGACAGGACATTGGCCTGCATCGCGCAGTAACGGTCTATCGTCTTGGCATCCAACCGCCAGCGCGCCTCCGGGTTGCGCCGCCAAGTGCCGGTGCCAGAACAGGGTGCATCGATCATCACGGCATCGGCCTTGCCCTGCCAGTCGGCCAGCATGGCGGCTTCGCTGCCGGGATTGAGCAGACGTGTTTCGGCCAAAACCCCGGCGCGGGCAGCCCGTTCAGGCAGGCGAGAAAGGCGCGCGCGGTCAATGTCGCAGGCCAGCAGCGTGCCCTTGTTCTCCAGCGCCGCGCCCAGTGCCAGCGTCTTGCCGCCCGCCCCGGCACAAAGATCGACCACCGCCTCGCCCGACTGCACACCCAGCGCCATACAGGCAACCTGGCTGCCCGCATCCTGCACTTCGAACAGGCCTTCGGAAAATTCGGGCCATGTTTCCGCTGCGCTCCCCGTAGGCAGGCGCAGGGCATGAGGCGCAATGGCAGATTCAGCTTCAACCGGCAGGCGCGTGCGCAATTCCTCACGGGTGATTTTGAGCGAATTGGCGCGGATGTCCAATGGAGCGCGGTCAAGGAGTGAGGCTTGCGCATCGGCATCAAGACCCGCACCGGAGAGCCGTTCAACCAGCCATGCGGGCGCAATGCCGCCCTCGGCCACTGGTTCACCTGCCACAACCGGCGCGGGACCATAGTTTGAGCCGTCAAACAGCGCAGCAAGCGCGGCATCATCCGCCGCCAACCGCAACATTGCCGCACGACCCGACACGGGAACCGGCCCGCAGGCCCGGATTGCGCTCCACACCAGTTCACGGATTGCGCGACGGTCCTTCGAGCCGACATAGCGCCGCGCCCGGAACCATTCCGCCGCAATCCGGTCAGCCGAAGCACCCTGCCCCCGCGCTACCGTGATCACCGCATCCAGCAGATCAATCGCGGCCTGAACGCGCGCGGAGGGCGTCACTGGCGGGCCTCAGCCTACCTTGTAGTTCGGCGCCTCGCGCGTGATCGTCACGTCGTGAACGTGGCTTTCGCGCAGGCCCGCATTGGTGATCCGCACGAACTGCGCACGCTTGCGCAAGTCCTCGATCGTCTGGCTGCCGGTGTAGCCCATCGCAGCCTTAACGCCGCCGACGAGCTGGTGGACCACGTCCTTGGCTGGTCCCTTGAAGGGCACCTGACCTTCGATTCCTTCGGGCACCAGCTTCATCTGGTCCTTGATGTCCTGCTGGAAATAGCGATCCGCACTGCCGCGCGCCATCGCGCCGACCGAACCCATGCCGCGATAGGATTTATAGGCACGGCCCTGATACAGAAAGGTCTCGCCCGGCGCTTCTTCCGTGCCCGCCAGCATCGATCCGATCATCACCGTGCTGGCGCCCGCAGCCAGTGCCTTGGCAGCATCGCCTGAAGTGCGCAGGCCGCCATCGGCAATCACCGGAACGCCCGACTTTTCGGCTTCTTCGGCACATTCCATCACGGCGGTCAGTTGAGGCACGCCCACGCCTGCCACAATGCGCGTCGTGCAGATGGAGCCCGGACCGATGCCAACCTTGATTCCATCGGCTCCGGCATCGACCAGCGAGCGCGCCGCTGCGGCAGTCGCCACGTTTCCGGCGATCACCTGCACCGAGTTCGAAAGTTTCTTGGCGGCTTCCACCGCACGTGCAACATCGCGGTTGTGGCCATGTGCGGTATCGATCACCACTACATCGCATTCAGCGTCGATCAGCGCCTGTGTGCGCAGCAGGCCCTTTTCACCGACCGTGGTCGCCGCAGCCACGCGCAGGCGTCCGGCTGCGTCCTTGGTGGCATTGGGGAAAGTGACGGCCTTTTCGATATCCTTCACCGTGATCAGACCGATGCAATGGAACGAATCATCCACGACAAGTAGCTTTTCGATCCGGCGCTGGTGCAGAAGACGGCGGGCATCGTCGCCGCTGGCACCAAGCTGAACCGTCGCAAGGTTCTCATGCGTCATCAGTTCACGCACAGGCTGCAACGGGTTATCGGCAAAACGCACATCCCGGTTCGTCAGGATGCCGACCAGTTTGCCCGAAGCCTCGACCACCGGAATACCGCTGATCTTGTGCTGGCGCATCAGCGCCTGCGCTTCGCCCAGCGGTGCTTCCGGGGCGATAGTGATCGGGTTGACCACCATACCGCTCTCGAACCGCTTGACCGCGCGCACCGCAGCGCACTGTTCCTCGATCGAAAGGTTGCGGTGAAGCACGCCGATGCCGCCCAACTGCGCCATGACAATCGCCATGTCAGCTTCGGTCACGGTGTCCATTGCCGAGGAAATGACCGGAATGTTGAGGCTGATGCCTTTGGTCAGCCGCGTGCGCGTGTCGGCCATCGATGGCACGATGTCCGACTCGGCAGGACGCAGCAACACGTCGTCGAATGTAAGGCCGAGGGGGATATCCATGATGCGTGCCACTTCTTGAGGTCCGGGGAGATTCGTGGCGGCCCATGTAAACAGGAAGGTGCCCGCGCGCTAGGGGGTTTGACCCCGCTTTTGATCCGCAGGCGATGCCTTCGACGGAAAGCGCTTGGCATCGGCAAAGGCGCGCACCAGTTCGACCTGCAGATTCACATCGTCGGCCATCCCGCCATAGTCGATGGTTGCTCCGGCCTCGTCGCTCGGGCGGTGGTAAGTGTCTTCCATGAAGCGCTCAATCCGCTCCATGTTGCCATAGCTGTTGCTGACCATGACCATGGGCACGTCATGCTGGATCAGCACCCACGAATCCTGCCGCATGATATAGGCATTGGCGCCATCCCCCGGTGCCACCTTGCGCTTCATACGCCGCACAACATCGGCGATCAGCGGGTCAAGCCGCGTCTGCCCTTTGCCCACCACGCCAATTGGCCCACCGGCTGGCACCAACCCGGTGCTGTCAACATTGAACGCCGCCACGAACCGGTCGAGCGGGATCGGGGGATTTTCGGCAAAGGCTACCGCCCCCAACAACCCCAGTTCCTCCCCCGTCGTCGCCACGAAGTAGACGTCGCGGTCCATCGGCTTGCCCTTGGCCAGTACCCGCGCGGCTTCGGTAATCACCGCAAGGCCCGAAGCGTTGTCGATCGCGCCGTTACAGATCAGGTCCTCGGCCGGAGGCGCGGCGCATTCGCCGAAATGGTCCCAATGCGCCATGACCAACACTGCCCCGGCCGCCGGATTACGGCCCGCAATGCGCCCGATCAGGTTGTGCGTGTTGATCCTCGTCTCGCCGCTCGTAGCCTCAAACGTGCCCGACAGGCCCAGCACATAGGGTTTGAAAGTCGCTGATTTCGCATCGCTGCGCAGTCGCTCCAGCGTGGAATGGTGGCCACCTGCAAGAAGCAGGCCTGCCGTTGCGGGAGACAGAAACGCCTCGATCTCGCTACCAAGGCGTTCACCCGCTACGGCATAGCCTGCGCGCCGCCGCCGCGCGATTACATCCTCCAGCCCACGCTCGTCATCAAGCACCGTCACAACCGCAAGCGCGCCGGCATCAAGCAACCGCCCCGCCCGATCTCCGGCGACATCTCCAGTGCTGCCTTGCGGCAGACTGTCGAGCATCACGGCCACGCGCCCCGCCAGTTCTGCCCGCCCCAACATGCTGCCGGTGGCATGGCCAACAAAAACAAGCGGCGCATCCTGCACCAGACTGCGAAGACCTGACGTCACCACGAACACGCTGTCCGCGGGCAGAACCACACGCTTCTTGCCCCGCATGAATGTTGCGCGCGAAAGCACTGGCTCGCGCGCAACCAGTTCCACCGGCGCGAACCAGCCGCTGCCGGGGATGTTGGTGCCTGCCTCCAGCCCGATGTCAAACCACTGCCGCGCCAGATAGCGCAGCGTCTTGGTTTCGCCTTCGGTCCCCGGTTCACGTCCGCCGAAATCGTCGCTGGCAAGCGTCTCTACATGCGTTTTGAGCGCCGTTTCGAGCGGGTTGGTGCGTTTAGGTGCAGGTCGGGCGCCGACCACGAGCAGTGCGCCGAGGAGCAGTGCCCCGGTCATCACCCCCCGCAATACTCCCGCACGCTTCATCGCCAGCCCCAAACGCCTCATCGCAACCCTTGCTCTCAAAAGCAGCAGCGCGACGCAAGTTCCCAATTGAGCCCACTTGGATGAACAGGAGTTTACGAAAGCTGCGGAAGTCCGCCCTTATTGCGCCACCCAGCCACCATCGACACTATAGTTGGCCCCGGTAATGTTCCGTGCCTCGTCCCGGCACAGGAACAGCGCCAGCGCTGCCAGTTCATCGGGCTGGACGAACTGCTTGCTGGGCTGGCGTTCGAGCATCACATCGTTGATCACCTGCTCGCGCGTCATGCCCCGTGCCTTCATCGTGTCGGGGATCTGGTTTTCCACCAGCGGCGTCCAGACATAGCCGGGGCTGATGCAATTGGCGGTGATGCCTTGGGTCGCCAGTTCAAGCGCCAAAGTTTTGGTAAGGCCCGCAATGCCGTGCTTGGCCGAGACATAAGCCGCCTTGAACGGCGATGCGGTGACAGAGTGCGCAGACGCGGTAAACAGGATGCGGCCCCAGCCTTTCGCCTTCATGCCCGGAATGCACAAGCGGCAGGCGTCGAAGGCGGATGTCAGGTTGAGCGCGATGATCGCATCCCACTTCTCCACCGGAAATTCATCCACCGGTGCGACATGCTGCATCCCGGCATTATTGATAAGAATATCGACCGCACCAAACTCTGCCAGAGCCGTGGCCACCATCGCCTCGGTGCCCTCCCGCTTCGTAAGGTCTCCTGCTGCAAAAATCGCGCGCCCTCCGCTGGTTGCAGCCAGTTCCTCGCACAACTTGGCAATCTCGGCGGCATCGCCAAAGCCGTTAAGCACCACGTGGGCGCCCTCCGCTGCCAAGGCCCGCGCATAGGCGAGGCCAATGCCCGATGTGGAGCCGGTAACAAGCGCGCACTTGCCCTTCAGGAACATTCGATTACTCCGGGGTTTCTGGATGGGTTGATTGCACTGGCATTGCGGGACACCTCCCGCTTGTCCAGTCGCAAGTGCAAAAAGAGGGGTAGGCCGATGCGGCTCGACGATTTCGACAGTTCCATCAACGTCGAAGACCAGCGCGGTGGCGGTGGCAGCCGGTTCCCGATGGGCGGCGGCGGAAAGCTGGGCTGCGGATCGATTGTGATCGCGCTGATTGCGGCGGTGGTTTTCGGAGTCGATCCCGCGCAGATGCTCGGCACCTTGCAGCAGGTGCAAACGCAAGGCCCGGTCCAGCAGGAACAGGCAGGCGGCACCTCGCTGGCCGAAAGCTGCTCAGCCAACGAATTCAGCCGTGAAAGCTGCAACGCGCTGTCCTCGCTCAACAAGACGTGGGTGCCGCTGTTTGCCCAAGCCAACATTGCGTACCAGCCACCCAAGCTGGTGTTCTATGCCCAGAACGGCAATTCGGGCTGCGGTGCGGCGCAAAGCGCGATGGGGCCGTTCTATTGCCCCGCCGACAACGGCATCTACATCGACACTGATTTCTACACGCAGATGGATCAGCAGATGGGGGCTGGCGGCGATTTCGCGCGAGTTTATGTGATGGCGCACGAATATGGCCACCACATCCAGAACGTCCTTGGCACATCGACCCAAATGCGTCAGGCGCAGCAGCGCAGCCCCAGCCAGGCTAACCGACTTTCAGTAGCGCTTGAGTTACAGGCCGATTGCTATGCGGGAGTTTGGGCGGGCAAGAACCGTGACCGGATCGAAGCGGGCGACGTTGAGGAAGGGATGCGCGCGGCGCACCAGATCGGCGATGACACCTTGATGAAAGCCGCAGGACGTCGTCCGGTAGAGGAAGGCTTCACCCACGGAAGTTCCGCCCAGCGCATGGAATGGCTGCGTCGCGGGCTGGAAACAGCCAACGAGGATCAGTGCGACACGTTCAAGGCGCTCTGATTTGCGCAGCGCAAGTCGAGGAACCGAAAGGCAGGGCGTGGCGTTTTAACGGCAAAGGGGACTTCCACAATGCCAAGCACCGCCCTCCGGTTCGCAGTACTTCTTCCGTGCACCTTCGCACTTGCCCATCCTGCGGCGGCGCAAACCGCCGTATCGCAGGAAACGGTGACTGTAGGCGATGTGGCTACAAAACCGCTCAGTGACTTCAATATCAAAAAGGACGAAGTGCCCGAAATCCTCGTTTCGGCGCGCGCAAAGCCTTACGATCTTACGGGTATGAAGCGCTGTCCCGCCATCGGTGCGGCCATCGCCAATCTCGATATGGTGCTGGGCGATGACATCGATGTGGCGCGTGATGATGGCAATGCCACGATCAACATGGGCAGCCTTGCCAAATCGGTAGTTGGTTCGTTGATCCCGTTCGGCGGCGTCATCCGTGAAATCAGCGGTGCCAATGCGCAACAACGCAAATGGCAGGAAGCCATCTACGCCGGATCAGTCCGCCGCGCCTTCCTCAAAGGCGTGGGCCAGCAGCGCGGCTGTGCTTACCCGGCCCGCGCTGCCACGGCAAAAGATGCCGCTGCGGTGCACGCCGCCCGCGATGCCGCCGAAGCGCGCGAGAAGGACCGCAAGGACGATAAGAAAGACGAAAAGTCCGCAAAAGCTGGAAAATCAGACAAGAACCAGTCGGTCAGCTTTGAAAGCCGGCCGGTGGTGCAGCGAGCCCAGTAACTTCGTCAGCTCTTGACCTGCAATTTCGCGATTTCCGCGTCGAGTTCCCGAAGAACTTCGGCGCGGATTTCGTTGGAGAGCGCGCGATTGCCCGCAATTGCGGCACGAGCAGACCTGATACCGCTGATCGCCTTGGCCATTGCGTGGCGTTCAATCCGCCCCTCGTCAATCACTGTCTTTGCGCCGGACTTGCTGTCCTTGACCACGACAATTCGGTGTTCTTTGTGATGTAGGCTTTGCTCAGGCACCTGCGGAAGATCGTCTTCTGCCTTGGCAATTCGGCGCTCGAATTCCTCGTCGGACAGCGGCGTGTGGGTCTTTAACACGAACGTCTTGCCGTCTCGGGTAGCGGTGCGGACATGCGCTGCGCCATGCACGCCTTCGTGATGCTCGACGACGACCACGCGCGCATGGCCTTCGGCGATTGCAGGTGGCGACGGCGGGATTGGTGGAACCGGATGGGCGGGCGGGGCCGGAGGTGCAGGTGGTGTGGGAGGTGCCTCAGGCAAAGCCTGCGCCATCGCCCCCACTGAAACCATCAAGCCCGCGCCCAGCACCATACCCAGTTTCACATTGCGCTTGTCGAACATCATCGCATTGCCTCCCCGGCAGGCCGGTAAACCCGGCACAAAAGAATGGCGCCGGAGTACCAGACCCCGGCGCCATATCTTGCCTTGTTCGACAAACGGCTGGCCCTGTTGGACCAGCGTCAGGATCAGTAAACGCGCTTCTTCGGCTTGATGTACTCGACATCGTCGGTCAGCGTGAATTCGTGGACCGGGCGGTAGTCGATCTTGACCTCGCCACCCTTGCCGCCCCAGCCGTTGAACCAGGCTGCAGTGTGCTTCATCCATTCAGCATCGTTGCGATCAGGGAAATCTTCATGCGCATGGGCGCCACGGCTTTCCTTGCGGTTGTGCGCCGAATGCATCGTCACAGCCGCCTGGCTGATGAGGTTATCCAGTTCCAGCGTTTCGACCAGATCCGAGTTCCAGATCAGCGAACGGTCGGACACGTTGATGTCCTGCATCCGCTCATAGGTCGCCGCCAGCTTGACCTTGCCTTCGGCCATCAGCTCGTCGGTGCGGAACACCGCCGCATGAGCCGACATGGTGCGCTGCATTTCGATACGCACTTCTGCCGTGGGCGAGCTGCCCTTGGCATGGCGGAAGTGATCGAGACGACCAAGTGCCATGTCCGCGCTGTCCTTGGGCAGCGAATTGTGCGCGGTGCCCGGCTTGATAAGTTCCTTGAGACGCAGGCCAGTAGCGCGGCCGAACACGACAAGGTCGATCAGCGAGTTCGAACCGAGGCGGTTTGCACCATGGACCGAAACGCAGGCCGCTTCGCCCACCGCGAACAGACCCGGAATGATCGTTTCAGGATTGCCGTCCGCGCCAATGGTCACGACTTCGCCGTGATAATTGCAGGGAATGCCACCCATGTTGTAATGCACAGTCGGCACCACCGGCAGCGGTTGGCGGGTCAGGTCGACACCTGCAAAGATCTTGCCGCTTTCGGTGATGCCCGGCAGACGTTCGGCCAGCACCTTCTGGTCGATGTGATCGAGATGCAGGAAGATGTGGTCTTTGTGCGGACCCACGCCCCGGCCTTCGCGGATTTCCAGTGCCATCGAACGCGAAACCACGTCACGCGATGCCAGATCCTTGGCCGACGGGGCATAGCGCTCCATGAAGCGCTCGCCTTCGGAGTTGGTCAGGTAGCCGCCTTCGCCACGCGCGCCTTCGGTGATCAGCACGCCTGCGCCGTAGATCCCGGTCGGGTGGAACTGCACGAATTCCATATCCTGCAATGGCAAGCCAGCGCGCAGCACCATGCCGCCGCCGTCACCCGTGCAGGTGTGGGCAGAAGTTGCGGTGAAGTACGAACGGCCATAACCGCCAGTTGCCAGCACCACAGCATGGCTGCGGAAACGGTGGATCGAACCATCGTCCATGCACAGCGCGATCACGCCACGGCATTCACCATTTTCCATGATCAGGTCGATGGCGAAGTATTCGATGAAGAAGTCCGCGTCGTACTTCAGGCTCTGCTGATAGAGCGCGTGAAGCATGGCGTGGCCGGTGCGGTCTGCCGCAGCGCAAGTGCGCTGAACCGGCGGGCCATCACCCATGTTCTGCATGTGGCCGCCGAACGGGCGCTGGTAGATCGTGCCTTCGGGGTTGCGGCTGAACGGCACGCCTGCGTGCTCCAGTTCGTAAACCGCTGCCGGGGCTTCGCGCACCATGTATTCGATGGCGTCCTGGTCACCCAGCCAGTCAGACCCCTTGACGGTGTCGTACATGTGCCAGGTCCAGTGATCGGGCGAATTGTTGCCAAGGCTGGCAGCAATGCCGCCCTGTGCCGCCACGGTGTGCGAACGCGTCGGGAAGACCTTGGTGATGCAGGCTGTGCGCAGGCCGGCCTGGGCAGAGCCCATTGTGGCGCGCAGTCCCGAACCACCCGCGCCTACGACGACGGTGTCATAGGTGTGGTCGATGATCTTGTAGGCTGGCTGAGTAGAAGTCATGTCTTACGCGCCCCCGAGCGCAATGCGCAGAACCGAAAGGATGCCAAAAGCGGCTGCCGCGAAGGGCACGATATTGACCAGCAGCCATGCCGCGATCTTGCCACCTTCTTCGTGGACATAATCTTCGAGCATCACCTGCACGCCCATACGGGCATGGGTGAAGGTGTTGATCATGATCAGGATCATCGCGATGGACGGCAGTGGCCGCGCCACCCAGCCGCGCACCGTGGCGTAGCCGTAGTCCGGCAGCAGCGCGAGGCTGGCAATCAGGAACGTGATCAGGACGAGGTTGCCCACGGCGGTCAGCCGCGATGTGAGCTTGCTATGCGATCCGTGCCGGCGCTCAGCGCAGCAGCACGAAAGCCCAGAATGCGATGGTGAGGAGGATCGAGATAACGATCGTCAGGCTCGACCAGCGCGCATTGGTGTCAAGCTCGTAACCCGCACCGATATCGAGGATCAGGTGGCGGATGCCCGATGCGGCGTGCTGGAAAAAGGCCCAGGTCAGGCCGACAAGTACGATCTTGCCAAGCACCGAAGTGACCGTCTGCAAACCACCGCCGGTGCCAAGCCACACCCAGTCGAGGAATGTCTGGTAAGCCTCTGGCCCGCTGGCCAAAGCGCCGATCCACCACAGCAGAAGCCCAAGCCCGCCGAACGCCAGCCCGTTGCCGGTGATGCGGTGCAGGATCGAAACCAGCATGGCCGGACCCCAGCGCCAAATCTGGAGATGCGGAGAAATCGGCCGTGCCTTGCGCGTTTGCGCCATGAATATACCCCCTCGACTAGGTATTGGTATCAGGTACTGGGATCGCGGACGTCCGCGACAGGATTGCGAGTCCTATTAGTCGAAAAGCCCCGGTGTGCAAGCGTATGCGGGATGTAAAAAAGGACAGCCTGTTGCACTGCGGTGAAGCGGTGCCTAGACGGGCAAGCCATGAGCATGACCGCCCTCCTCGCGCTCGCCGCCAGCGCCGCCACCCTGCCCGCAAATCCCGGTGCCGTTTCTGGCGAGGAACTGCGCAGGCAGTGCGAAGGCAAGGACTCCTTCACCGACCTCGCACCTCCCGCGCATGTCTATGGTAACGTGTGGTATGTCGGCACGTGCGCCGTCACCATTCTGCTCGTGACGTCGCCCGACGGCCACGTGCTGATCGATGCAGGGATGGAGGAGACCGCCGGAGACGTCGTCGCCAGCATTCGCAGGCTGGGTTTCAATCCGCGCGACGTGAAATGGATCGTTTCGAGCCACGAACACTTCGACCACATCGGCGGCCTGGCAGCGCTGCAAAAAGCTACCGGCGCGAAGTTCGCCGCCACGGCGGAGGCGGCCAAGGTGATCCGCAGCGGCAAGGTCAGCCTTGCCGATCCGCAGGTGCAGGAAATCCACGGTTCGCCCAAGGCCCGCGTTGATCGTATCATCCGCACAGGCGATGTTGTCAGTGTCGGCCCGCTGAAGCTTACGGCTTTTGCCACACCCGGCCACACTGAGGGATCGACCAGCTGGCATTGGAAATCCTGCGAAGGCACTGCCTGCCGCACGGTCACCTATGTCGACAGCGTGACGGCCCTGCCACTCGGCACCTACCGCTTTGCCGATCACCCTGATCGCGTTGCCATGTTCCGCCAGACCTTCGCGCAAGTCGAAGCGCTCGAATGCGGCATCCTGCTTACCCCCCACCCCGCCGCTAGCGCCATGTTCGAACGGATGAGCGGGGCAAGGCCGTTGGAAGACCCCGAAGCCTGCAAGACGCTTGCCGCCGGAGCGCGTGATCGGCTTGAAAAGGCA
>NZ_NCII01000087.1 GCF_002256775.1 Novosphingobium sp. 17-62-19 | reverse complement strand
TCCAGACCGCCGAATTCATCGACGAGGCCAAGCTGGCGGGCAGTGCCGCCGTCCCAGACGCGGCCTTGGGCGATCTTGTCGATCTCTGCCGATGATTTGCCGCGTGATTTGCTCACCAGACCCAAGAAACGGTCGTAGATGCGTTCCACCTGTCCCTGCAGCACGGCAGAGATTTGCGGGCTGAGGCCGCCGAGGATGTCGGGCTGGCCCGAAAGCGGGGTGGTGCCGATCGAATCGGTGGTGACGCCGATCTGCGGCAGCGCGTTTTCGAAGCTGGGCAGCACGGCAAACACGCCGATCGAGCCGGTGATCGTGCTTGGCTCTGCAAAGATGCGCTGGGCGGGGGTGGAAACCCAGTAGCCACCGCTGGCAGCAAGGCTGCCCATCGACACGGCAACCGGCAGGCCCTTGGCCTTTACCCGTTCGACCGCGTTGCGGATGCGTTCGGACGCGAGGACCGAGCCGCCCGGCGAATCGACGCGCAGGACGAGGCCGGCGTAATCGTCGCTCTGCGTCACGCCATCGATCAGGTTGGCAATGCGATCCCCTCCGGCAGTGCCGGGGCCAGCATCGCCATCGACGATTTCGCCCGCCACAGTGACCACGGCAATGGCCTTGCCCGCCTTGGATGGCGTCTTGTCGGCCAGATAGACGGGCAGTTCGGTGAACTTGAACCCGCCAAGGCCCGCGTCCTCATCCGCGCCGACCAGTTCGGCCACGCGCTTGCCGAAGGACACGCTATCCCCCACGCGGTCAACCAAGCCAGATTTCTGCGCAGCCTGTGCAGCATCGCCGCCGCTATCGGCCACCCACTTTTCAGGGTCGGTCAGCATCAGCGCAAGGTCCGCCTTGGGGCGCGCCTTCTTCACCTCGTCCTGCCAGTTCTGCCAGATCGCGCCATAGACGCCCTGCATCGCTTCACGCGCTTCGGGTGACATATCGGCGCGCATGTAGGGTTCGACCGCGCTTTTGTAGGTGCCGACCTTGAACACGTGGACGGTGGCTTTCAGCTTGTCGATCAGGCCCTTGTAATAGAGCCGAGAGCCGCCGGGGCCGGTGACGACCACGCCGCCCATCGGATCGACCCACACTTCGCTGGCGTGGGCGGCAAGCTGCATCGCATCGTCGGTGTAGATCAGCGAGCGCACCAGCACGGGCTTTTTGGCCGCGCGCACCTTGTCCATCGCCTCACCGACCTGGCTGAGGTGGACCGACGCGCCGCCGCCGAAGGCTTCAAGATCGAGCACGACCGCCTTGATCCGTTTGTCCGTTGCCGCTTCGGTGATGGCGCGGGACAGATCGCGGGCGGTATATTCCGCCACGGGAGTCTGGCCAGACAGGAACGCGGTGGGCGAAATGTCGCTCGCCTCTTCAACCACAACGCCTGCAAGAGGCACATAAAGTGCACCTGACTGCACCTGACCGGGGGCTGGGCGCACTGAAAGCACCGCATAAAGCGCGGCAAAGAACAGCAGCAGGAACAACAGGACGAGACCGTCCTTGATGGCGACGAGGATCTTCCAGACCGATTTGGCAAAGCTCATGCGCGCAACTCTATTGTGGACGACCCGGCAAAGCCAGCGGGAAACCGCTTGAGCGCAAGGCACCTGCACTCTAGGGAACTGGTTTCAATGCAAAGCCCAAACCTTCCTCAAGCAGGCCGCTATCCAGCGGGCGGCCTCGCCTTTCCGCACCGTGACCTGACCGGCATCGGCCAGCTTGCGCGCCACGAAATCCTCTATCTGCTCGACGAGGCGGAGCAGTGGGTGGAACTGAACCGGCAGCCGAAGAAGAAGGTCGATCTGCTGGGCGGGCTGACGATCATCAACGCCTTCTTCGAAAACTCCACGCGCACGCTGCTGAGCTTTGAAATTGCGGGCAAGCGGCTGGGCGCGGACGTGGTGAACATGCACGCCGCCACCAGCAGCGTGAAGAAGGGCGAAACGCTGATCGACACGGCCATGACGCTCAACGCCATGCGCGCCGATGCCATCGTGATCCGCCATGCCAGCAGCGGCGCGGTTCGGCTGATTGCAGAGAAGGTCGATTGTCCGGTGCTGAATGCAGGGGACGGGCAGCATGAGCATCCGACGCAGGCCTTGCTGGATGCGCTGACCATGCGGCACGCTCTGGGGCTTCCCATCGGCTCTGACCTCAACGGGCTGAAAGTGACGATCTGCGGCGACATCCTGCACAGCCGCGTGGCCCGGTCCAACATCCTGAGCCTGACCGCGCTGGGTGCCGATGTGCGCGTCTGTGCGCCGCCTGCGCTGATGCCGGCCGAGGTTGAGGCGATGGGTGTGACGCCGGTGTATGATTTCGACGCGGCGCTGAAGGACGCGAACGTGGTGATGATGCTGCGGTTGCAGCAGGAGCGCATGTCCGGGCAGTTCATCCCCTCCCCGCGCGAATATCGGCACCTCTATGGTTTAACGCCCGAGCGGCTGGCCAAGGCCGAGCCGGATGCCTTCGTGATGCATCCGGGGCCGATGAACCGGGGGATCGAGATCGATTCGACCGTGGCAGATCATCCCACCCGCAGCCTGATTACGCGGCAGGTGGAGATGGGCGTGGCAATCCGCATGGCTTGCCTTGAAGTGCTGACGCGCCGGACGCGCGGCGTTTCGGGCTGGGAAGCAGAAGGAGCGGCAGCATGATCGCGCGGCCTCTCACGATTACCGGCGGCAAGCTGGTGCTGGGTTCGGGCGAGCCTGTCAACGGCGCGCTGCGCTGCGAGGAAGGGCGGATCGTCGCGCTGGGCGATGTCAGCCCGCGGGACGGCGACGAAGTGTTCGACGCTGGTGGCAAACTGGTCGCGCCCGGCTTGGTCGATCTGGGCGTCTTCGCCATCGACAAACCCGCCTTCCACTTCGGCGGGATCACGCGCGCAGCCCTGATGCCCGATCAGGGGCCAGTGCTGGACCACCCGGCGCGGGTGCGCTTTGCCGCACAGTCGGGCAAGCCTGACATGTGGGTCCACCCGCTGGCCGCCGCCACGCGCGGGCTGGAGGGTTCGGAACTCGCTGAACTGGCGCTGATGCGCGATGCGGGGGCGAAGGCCGTCGCGACCGGGCGCGGGTGGATCGGCGATTCAGGCGTGATGCTGCGGCTTCTGCGCTATTGCGCGATGCTGGGGCTGGTCGTGGTCACACACGCCGAGGATGCGGGGATCACCGGCAGCGCGGTTGCAACAGCAGGCGACGTGGCAACACGGCTTGGCCTGCCAAGCGCGCCTGCCGAAGCCGAGGCATTGGCCGTGGCGCGCGACATTGCTCTCGCCGAGCTATCGGGCGCACACATCCATTTCCGGCAGGTAACGACGGCGCGCGCGCTCGATCTGGTGCGCGCGGCCAAGGCACGGGGCGTGCGGGTGACGGCGGGGGTAACGCCTGCGCACTTCATCTTGTCCGACCTCGAACTGGTGGGCTTCCGCACGTTCTGCCGCCTTTCACCCCCGTTGCGTCAGGATGCAGACCGCAAGGCGGTGATCGCAGCGATTGCCGATGGCACGATCGACGTGATTGCATCGGGCCACGATCCACGCGGGCCAGAAGACAAGCGCCTGCCCTTTGCCGACGCCGAACCCGGCATGGCAGGTGCAGAAACGCTACTACCCTTGACGCTGACTCTCGTGCGCGACGGCATAATCGGCATGGGCCGCGCCTTCGAACTGCTGGCGACCAATCCGGCAAAGCTGCTGGGTGTTGACGCTGGAAGGCTGGACGTGGGCGCTGAAGCGGACATCGCTGTGGTCGATCCGGTACGTCCTTGGATCGTCAATTCAGACAAGATGGAAGCTGCCGCTGGCAACACTCCATTTGACCGGCGTCCGGTGGAAGGCCGCGTCACCGCGCTGTTCAAGGGCGGAAATCAAGTCTCTTGAACGGCGCAGGGCGCGGAACCCGATGGTCCCGCGCCCTGCTTCACTCTCAACGAGTTGGATGAATCAGCGCTTGGCCATGCGCGTTTCAGCGGCGCGCTGCTGGCCGGGGGCATTGCCGCGCAGCACAAGACAAGTGCCGCCACGCGCCTTGACCGATCCACACATCGAACTTGCCGATGCCTGGCCGCCAAAGCCCGCTGCTTGCACGCGCCAGTATTGCTTGCCGTTCACAGTGACCTGCGTGGTCACGTTGGAAAAGCCTTTAAGGCCGGGATTGCGCGAAGTGTAATGACGCCATGCGCGACGTGCGCCTTCAGCAGTCGCGAAGGACCCGAGCTGGACAAGGTGCGTGCCACCACTGGCCACAGCCACCGGTTTTGCAGTGCGTGCTGGAGCTGGTGCCGGCGCGGTTGCGCGCCTTGCTGGCGCCTTGCGCTTCACCGCCTGCACCATAGGTTGGGCTTCAAACTGAACCGTACTCGCCGGTGAGGGCTGTGACGGCGGCAGGTCGATCAGCGCAAGTTGCACAGGCTTGGACTGCGAAGACGAATCAGCCAAAGCCGGGGCAGGTGCCTCATGCTCATCCATCGCAGGCAGTTCATGCACCGCAGCTTCAGCCAGCGTAGGAGCAGCGGCAAGCGCAGCGGGTTCAGCACGTGTGGCAGCTTCAGCCGCAAGCTGTTCAGTCGCCGGGAAGTTTGCCAGCGCGAGTGCGGCAGGCTGGCCCTTGTCGGCGCGCATCGGCACATCAAGCAGGCTGGCCACGCGCCCACGGCTGCTGTCTGAATAGCCCATCAACGCCCACTGTTCCATACGATCGCCAAGCTGGTTGGCAGGGACGTCCTGCGCGGCCATCGCGCGGGCTTCGCGCCAGCGACCGCTCAGCGCATAGGCCAGCGCAAGGTTCTGGCGCACCTTTGGGGTGTTGTCGCCGCTGCGTAGGGTGTCGCTCAGGACAGCGACTCCTTGGGCAGGCTGCCCTGCCAGCGCCAGCGCGAGGCCGTAGTCAGAAGCCGCAACTGTATCGCGGTAGGAATTGAGCGTATCGATCGCTTCGGAATTAAGACCCAGTGCGAGATCGGCCAGCGCAAGGCTCAGCGCGGTGCGGCTGCTGTCTTCGCCCAATTCCATCGCATCATCATAAGCCTGACGTGCGGATTCAAAGCGCCCCGCCTTGAGATAGGCATTGCCCAGCAGCACCCGGTAAGCAGGATTGCGCGGATCGGCCAGAACGGCCTTCTCGGCATTGCCGATGGCCGCTTCGGCATCACCCTTTTCCAGCGCCGAGTGGGCCGACGATGCAATCTTTCCGGGCTTCTCACCCGCCGATCCGCAGCCGGTGAGCAAGCCTGCAGCAAGCGCAGTGGACACGATCAGGCGCGTAGTGCGGTCTGGGACGAAAGCGGAAAGGCGGATGCTCATTCTCAAAGGTTCCTTCGAAAGGCTCAGTTCTGGCCAACCGCGCGGCGGGCAAGAGCTTCGACTTCAGGCAATTCTGCGAGGTAGCGATCAAGTGCTTCGGTCACGACGGCTTGTGCGCTGCGATCTTCAAGCGTGGAAGCAAGGCGCAGGCGCAAGTGGCGGTAGTGATCGAGGCGCAGGGTGAAGGCAGCTTTGCGGCCTTCGTGCAGTGCAGAGCGCACTTCCTTGCCAGCCTTCATGCGGCGGCGGGGCACAGGCTCCGATTCGTAGGGTGCAACGGCCTGAGCCAGAGCTTCCTGCTGCTGAACCACAACCGGTTTTTCGGTCTGGGCAGCATCAGCCTCGCCCAGATCATTCCAGCCCAGATCGTTGAGATCGGCCTCTTCACGCGTGAGCGCAGGAATGGCCTCGCCCGATCCGACGAGCAACTGCGGACGCATCGCAGGCTTTGCCGCACCCTTGCGGGCAAGCAAGCCGGACGACAGCGATGCGAGTGGTTTGACTGCGCTCATCACAGGCGCCTCCTTATCACGAACCGCCCCCTCACGAACCGCCCCCTCACGAGCCGACAACGCGGCGGCCAAAGCCGCCCATTGGACGTGGAGCGCCCGCCATGGGCATCACAGCAGCCTGCTGCGGCACGGCAAAGACGGTGCGGCGGAAGTTCTTTTCGAGTCGCTCGGAAATGTACGTCCACAGCGACGTCACTTCCGCGGCGGACCGACCATTGGGATCAACTTCCATCACCGTGCGGCCATCGATCATCGAAGCAGCAAAATCGGTGCGCTGGTGCAGCGTGACCGGTGCAACCGTGCCATGCTGTGAAAGAGCGACAGCAGCCTCGGCCGTGATGCGGGCCTTGGGCGTTGCGGCATTGACCACGAAGATCAAAGGCTTTCCGGCGCGATCGCACAGATCGACGGTGGCACCCACGGCGCGCAGATCGTGAGGGCTGGGGCGGGTCGGCACGACGATCAGTTCAGCCACCGAGATAACCGACTGGATTGCCATGGTAATTGCTGGCGGCGTATCGATAACCGCAAGCTTGAAGCCTTGCTGACGCAAGATCGCAAGATCGCTGGCCAGCCGCGCAACGGTAGTCTGCGCAAAGGCCGGGAATTCGGCCTCGCGCTCGTTCCACCAGTCCGACAGTGAGCCTTGCGGATCAATGTCGATCAAAACCACCGGGCCTGCCCCTGCCCGCTGGGCCTGAACGGCGAGGTGCCCGGACAAGGTGGTCTTGCCCGAACCGCCCTTCTGCGATGCCAATGCCAGTACGCGCAAAGCCAAATCCCCTGAAAATCACAAACTCTTGGACAGTGGATTCGCAGATCGGGTTGAAATTTTGGTTAACAGGCCGGATTATCGATGATCGCCCTGCACCGCACAGCCGCAAGGAAAGATGAAGACGATACTGTGAAGTCGCGCTAAGACTTCGCTAACGTCTCGTTGACTATACTTGCCGGAAAGCAACCCAAAGCAAATAGGCCAACAATATCAGGTGCAATCGGTCGCACTGCACAGTTCGACGATGGCCGATGTGGGTTGCAACACGAACAATACTGTTTTCTTCAGCACGGGCATTTTGAAGATGAGCGATTTGAGGCAATCGGCTGCAACGACAAAAGCGCTGGGACTTGGGCTGGCGCTTGCTACGATAATTTCCGCTCCTGCCGCGCGGGCCGACGTCAAGGCCGGCGTCGACGCATGGTCGCGCGGAGAACACGAGACTGCGGTCAAGGAGTGGCTCGGCCCTGCGGCCAAGGGCGATGCCGATGCGCAGTTCAACATGGGCCAGGCCTACAAGCTGGGCAAAGGCGTTCCGCAGGATCTGAAGCGCGCCGAAGCATGGTATCGCAAAGCGGCGCAATCCGGCCACATCAAAGCGGCAGACACGCTGGGCCTGCTGCTGTTTCAGGACAATCGCAAGGCAGATGCAGTGCCTTTCCTGCAGGCCTCGGCCGAGCGCGGGGAACCGCGCGCCATGTACATCCTGGGGATTGCCCATTTTAACGGCGACGTTGTCGGCAAGGACTGGGTCCGCGCCTACGCGCTGATGAGCCGTTCGGCATCGAGCGGGCTGGAACAGGCCAAGCGCGGCCTTGCCACGATGGACGGGATGATCCCGCTCGAACAGCGGCAGATGGGCGTTTCGCTCGCCTCGGAACTCGATCAGAAGTCTCAGGCCAAACGGAGCGAGCAGTTTGCTGCAGCCGATCTTGGTGTAAAAGCCGTGCCAACTGCGCCCATTCGCACCAGTGTACCAGGTGGCGCGCTCGAACGGGCAGATATGCCACCTTCGGTCATCACTGCGGGCGCTTCCTATGCCAACCCGACAACCATGTCGCAGGGCAAGAACCCGGCTGTTCCCACACCTGTTGCCGCCAAGCCGCAAATAGTTGCGCCAAAGCCAAAGGTGGCTGCGACCGCAGCTACTACCGCAAGAGGCAATTGGCGCGTCCAGCTAGGCGCGTTCGGAGTCAAATCCAACGCCGACGGGTTGTGGAACAAGGTCAAGGGACGCCCCGAACTCAACGGAAGCAGCCGCATCGACCTGCCATCGGGCAGCGTCACGCGCCTCCTTGCAGGCGGTTATAGTAGCCAAGCCGATGCAGACAAGGCCTGCGCCGCGCTCAAGTCTGGCGGGTTCACCTGTCTGGTGGTAAAGCCTTAAGGGCTTGGCCCCGGACACTTCCCCTCAGACCTTTCCTTCCAACCGCATAGAGGCGCTGGATTTCCTGCGCGGCGTGGCCGTGCTGGGCATTCTGGCAATCAATGTAACCGGGTTCTGGGGGCCTTCGCTGGCCACCTTTTCGCCCGCCATTCCCTACCCCGAACCCGCCGCCGACAGGTGGTTCGCGCTCGCCTTCGTTCTGTTCGAGGGCAAGATGCGCGCGCTGTTCACGCTGCTGTTCGGGGCGAGCATGGTGCTGTTTGCCCAAGCAGCAGAACGACAGGGCGCTGCCCCTGACATGGCGCAAGTGCGTCGCCTGCTGTGGCTGCTGCTGTTCGGTTACCTGCATTTCGCGCTGCTGTGGTGGGGCGATATCCTGTTTTCCTATGCGCTATGCGGGCTTGGTGCCTTGATGTTCCGCCAGCTTTCGCCGCGGCAACTGCTCGGCATCGCGTTGCCATTCTACGCGCTTTCTCAAGGGGTTGAAGCTCTGCTCGACCTGCCGGGCGTGGTGACTGAACAAGCCGTACTGGCAGGGGTCGCGCCTGCCGCCGACATGGCAGAACAAGCCGCGATGATGGACCGCATCGCAGCGTTGGTCGCGCAAGACTCAAAGGTTCTGAACGCTGGCTTTTTCGAGGCCATGCGTCTGAAACTCGGACAATCAGCGCTGCAACCGCTGACCACCACGCTTTCGACCTTTACCGAAACTCTGCCGCTGATGCTGACCGGGATGGCACTGCTGCGGCTGGGCATGTTTGCCGATTGGCCCCGCAAGCGGTTGAAACAAGTTGCAACGGTCGGAATCGGCTTGGGGGCACTGCCTACGTTGCTCGCGCTGCACTGGCTCTTGACACACGATTGGCCCCCGCGCGC
This sequence comes from Novosphingobium sp. 17-62-19, assembly GCF_002256775.1. Classification (GTDB taxonomy): domain Bacteria; phylum Pseudomonadota; class Alphaproteobacteria; order Sphingomonadales; family Sphingomonadaceae; genus Novosphingobium. The sequence continues at coordinate 5,402 of NZ_NCII01000087.1, read as the reverse complement.
CATGTTCGCCGCAATCGAGCATGGCATGGCTCTGCCCCATCTGTTCATAGCGTTCGGTTATGCGGCAGCGCTGGTACTGCTGTTCCCGCTCGTGCGGGCAACCTGGCTCGGCCAGCGATTGACGGCCGCAGGCCGCTGCGCATTCACCAACTACATCGGCACCACAGTGCTGATGGGTGCGATCTTCAGCGGGTGGGGGCTTGCGCTGGGGCCGGAACTACCGCGCCAATGGCTCCCCGCTTTCGTCGCGCTGGGCTGGGCCGCGATGCTGGCGTGGCCGCGCTGGTGGCTCGCCCGCTTTGGCCAAGGCCCACTCGAAGCAATATGGCGGAGACTGGCCCTCCCGCGCGTTAACCCTGTTCGGTAACCCGCTGAACCACTGCCGTCCCTGTGCGGGACGCCGTCAGATCGGGACTCGCAAGGCCCTGCATTAATGCCTAACCCTTAAGGCGAAAGGAGCAGGCAGGATGAAAAAGCAGACGAACCTCTGGAGCAAAAGCTGGGTACGGATGCCACTGGGCCTGCTCGCCACCGGTGCTGCATCGCTGCTGGCTTTCAACGTGGGGCAGGACATTGCCGGCACGCTGTTCGGCAATAGCACCGCTGAAGCGGCACCTATGGTCACCGCTGCTGCCGATCCTTCCGCCCTGCCCCCGGCAGTCGCCGCGCCCAAGCCCGTCGACAGCCCCTTCGTTGTCAAATCGATCCTGCCGATCAACGAGCCGATCAAGTTCGGCAAGTTCTACTGGGACGAAACCCGCGCGCCTGCCACTGGCCCGCTGGTCGTAACGGTAGACCTCACTGCTCGCGTGATCTCGGTGTTCCGCGATGGCCACGAAATCGGCGCAGCCGCCATTCTCAAAGGCTATGGCGAAAAGCCTACGCCCACCGGCGTGTTCCCGATCACCCAGAAAGACGCCGATCACGTCTCGAACATCTACGATGCGCCGATGCCGTGGATGATGCGCCTGACCAACGATGGCGTGGCGATCCACGGCAGCAAGGTCGAAAAAGGCTATGCCACCAACGGCTGCGTTGGCGTGCCCGATGAATTCGCGCAGAACCTGTTCAAGCTCGCCAAGCTGGGTGACAAGGTGATCATCACCGACGGCCGCAAGATGACCATTGGCGATCCGATCCTGACCGGCGAACACGCATCATAATTCACAGGATGTCGTAGCCCTCTCCCAGCCCCGCGCGCAGCTTGTCGAGCGCCTGAGCTTTCAATTGGTGTACGCGCGGGATGCTGACGCCAAGCACCTCAGCGATTTCGGCAAGGTTCAGTTCCTCGACGAAGTAGAGCTGGATGATCACCTGCAAGCGTTCCGGCAGGTCGGTGATCGCCGCCACCACGGCTTCGCGCATTTCTTCGTCCGCCAGCAACGCAAAGCTGTCGGGCCGGTCGTCGGCAAAGGCGGCATTGCTGTCGGAGTAGGCCTCATCGATGGCCTCGAAACGCAGCGGCTCATCCGCCGCCTTCTGGTCTGCCAGTTCGCGTTCTGACAGACCCACAGCAGCGGCCAGTTCCGCATCGCTCGGCGGGCGGCCCAGTTCGTTGGTCAGCATAGACGTCTTCTCGCGCAGCACCCGTCGCCGTTCCGTGGCAGAGCGCGACAGCGGCGTGGAGCGGCGTACCAGATCGACCATTGCCCCGCGCACGCGTAGCTTGGCATAGGCGGCAAAGCCGTCCTCGGTCGGCCCGTCATGCCGTTGCGAACATTCGGTCAGCGCAACAAGGCCCGCCTGAATCAGGTCTTCCAGTTCGATCCCGGCGCGACCCGATCCGTGGACATGCCACGCCAGTCGCTTCACCATCGGCAAGAAACGCCGGATGCGGTCTGCCGTTTCATCTTTTTTGTAGGCGCGTGCGGCTGCAAAACCGCGGTGGTCGTGTTTCATGCGGCAATTCCCTCAAGGGTCGGCTGCTCTTCATGGGTGGCGTTGGTCTGAGAAGACTGGGGGGCCTCGCCGCCGATCACGGTAATCACCTCGATCGGTTGCGACGGCGGCAGTTCGGCAATGGACAGCACCAGGCAATTCGGCGCGCGCAGGCGCAGCAGGCTGGCAAGCGGGCGGCGGGCGCGCGGTTGCACGATCAGCGCAATCGGCAGCGCACCGGGGCCACGTTCTGCGATCAGGTCGGAGACCCGCTCACCAATCCCACGCGCAAGATCCGGCTCGATCACCGGCTGCCCGGTGGCCGGATCGTGCATCCCGGAAACGATCATCTGCTCAAGGCCCGCTTCCAGCGTAACCACTGGCAGGCGGTCGTTCGGCCCGCACGCGCGGCCCACGATCATGTTGCCCAGATCGGCGCGCATGAGATCGATCAGCCGTTCGTGATCGGTAGTCTGCTGCAAGGCCTGGCTGAGCGCGGAAAGGATCGGCAGCGGGTGCGCGATGGAAATGCCGTCATCAAGCAGGGCGTGGAACAGGCGGGTGAGCGCACCCAGAGACATGGGCTGCGGATGGATCGTTTCGATCAGCCCCGCCGAACGGTCCTTCACCCCTTCGAGGATCGACTTGACCTCGTCGGGTCCAAGCAGTGCCGATGGCCGGTCGCCCAGAACCTGATTGAGATGCGTGGCAATGACCGTGCTGGCATCGACCGTCAGGAACCCTTCGGCAATCGCCAGATCGCGCTGCGCCGGTTCGATCCAGATGGCAGGGCAGCCAAAGCTGGGATCGCGGGTCGCCTCACCGCGCAGCCCATGATCGGGATTGGCCTCGCCCGCATCGATGGCGAGCACCTTTTCGGGGCGCATATCACCCACCGCAATCGGCACGCCGCCCAGCAGCACGCGATAGGTATTGGGCGCCAGTTCCAGCGAATCGCGCACGCGGAACTGCGGCACGATAAAGCCGAAGCCTTGGCTCAGTTGCTTGCGCACCCCGGTGATCCGCGCGACCAGCGGCGATCCGCGCCGTTCGTCCACCAGATGGACAAGGCCATAGCCCATTTCCACCGTGACCAACGTGTGGTCGCTGACATCGTCGAGCGTGATACGGCCCGGATCGATGGCGGCCACAGGTTCGACCACCACCGGCACAGGCCGCGCAGCACGTTTCTTCAGCCCCCACCACAGCCATCCGGCAAGGCCTGCTGCGGGCAGGAAGATCGTCTGCGGCATGGCCGGGATCACGCCGATCGCGCCCATGATGATCGCCACCGGCAGCCAGATTGCCGGGTTGGCAAACTGCCCGCTGATCTGGTCGGTCAGGTTGCGGCTGTCGGATACGCGGGTGACGATGGTGGCGGCCGCAATCGAGAGCAGCAGCGATGGCACCTGCGCCACCAGCGCATCGCCGATGGCCAGTGTGATGTAAAACTCAGCCGCCTGCGTGGCAGTCAACCCGTGGGTAATCATGCCGAGGCAGAAGCCGGCAATGATGTTGACGCCCAAAATCAGCAGCGCGGCAACCGCATCGCCCTTCACGAACTTGGACGAACCATCCATCGAACCGTAGAAATCGGCCTCAGTCGCCACTTCGCGGCGGCGTGCCTTGGCTTCGTCACCCGTCAGCAGACCTGCGGCCAGATCGGCGTCGATCGCCATCTGCTTGCCGGGCAAGGCGTCGAGTGTGAACCGCGCGGAGACTTCCGAAACGCGGCCTGCGCCCTTGGTGACGACCACCATGTTGATGATCATCAGGATCATGAACACGAACAGGCCGACCACGAAGTTGCCGCCGATCAGGAATGCACCAAACGCCTCGATCACATGGCCCGCCGCCGCGCCGCCTTCGTGCCCGTTGACCAGCACGATGCGCGTGGACGCCACGTTGAGCGCAAGGCGCAACAGCGTGGCGAACAGCAGGACCGAGGGGAATGACGAGAAATCGAGCGGCTTTTCCGCATTCATCGCCGCCATCAGAATGGCCACCGACAGCGCGATATTCAGCACGAAAAACACGTCGAGCAGGATCGACGGGATCGGCACGACCATCAGCACGATCAGTGTGAGAATGCCGCCGGGCAAGGCAAATGCAGCAGGAGAGGCAAAGCGCTTGAACATCGCTTAAAGCCCCAGTGCCGAAAGGCGGCCGTAGGCCTGCTTGACGTGGGCCGGGGCAGAACCGCCCTCGTTCAACGCAAAAGTCTGGCGTAGCGTATCGGCCATCGAACTGCCGCCCTGGGGCAAAGAATTGCCGCCCGCTGCCGCCGCACCCTGAAACTCACGCGCGATTGGCCCGCCAGTGAACTGTTGCTGTGCTGCGGCGCTTGCAGGCGTCACGCCCATGCTTGCTGCCCGCTGCAAGGCGTCCTCGCCGCCTACACTGTCGCTGGCCCGTGCCATGCGGGCGCGGATCACGCCCATCACTTCGCCCACCGAACGTGCGCCATTGGCCCCGTAGAAGGTCGAGCGGTTCGCCGCCGCCGCCGCTGGCAGAATCCCGGCAGCGCTCTGCGATGGATCGCTGGCCAGCGCCGAAAGAAACTTCCCCGCCCCTTCGGCACCAAAAAAGTGCGCGACATAAAGCTCGGCATGATCGGGAGCACGGCCCAGCACGCCGCTCAGATATTCGCTGTTCTCGCCCGCCAGTTCGCCCGCCATTACGGACGCGATCTGAGGATCAAAGCGCAGCGCCAGCAATTGCGCGCGCGCCGCCGGATCACGCACCGTGCCGCCCTCGATCATGTCCGCCGCCCAGCCAAGTCCATGCTGCGCGCCATGTTTGTCGAGCGTGCGCAGCCAGGTGCCGCTGGTGAACTGGTAGAGCCCGCTGGCGCTTGATGTGCGTGCCTTGGCCGAAGGGTCTAGGCTCGATTCCAGCTTCGCCTGCGCCATCAGATAGGCAAAGTCGGTGCCAGTGGCCTGCGCCGCCCCGGCAATCGCCGAACGCACATTCGCCCCGGCACCGCTGACTGCGGCCGGGGCGAATGGTGTTCCGGTACTTTCGACTGAACTCACTTGGCTGTCCTTCCGGTCGCTGGTCTGCGACGCTTCGGAAGGACTTCAGCAAGCCCCGTGCCAAATCGAGATGTCCGCTACTGCCTACTCTTCCATGTTCGTCACCCTGAACTTGTTTCAGGGTCCATCCCTCGCCGGAAACGGCAGTTTGATTGGCAAAATGGATCCTGAAACAAGTTCAGGATGACGGTTAGGTGTTTGATGTTAGACTGCGATTTTGGCGCTCTGCAAAATCTGGTTCATGCGCTGCGCAGCCGGTGAACTTGCGCATTCGCCTTATAAAGCTGCGAATTGCCGGTCAGCATTTCCAGCCGCGACGATACGTTCGCCGCAATCAGGTTGCGCACCTTGCGGTTGGCCTCGTTCAGGCGGCGCGCGGAATCGAGCAGGCCGCGGCATTCCTCGTCCACCAGCGCGGTGTCGACATCGGCCAGCGTTCCGCACAGGTCTGCCTTGTTCGATGCGCAGCCCATGATCATGTCGAGATCC
>NZ_NCII01000006.1 GCF_002256775.1 Novosphingobium sp. 17-62-19 | reverse complement strand
CGCAACAGCAAATGGTAGCCAGAATTCACCAACCGGCGCGGCCACCTATCGGCCATCAAAATTGACGCCGACCGGACACCGTAATCGTCGCGCTACAGTTCGAACCGGAGCATCACATTTTGCGCGCCAATGCGGGCTTCTTCACGCGCCGTTTCACCACCATGCGCTGGACGATCCTCACCCCACGCGGCACGCTCCATTGGGACGGCGACACTTTGCAGGAAGGCCCGCCCGCAACCCGCGACGATGCACCATCCGGCGATCCGGTGGAGGCGCTGTGGCGCGGTTATTATGCGTCGATCTTCAATCCGGCACGGCTGAAGATCGGGGCCATGCTCAAGGAAATGCCTCGCAAATACTGGAAGAACATGCCCGAGGCGGCACTGATTCCCGGACTTATTGCCGGGGCACAGGCCCGCGAAGCCCAAATGGTCAAAGCAGGCGAGCAGGATTTTGGCGAGCGTCCGAAAAGCCTCAAGGCCGTCAGCGATGCTCTTCTTGCCTGTCGTCGATGCGAGATCGGGTGCAACGGTACGCGTTCGGTCATGGGTGAGGGGCCGCGCGCTGCTTCACTGATGATCGTCGGCGAACAGCCGGGCGACATTGAGGAAACGCAAGGGCGTCCGTTCGTTGGCCCTGCCGGGCAGCTTCTCCGCACTCATCTGAAGACGGCAGGCATTGTCGAGGATCGGGCTTACGTCACCAATGCGGTCAAGCACTTTAAGTTTGTGGCACAGGGTAAGCGGCGCCTGCATCAAAACCCCACCGCTGGGGAGATCGATATGTGCCGCTGGTGGCTTGATGCGGAACGCGCGCTGGTCCAGCCCCGTGTCGTTCTCGCTCTTGGCGCCAGCGCGGCGCGCAGCTTGCTGGGAAAGACGGTGAGTGTCCAGAAGGTTAGGGGGGAGCCACACCTTTTGGAAGACGGCAGTGAACTGTGGATCACCACGCACCCAAGCTATCTACTGCGATTGCAGGACCATGGTCGAGCAGAGGAAGAAGCCAAGTTTTCCAAGGATTTAAGCAGGGTTTCCGCACGCGTTCGTGAACTGACCGCACAAGAGTGATCAGGTTCGCAAGCGTTCGATTCCTTGCGCCAGCGCCACATAGAGCTTGCCCATGTCGGAAGAGAGCAGGGTGACGCCCAGAGCATTGCCATCGCGCGTAGAAAGCAACTGTCGCAGCATCGATTCAAAATCGTGGATGTAGCGGTTCACATGCTCGCGGAATTCGCTCTCTGCCTCGTAGTGCGATTGCACGGCTTTGGCTTCGGCGTTTTCCAGCAGGGACACAGCGCGGCGGGTGAAGATGCCGCGATCACCGCGCAGATACGATGCCCATGCCGTCTCCGAAACATCGACTGACAGCGCCTTGGCAATATCGATTGACGACGAGTTCAGCGATTCTGTGATCAGCGCAGCGCGGCGGGCAAAGTCGTTGTCGACTTGCTCCTCTGCCTTCTCTCGCGCGCGGTTGACACGGGATTCAAGGTTTCCAGCCAATTCATCGACCTTGGTCAATTGGTCGCGCATTTGGATCGCGGTCTCGCGGCTCGCTGATGCGGCGGCGTCGATGGCTTCTTCCAGCCTGCCGATAAGTTCCGCGGCGCGGCCCTGAAGCACCTTGGCAAGGGCTGCACTGCTCTGTTCGCCCAACCGCTCAGCAATCGCTTCCACTTCACCAGCTGTGCTTGCGCGCAGCTCTTCGCCAGCTTTGCCTGCGGCATCGGTGAGTTGGGCAATTGCACCCGATACCCTCAGTTCGATTTCTTCTGAAAGGACAGTGCTTTCGGCCTTGGCCATTGCCAGCATGTCGCGCAACGTTGCGATCCGTGCCTCACGCTCTTCTGCTTGCTCGGCAAGACTCTTCTGCGCCTTTGCCAGTTCTTTGATCGTGGCAGAAACCTCTCCGCGAGCAGTTCCAACCTTTTCGGAAAGGTCACGTCCACCGTCGCCAGCCTCACGCAGTGTGTCGCGCAACGTGAATACTCTGTCCTCCAGACCCTTTAGCCCGGCTTCGGTGCTGCGCAGCGCTTCGGGCATCTGCGTTCGGGTGTGATCGCTGCCCGCCTGGATCAGTTCGAGCAACCGCACGGCTGAATCCGTAAGTTCGCCGATTTCCAGATCCGTGCCCGACAGTGCATGACGCATCTCGCCAAGCCGGCCATTGAGCGCGACAATCGAAGTCTCGATGGTCGCTGCTGCAGCCACGCCGCTCTCCCCTGAACTGGCAAGAAGCGCGGTAAAGTTGCTCACCTTATGACCAATTTCGTCAAACCGTTTTGCCAGTTCTTCCGCCTCGGCGGCTTGCAGATTGCGCTGGGCTTCAACCGCGAGGTCAAGCTCGGCAAGCTTGGCTGCCAAACCGTCCGCAGCCAAAGCAGCCGCCCTTTCCATCGCGACGCGGCGATGTGCGATGGCATCGTCAATTTCGCCAAGCCGTCGTTCAAGGCTGGCCCGCTGCTGCGCCGCGCTCGCCTCTGCCGATGCGCGCCGGCGTGACAGTTGATCATCCAGATCGCGGACATCATCACCCAAACTCGTACTCAGTGCGCGCGCCGCCTCTTCGAAACGGCCCAGTTGCCCGCTTGACTGCGCCAGCAGCGCTTCATGATCCGCAGCAAGCCGGGCCAGCGCCTCGCGCAGCGCCGTCACATGCGCTTCGCTGCGTTGATGCCAAGCTGCGAGTGCGGCTTGCTCGGATTCCTGCATCAGACCGGCCTGTTCGGCGCTGCTGCGGGCAAGTTCACGGAACCGCTCCTCGGCCAGCGCTGCCAAGTCTTCCGAAGCCTTGGAAAATGCGGCAATCGAGCTTTCGACGCGTTCGCGCACCGAGGAGACCTGACGTTCGCTCGCAAGGCCGAATTCATTGAGCCGCTGAAAACCGGAAACCAGCTCTTCCAACTGCAGGTGCGCCGTGCGGCCAGCGTTGCCGATATTGTTGGTTACATCCTTGGCGGCGTTGGCAATCACCGGCAATTGTCCGCGCAGTTTCTCCATATTGTCGAGCGCGGCGGATGATACCTCTGCGATACGGTCCACCTGAGTGCCATTGCGCCCAACCAGTTCATCCAGCCGTGTGGCGCTCGACGAAATGCGATCAACGGCCACGCGGCCCAGCGTTTCGAGATCACGACCTTGCGCTGCGATGAAATCACGCGCCAGAGACAATTCAGTGTTGATTGATACCAGTCGTTTTTCAAGCTGACTGGATTCGCGCGAGAGCGAAAGCGCCACATCGGCAAAACGGTTCGCCTCGCGGCGGCTCGTGCGCATTGCCAGCAGGAGCACGATCATGACGAGCAACGCCGGACCTGACCATTGTGCGATCCACCAGACCCACTGATCGGGTGAGGTTGGTTCGCGCTGATTCAGGACTACTGCCCAGGCGAAAAATCCCGTCCACGCCGCAATCAAAAGTCCTGCAAGTGCGAATGGCAACCAACTGAAATCGCGCGGCTTGGTAGAAGAGGAGAGCGCCTCTTCCTCCCACGCATCATCGCTGCTTGAAGAATATCTTCCGGGTGAAGGATCTACCTGCGTGTCATGCCCCAGCAGGAGCGAGTCTTCCGTGGCGGCTGCCTCGAAAGAATCGGTTGCACTGGCACCTGTTTCGGCGCCCTCAATCGGAATGATCCGTGTTCCCCCGTTCATGCGATCATGCATATCACGTTTTTGGCAAGGTCATAAACCCTGCCTTAACACTTCGCCGCGTAGCCCATTCTGATGGCCTACGAAGGTGCTTCACTCGACGCCAATCTCGCCGCTGCCGCAGGGCACGATCCTGATCTGGTGCGCGAATTGCGCGCAGCGTTTATCGAAAGTGCCGAGCATCATATCGACCTCCTGACACGTGCGCGTTGCGATGGAAACTGGCAGGTTGCTGCAATGCGGCTAAAAGGACTGGCTGCGAGCTTTCACGCCGACAGCTTGCTCGTGCTCGCCGAAGAGGCCGTCGAAACGGTGCCTGGCAATCCCGGAGTGCTGCGTCGCCTGCGCCAGATTCTCGATGATCTGGCAATAGAGTCCTGACAAGTTTCGCTGCCGCCTTGGCAGCGCAGCCCCCAACCCCTACGATGGCCGTTCAGGAGGCAGCCGCGTGCGGGTCGCAGTTCTATCGCTGATTGAAGCCGCCGGGAACGATCCGGGCAGCTTGCGAGGGTACCTGCCGATTGGCGGGCGTTCGCTGCTGCGCCATCAAATTGGCCTTGCACTATCGCTGGGTGTGCGGCGAATCGTCGTCATGGCTGAGGCGATCAGCGGCGAACTCGTCACGCTCCAACACTTTGCCGAAGCAGGTGGCGCGCAGTTTCATGTCGTTGCCACGCCACGCGCTCTGGTGCCGCTGCTGGCACCTGAAGACGACGTGATAGTGCTGGGCGACGGACTGCTGGCTATGCCAGATGCTATGCGCGAATTGATCGAAGTGGGGCCGGTGATCCTTACTTTGCCGGTGGAAACCGCGTTGCCGCTGGGTTTTGAGCGAATCGATATCAACCATGCCTTCGCAGCTGCCATGCGCTTTCCGGGACGGATTGCTGCGGGGCTGGCCGATTTGCCGCCCGAATGGAACGCACAATCGGCACTTCTGCGCTTGGCCATTCAGGGCCGGATCGCGCTGCGCAATATTCCCACCTCCTTATTGGACGATGGGCGGTGGAGTATCCTGCGCAACGAGGATGAAGCACACTTGGCCGAACGGCGCTGGCTTCGCCTCCACACGCGCTTTGCTGGGTCGGGCGTAGCAACGCCTGGCGAGCAACTGGCAATAACAGTGGTAAATCGGTTCGGCCCCGCCATTCTCCATGCTGGCACACGCCCGGCACTGGTCGGCCTTGCCGCCGGGGCGCTCGGTCTGCTGGGCGGCGGAGTGGGGTGGCTAGGCAGCTTTGCGGTCGGCTTCGTGCTGCTGGGCTTTGCTTGGTTGTTTGAACGGATGGCCAGCCTGCTGGGGCAAGTGGAGAGCGATTCGCTGCTCGCTTCCGGCATCGCCCGGCGGAGTGTGGGGGCGTTCCAACTGCTGATCGACGTCGGATTGGTCACTTTGGCAGGCTGGCGCAGTGAACTGCCAGACATGCCTTCGATCCCGCCCGGCGCAAACTTTTTTGCGCCGCTGCTGCTGATTGGCGGGGCCAGGCTGGTCGCGCTGGTACTGCCCAACCATGTTTGGGCGCGTTGGTTGTCCGATCGATCCGTCCTTGCTGCGTTGCTGGCTTTTGCAACTGTGTTTTTGCCGTTTGACGCAGCTGTTGCTCTGGCTGTGGTTGCCTTGTTTGGCACCTGTCTGTTGACGCTCCAGTTCGGCACAATTCTGCCCGAAACGGGACCATCGACGCCCCCTGCGCCTAACCAGCAGTTAACCACTCGGCAGTAAGAGCTTCACATGGCCATGACTGCTTCTGCTGGAACAACAACTGCGGGCACCGATCCTGAAACGATCGAGGGTTTGCTGCGTCAGGACTTGTTCCATGCGGATCAGGCGATGCTCCACATGGGGCCGATTCTTCGCCATCTGCTGCAGAACGATGATCGTTCGATCTTCAGCGACGAAATCATCGCACGCGTGCGCGGGATGCTTGCAGATGTGGCACGTCAGCTTGTGCAGGCGATGGGTGAGGCAGCAGGCCATGCCGATGCGGCTGCATGGGCGCGCGAGGCCGGGCCGGGCCTTGCCGAAATGCTCGCAGCGAGACAGCCTCTTCTTTACCATCTCCACATGCTGGCGGTGGAATGGCAATTGACGGAAAAGTTGCACGGAAGCCTCGGGATAGACCCCGTACTCACGCCGCTGTTGCAGGATGTGATTGCCTCGGCTGATCCAGATCTTGCTGCGCGCGGCATGAATTTGCTGGCCGCGCAGGCCCGCTTCGGCCAGCAAGTGCGGCGTATGCAGATACCACTGGCCGAGCTGCCGACCAGTCTCCACGAAATTGCGCTGGCAACGATGCAAACCTACGTTGGCGAGGACGCAGCCGGAAAAGCCGCAGCGGAAATGTCGGAAATCACCCTTCGACAGCGCCGTGCTGTCGCAGCCTCGCGGCTCGACCTGCTCAATCACATCATTTCCGTGCTGGGGCCTGATCGGTCCGCCATGCTAAAACTTGATCACGCTGGTGCTGCGCTGTTCCTCAGCGGGCTTGCCGCCAATGCCGGACTTGCCCGGGAAACGGCGATCATGTGTACAACTGAAAGCCAGATGCCTCGGCTTGCGCTCTCGCTCGTAGCGGCCAACGTCCGTCGCGAAGGCGTGGTCGCCACTTTCTCAGCGCTTCACCCGGACATCGCTGTACCCGCCGGAATTAAACTGCTCGATCCAGCGCGAGCGACGGCACTTCTGGCTGACACGCCGATGGACATGCAGGCTTGAGATGACCGCCGCAGGGCCAATCCGCGCCCGCGCAGACGCGGCTGATCGTCTCGTGGAAGCTGACGAGGCACTGGCGGCGTTGCAAATGCGCATCGGTGGATCATATCCAGGGGTGATAGCCATTCCTGCATTGCTGGCGCTTGTGCGCAAGGTCCGCGCCGAAAGCCTGGCCCTCACTGCAATGATTGCGGTCGAGGACGAAGGGCAGCCGTTGTCCTTCCGGGCGACCGTAACGCCTGACGACCGCAGCACGCATATCGCCATCACCGAATGGCACCTTGCTGCCAGCGCTTGGGCAACGGATGGAAGTGGGCAGGATGAGATCGCCTTGCTGCGCCAGTTGGCTGAGGCGCATGTCGTGCTTGATGCCGAACAGCGCGTCATCTCCGGTTTCGTCGATGGGCGGGATCTCCAGTCATTGTCGATGGCAGTGCAGCAGGGTTTCGGTCGCTATTGGACCGATCTCGTTGCGGTCGAGGGAAGCAACCACCATCAGCCGCTACATTGGCGGCTGCTTGATGACGCCGTGGTCAGGGTCGAAGGCTCAGCCCGGCGCTGGAACGCCCGGCTTCTGCCGTTGCGTAAGGGCGGTTTCGAGCTGCTACTGGTCGCCGATACGGTACTTGCAGAGCCAGAGGTTGAATCGTCCGCGCCACCTCCGCCGGTGTTTTCGACGCCTGACTGGAAAGGGCTGTTGGGCCAAAATCTTGCACCAGCCTTGCGTTTGCCGGTCAACCGCATCGTCGCCAATGCTGAAACCATCCGCACGCGTCTTGCCGGGCCAATTGCGGAACCTTACGTCGGCTATGCCGGAGACATTGCAGAATCCGGCAGACACTTGCTGTCGTTGGTGGAAGACCTTGCGGTTCTCGAAACGGTGGAGGACGAAAACTTCGCGCCCGCACCGGATCAGATCGACCTTGCCGATTGCGCCCGTCGTGCGGCGGGAATTCTTGGCGTCCGCGCGCAGGAGCGGGGCATCGTACTCGCCCTGCCGCCAGAGGATTCTGCAGCACCTGCCGTCGGCGAATTTCGCCGGGTTCTGCAAATTCTGCTCAACCTGATCGGTAATGCCATCCGCTATACCCCCGGTCAAACCACTGTGCGGATCGAAACCGGCTTCGAACCGGGGATGGCGTGGCTCACGATTGAGGATGAAGGCGAGGGGATCAGCCCCGAACAGGCCGAACGCGTGTTCAACAAATTCGAACGCCTTGGCCGTAGCGGCGATGGCGGCAGCGGCCTTGGCCTCTACATTTCGCGCAAGCTAGCTCTCGCGATGGGCGGAGATTTGTCGGTAGAAAGCGCGACGGGCGGCGGTGCGCGGTTCGTGCTGAGCCTGCCGGCTGACGCTTCGCTTCAGGCTTCCGCTCTGGGTTAGCGGCGCTTGCCTGCGCGCCACAGCGCCAGCAAACCTATCAACATCAGGCCAACGCCGATGTAGGCCCATTGCGTCTGTGCCAGCATGAAGCTCGATGAAGGCCACATGATCAGACCAAGCCCCTGGCCGGTCCACAGCCCACCCATAAGAAGCGCGGCGATGCCGAAAATCCTGAGAATCATCGTCATCGCCGCCTCCTGAGTTGTATTATCGTTCGGTCAAAGACACGTAATCACGCGCCGTAGGGCCAGTATAGAGCTGGCGCGGGCGCCCGATCTTCTGGGCTGGATCGCTGATCATTTCGTTCCACTGCGCCACCCAGCCCACGGTGCGGGCCAGCGCGAAGAGCACGGTGAACATCGTGGTCGGGAACCCGATGGCCGAAAGGATGATGCCCGAATAGAAGTCCACGTTCGGGAACAGCTTCTTCTCGGCAAAGTAAGGATCGCTCAGCGCGATTTCCTCAAGCCGCAGCGCGGTTTCGAACAGCGGGTCCTGCACATTCAGCGCGGCGAACACTTCGCGCACGGTAGATTGCATCACCGTCGCGCGCGGATCGTAGTTCTTGTACACGCGGTGGCCGAAGCCCATCAGGCGGAACGGATCGTTCTTGTCCTTGGCCCGGTCGATGTAGTGCTGGATGCGGTCGGGCGTGCCGATTTCCTTGAGCATGTTGAGCGCAGCTTCGTTCGCGCCGCCATGTGCCGGACCCCACAGGCAGGCAATGCCCGCCGCGATGCAGGCAAACGGATTTGCGCCCGAAGAGCCCGCCAGGCGAACGGTCGAAGTCGATGCGTTCTGTTCGTGGTCAGCATGGAGGATGAAGATACGGTCCAACGCGCGTTCGACGGCCGGGATCACTTCATACTCTTCGGCGGGGACGCCAAACGTCATCTTCAGGAAATTGCCGGTATAGGACAGCTTGTTGTCGGGATAGACGAATGGCTGACCGACCGAATACTTATACGCCATCGCAGCGATAGTCGGCATCTTGGCAATCAGGCGATGTGAACTGATCGTACGATGTGTCGGGTCGGCGATGTCAGTGCTGTCATGATAGAACGCAGAAAGCGCTCCCACCACGCCGCACATGATCGCCATCGGGTGAGCATCCCGGCGAAACCCGCGGTAGAATGTGGCGAGTTGCTCGTGCAGCATCGTGTGGCGCGTGATCGTGCGGCTGAAATCAGCCAGTTCTTTCTGGCTCGGCAGGTCGCCATTGAGCAGCAGATAGCTCACTTCCATAAAGCTGGAATGCTCGGCCAACTGGCCGATGGGGTATCCCCGGTGAAGCAGGACGCCTTCATCACCATCGATGTAGGTCAGCGCGGAATCGCAGCTGGCCGTCGATGTGAAACCCGGATCATAGGTGAACATGCCTGTCTGGCCATAGAGCTTGCGGACGTCGATCACGTCCGGCCCGATCGTGCCGCTCTTGATCGGCATTTCGATGGTGCTGTCACCCGCCGTCAAAGAAGCCTGGTTATCGCTCACGCCTTAACCCTCCTATATTATCTCTGATTTTCAATCACCCACCCGGCTCAAGCCGCTGAATCGCCAATGCGCGCCAGCGACTCGTCCTTGCCGAGAAGCGCCAATACGTCGAATATTCCCGGCGAGGTAGTCTGTCCCGTCAGGCTTGCGCGCAACGGTTGAGCGATCTTGCCCAAACCTATCCCAAGCTCCTCGGCCATTTGCTTTACCGTGGCCTCCAGCCCCTCGGTTGTCCAGCCGTTTTCGCCCGCAAGACGGCTTAACACCTTGCCAAGAATGGCCCGTGCGTCATCGGTCAGCAGTGCGGCCGCTTTCTCAACCATGGGCAAAGGGCGTCGTGCAAACAGGAACACTGCGCCTGTCGCCAGTTCGTTCAGGTCGGCTGCACGAACTTTCAGGACCGGCATGGCCTGCGTCAGCAAATCCATGCCCAATGCTGCATCAAATCCAGGTTCAATCTTGGCCAGCTTCGGGGCAACCAACGCCGCCAACAGCGCATCGTCGGCCTCGCGGATATAATGTCCGTTCAGGTTGAGCAGCTTTTTGATGTCAAAGCGCGATGCGCCTTTGTTCACATCGCCGATGTCGAACCATTCCACCGCCTGTTCGCGGCTGATGATTTCCTCGTCGCCATGGCCCCAGCCAAGACGCAGCAGATAATTGAACACCGCTTCGGGCAGCAGTCCCATCTCGTCGCGATAGGCATCAACCCCAAGCGCACCGTGACGTTTGGAGAGCTTGGCTCCGTCCGCGCCATGGATCAACGGAATGTGGCCATAGACTGGATCGGGCCACCCGCCTTCGATGGCATCCATCGCGCGGATGACCACCAACTGGCGGAAGGCATTGTTGATATGATCGTCGCCCCGGATCACATGGGTGACGCCCATGTCATGATCGTCCACCACTACCGCCAGCATGTAAGTCGGCGTGCCGTCCGAACGCAGGATCACGAAATCGTCGAGTTCGCTGTTCTGGACGGTGATCGAACCTTGGACCTTGTCGTCAATCGTGGTCTCGCCATCACGCGGAGACTTCATGCGCACAACATAGGGCTGGCCCTCAGGCCACTGGTCCGCGCCAGCATCACGCCATTCACTGTCGATGCGGAAGGGGCGACGTTCAGCCTGCGCCTGTTCGCGCCGCGCTGCCAGTTCTTCCTGCGTCAGATAACAGCGATAGGCATGGCCAGCATCGAGCATCTGGTGGGCAACAGCGGCATGGCGCTCAGACCGGGCGAACTGGAACACAGGTTCCTCGTCTCCGCCAAGTCCGAGCCAGTTCAGCCCATCAAAGATCGCCTCAATGGCCGCATCGGTTGACCGTGCACGGTCGGTATCTTCGATCCGCAGCAGATATGTGCCGCCATGATGGCGCGCATAGAGCCAGTTGAACAGCGCAGTGCGTGCGCCGCCGATGTGCAGGAATCCTGTGGGGGAGGGCGCAAATCGCGTGACCACTTTTCCCGTTGTGGGCGATCCTGCAGAAATGGTGTCAGTGGCGCTTGCCATTGGCCGCGCTTTCCTTTGCTTTGAATGTCATGGCGTCCCCGACGGCAGATGGACCTGCGGCAGAATTTCCTGCCGCCGATCCGGGCACTGCCCCGGCCGGACAGGCGCGGCATTGGGACATCCGCGCGCGATTGTCCAGCATACTTGAGCAGGTTGACGGGTTCCTCGACGCCCACCCGTTCGAACGCGGGCTGTGGCTGGTGGTGGCCTTCGCAGCGGGAATAGTGGCGTGGGTGGCCCTGCCGACACAGGCCGACTGGATCGCGTCGCTGCTGACGGCGCTGGCCATCGCGCTGATATCGCTAATTTGCCTGGACGAAGGTCACATCCCTCACTTGCGCGTTGCCTTGTTCGGCTGTGCGGTGATGTTTGCCGCTGGCACGGCATCCATCTGGGGCAAGTCCGCTCTGTTAGGCCAACCTGGTATAGAGCGCCCTGCAGTTCTTACGCTGGAGGGCAGGGTGCTTGAGCGGCGAGAGGAGCCTGCCAAGGCTCGTGTGCGCCTGCTTCTTGTCACCCGTTTGCCAGACTTTCCAGAACCTGTTCGCGTCCGGGTGAACCTGCCTGCTGAAAAGGACATTCCCTCCATCACGGACGGCGCACAGATCCGCCTGCGTGTCCGGCTTATGCCGCCTGCTGCCCCTATGCTTCCGGGGGCATATGATTTCGCCCGCACCGCCTGGTTCAACGGCCTTGCCGCTACCGGCAGCGCGCTGGGTGAAGTCACAGTTGTCCGCCCTGCAACGCAAGGGACGACTTTGCGGGGCGTGCAACGTTCTCTGGCAGACCATGTCCGCTCACAGCTCAGCGGATCGCCCGGCACGATCGCCGCCGCACTTGCCAGCGGAGACCGCGGCGCCATTGCTGAAGCGGACGAGGACGCCATGCGCGATGCGGGCCTCACGCACCTCCTTTCAATCAGTGGCCTCCACGTCAGCGCCCTGGTCGGTGCGGTCTATTTTCTTGTCGCGCGCTTGCTTGCTGCCATCCCGTGGATCGCGCTGCGCATCCGTGTGCCGATTGCTGCTGCACTGATGGGCGCGTTGGCAGGCATAGCCTACACTTTGCTAACCGGCTCCGAAGTCCCGACGATCCGCTCATGCATCGGTGCACTGCTGGTCCTGATTGCCTTGGCGTTGGGCCGTGATCCGCTCTCGCTGCGCATGGTCGCGGTCGGCGCGCTGGTGGTCATGCTGTTCTGGCCTGAGGCGGTGGTCGGTCCGAGCTTTCAGATGAGCTTTGCCGCCGTCATTGCTATCATCGCCTTCCACTCTGCCGCCCCGGTTCGGGGATTTCTTACGGCGGAGCACCACGGTCCGCTTGTTCGCATGGCGCGCAACCTTATCCTCCTGCTCGCCACCAGTCTGGTGATCGAACTGGCGCTGATGCCCATTGGTCTGTTCCACTTTCACCGTGCGGGCATCTACGGCTCTCTGGCCAATGTCATCGCAATCCCATTGACGACATTCGTGACGATGCCGCTGATTGGCCTTGCCCTGTTGCTCGACAGCGTGGGGCTTGGCGCACCGGCATGGTGGCTGGTTGGCAAAAGCCTTGAACTGCTTCTGGCACTGGCTCATTTTGTTGCAGGCAGGCCGGGCGCGGTCACCATGTTGCCGGCTATTGCACCGTGGACTTTTGCATTGTTCATTGCCGGAATGCTCTGGCTCGCGTTGTGGACCGGTAAAGTGCGCTTGTGGGGCATGATCCCAGCGACGCTTGCGGTGATCGCCATGATCTTCACGCCAACGCCGGATATTCTCGTCACCGGAGACGGCCACCACGTCGGCCTGACGGGTGAGGGCAATGACTTGATCGTCCTGCGCATGGGCCGGGGCGATTACATGCGTGACAACCTGCTCGAACTTGCAGGCATGGAAGGAACCCTGCGCCCGATTGACGAATGGCGCGGGGCGCGTTGCGGTGAGGACTTCTGCCTCGCCAAGCTGAACCGAAACGGTCGGCGCTTCACGGTCCTGCTATCCCGCAGCCGCGCCTACATCGATGAGATGGCGCTTGCCGCTGCCTGCGAGAAGGCCGACATCGTGATAGCCGACCGTCGTTTGCCTTTCTCGTGCCGCCCACGATTACTCAAGGCTGATCGCCGCGCACTGGCCGCAACCGGCGGCATGACGATCAACCTTTCAACCGGCACTGTCCGCACCGTCGCCGAAACGCAGGGGCAACATGGTTGGTATCGATGGCCAGTGTCACCAGACCAAACTCGGCACAGCGATCCGAAAGTGCAAGTCAGCCCAGGAACGGCGTTGGCGCCATCACCGACGGGTCAGTGATAGCGGCGTAGCAGCCCCGCCAGCTTGCCTTGTACCGCCACTTCCTCTGGCTGGTAGAACTGCGGATCATAGGCTGCATTTGCCGGGTCAAGCCGGATCATGCCCTTTTCGCGGTGAAGGTACTTGAGCGTGGCTTCCTCGCCACGCACCAGCGCCACAACGATCTCACCATCGCGGGCAACATCGGTCTTGCGGACAAGGGCGTAATCGCCATCGAAAATCCCGGCTTCAACCATCGAGTCACCGGACACTTCAAGCGCATAGTGTTCGCCCGCGCCGAGCAAGGCGGCAGGAACCGGCAGGGTGGCCGCAGTCTCGAAAGCTTCGATAGGCATACCCGCCGCGATCTTGCCGTGCAGCGGCAATTCGATCACATCGTTCGCCGGGGCTGGTGTCGCCTTTGCAGCACTGCGCAGCGGTGTGAGCGCGGTATTGGCATTCGCTGCCTCACGCACGGGCGCAGCAGGTTTGCTGACCGAGCTGTCAGGCTGGCGCAGCACTTCCAGCGCACGGGCACGGTTGGGCAGGCGGCGGATGAAGCCGCGTTCTTCCAGTGCGGAAATCAGGCGGTGGACACCAGACTTCGATTTCAGATCGAGCGCTTCCTTCATTTCCTCAAACGAGGGGGAAATGCCGGATTCCTCCAGACGGATCTGGATGAAGGTGAGCAGTTCATGCTGCTTGCGCGTCAACATTGGCGGTTCCTCCGCGAGTGAACGAATGCGGAACGGATAAGCAACTTCCAACAGCGCGTCAAGCAATACCGCCATTTTCGAGCAGGTAGAGAGGAACATCTGTTCCCGTTGCCTTCTCCTCGGCTCCGGCTTCGCGCACGATCAGGGCATTCGCACGCGCCAGTGGTGACAATGCACCGGAATCCTGCAACGGGTCGAGCGTAACGCTGACCCCGTCCCAGGCGCCACGTAGAAACTCCATACGGCTTCCACCTTTCCCCAGCGGCCCTGCCAACCGACCTGAAATGGCGCGCGGCAGCGGTGCGCTTGCGCCAAGAGCAGCGCGCAGCAGTGGCAGCAGAAACAGGAAAGCCGTTACAAAAGCTGATGCGGGATTGCCAGGAAGCCCAAGGATCACCTGCTCCCCCCGCCGCGCGACCAGCAGAGGTTTTCCCGGCTTGATGCCCACCCGCCAGAAGTCGATCGACGCGCCTATGGCTTCCAATGCGGGGCGCACCAGATCATGGTCGCCGACTGAGGCCCCGCCGCTCGTCACGATAATATCGGCATCGCCTGCACTTTCCAGCGCCGCAGCCAGAGCTTCGAGCTTGTCCGGGATCGGGCCGAGATGGCGCAGTTCCACCGGCAGCGCGGCGGCCATCGCGCAAAGCATCGGGCCGTTACTGGCGGGCAACTGGTGCTGGTCTGGCAGATGACCCGGCAGCACCAATTCGTCACCACTGTCGATCACGGTCAGCTTTAACCGTCGGCGCACGGGCAAGTGGCTGTGCCCACCTGCAATCGCCAACGCGATCTGGGCTGGGCCGACGCGTGTGCCCAGCGCGATCAACTCGGCTTCTGCGACGAAGTCCATACCGGCGGGTCGGATATGACGGTCAGGGGGGATGGGCGGTTCACCGGTCAGATGCACCGCGCCGCCCTCGCGCGTGGCGTCCTCCTGCACCAGAACCATGTCTGCACCGGAAGGCACGATGGCACCCGTGCTGATCCGCACTGCTTCGCCCGCATCGACAGTTTCGCCAAACGGATGACCCGCGGCACTCTCGCCGATGACACACCACGGTCCAGGCAAATCCGCGCTGCGCAGCGCATAGCCATCCATCGCCGAGAGCGGTGCGGCAGGCTGCGTACGGCGGGCAAGCAGCGGTTCGGCAAGGTAGAACCCAAGGCATTCGCCTACTGCGCGGTGCTCGATCGGCAACACCGGAGCGAGGGCAAGCAATCGCGCCTGCGCTTCGGCAAGTGGCAGCGGTGGTGTCCTCACGCGCCCTCCATGCGCCATGGGCCCGACTTTCCGCCGCGCTTTTCAACAAGGCGCAGGCCCTCAATGACCATTCCCTTGTCGAGCGCTTTGGCCATATCATAGACAGTTAGCAGCGCCACCGAGACTGCGGTCAGCGCTTCCATCTCAACTCCGGTGCGTCCGGTGAGGGATGCGGTGGCGGTGCATTCCACGCCGCTTTGGGTAAAAGCAAAGTCGATGTTTACCGCATCAAGCGCCAGCGGGTGGCACAGCGGGATAAGGTCACCGGTCTTCTTTGCTGCCATGATCCCGGCGATCCGCGCAGTGCCCAGAACATCGCCCTTGGGACCGTTGCCTTCGCGCACCGCCTGCAAGGTTGCCGTGTTCATGCGGATCACACCGCGCGCAATGGCCACGCGCTGTGTTTCCGGCTTCCCGCCGACGTCCACCATGCGGGCAGTTCCGGCCGAATCGATATGGCTCAATCCGTTCATTCAGCGCGCCTTTTCCCTGAACAGGTTTACACAGTTTACACAGTCCAGAGAGAAACCATTCAGCCCCCGGCGAAGCATTGCAATGGCCGGATACGTTGCGGTTTTCAAGGCGGAGGGGCGGTTTGTGGACATCGGACGATTCTGGCAGCGCTGCACGGTGTAGGACAGCGCTATTTCCTGCTCTCAACTGCCTTCTTCAACGCATCGGCCACTTGGGTTTGCGTGGCAGCGACGATCTTGTTCACGCCTTCTGCGTTGGGATGCACGTTGTCACCCAGCATCAGCGCGCTGTTGCCCAGTACCGGTGCCAGGAAAAACGGCACGAGGCCTGCCTTGTGCTTCTTGGCCATATCCGGCCAGATCGGGTTGAAGCGCTCGGTATAGTCCGCGCCAAGGTTCGGGGCGGCGAGCATTCCGGTGAGCACGACCGGAATGCCGCGCCGGTCAAATTCGGTGAGGATGGAATCGAGGTTGGCGCGGGTTTCTTCAGGGGGCAGCCCGCGCAGCATGTCGTTGCCGCCAAGGCCGACGAGTGCCAGAACAGGCTTCACTGGCTGATTGTCGAGCGTGAAGGTCAACCGTTGCAGCGCGGCCGATGTCGTATCACCCGAAACGCCCGCATTGACGACCCGCGCCGGGGTGCCGCCAGCATTGAGCGCGGCTTCCAGGCGGGGTGGATAGCCCTCTCCGGGTTGCAGGTTGTACCCGGCATAGAGGCTATCCCCGAACGCAAGAATGACGGGCGCGTCAGCCGGGATGGGGGCCGCATTGGCAACGGCTTGTGCAGCAGCAGAAGCCTTTGATTCGGGAGCATCTTCCGAAGAACAGGCCGCCAGAAGCAGGGCGGAGAGGAGCGCGATCTTTCTCATGCCGCCAGCAATAACCGTTCGCCATGATCTTGTCGAAGGGGTTGGTGTTGCCAGTCGTGCTTCGACAAGCTCAGCATGAGCGCAGCAGTGGGATTACTCCGAACCCATCTCCCGCTCATCCTGAGCCTGTCGAAGGATGTTGGGCAAGAAGGGTGGCCCAGTGCATTGAATCTGGCCGAGCGCGCACCCAAGTGCCGGTTGCACCCTGCAACCAATCCATGCCACTTGAGGCCCGTGACAAACACCACATCCCCGGTCATCACCGCTTCCGCCCTTACCTTGTCGCTCGGCTCCGGGGAGGCGCGGGTGGAGATACTTCGTGGCATCGACCTGTCGGTCAGCCAAGGGGAGAAGCTCGCGCTTTTGGGGCCATCGGGGTCGGGCAAGTCGTCGCTGTTGGCCATCCTGTCAGGGCTGGAGCGGGCGAGCGGTGGGACGCTAAATGTCGCAGGCGCGGATTTTACGTCACTGGATGAAGATGGGCTTGCAGCCGCCCGGCGTGGACGCATTGGCATTGTTTTACAGGCCTTCCATCTGCTGCCCACGATGACTGCGCTGGAAAACGTGGCAACGCCGCTGGAGCTAGCGGGCATGGCCGACGCTATGGCGCGGGCGGAGGCGGAACTGGTCGCGGTGGGCCTTGGGCACCGCCTGCATCACTACCCGGCGCAGCTTTCGGGCGGGGAGCAGCAGCGCGTGGCAATTGCCCGCGCGCTGGCCCCAAAGCCTGCGATTCTGTTTGCCGATGAGCCAACTGGCAATCTTGACCATGCCAATGGCGATGCTGTGGCCGACCTGCTGTTTGCCCGCGCGGGTGAGGCGGGGGCAACGTTTATCATGGTGACGCACGACGAGGCGCTGGCCGCGCGATGCGGGCGGATTGTGCGGCTGGCCGATGGGCAAATTGTTTCCGATGCCGTGGCAGGCGTGAGCGCATGAACCTTTCGTGGGGTGCTGCCTGGCGGCTCGCGCGGCGGGGGGTGGACTGGAGGTTCAAGGGGCTGCGGTTGTTGCTGGTGTGCCTTGTGCTGGGCACGGCGGCGCTGTCATCGATAGGCACGCTGATCGGCGCGATTGAGCGCGAACTGGCAACGCGCGGGCGCGAGATGCTCGGGGCAGATCTGGAGTTCACGCTGGCCGCGCGGGCGCCTGCGGCCGACGAGCGCGCGGCGATTGCGGCATTGGGAGAGCTTTCCGAAGGCGCGCGGATGCAGGCGATGGCGCGCGTGCCGGGTGCCGAGACGCGAACGACCCCGGTGGAGCTGAAGGCCGTGGACGCGAAATGGCCGCTTTATGGACGGTTTACGCTGGAAGGTGGCAAGCGGGCCGGGGCGCCTCAGGGCATGACGGCTTGGATTGCGCCGGGTGTGGCGGACCGTCTTGACGTCAAAATCGGTGACCGCCTGCAAGTGGGCGAAGCTGTGCTCACGGTGGGCGGCGTGATCGGGTCAGAGCCGGACCGGCTGGCTGAGGGCTTCTCGCTCGGGCCGACGGTGATTATCGGCAAGGAGGCACTAGATGCCTCAAAGCTGGTGCAGCCAGGGTCGATGGTGCGTTCGAAGCTGCGCGTGAAACTGCCTTCCGGCGACAATCCGGTGGCGATTGGCGAAAGCATCAAGGAGCGCTTCCCGCTGGCCGGATACGAGGTGCGCACGCGCGAAAAGGCGTCACCGGGTCTGGACCGCTTCGTTTCGCGGATGGGGCAGTTTCTGGTGCTGGTGGCGCTGGCTGCCTTGGCGATTGCCGGGATTGGCATTGGGAACGGGGTGAATTCCTATCTTGAGGCGCGGCGCAGTTCCATCGCCACATTGAAGATCCTTGGTGCGTCCAGCAGTGACATCGCGCGGATATATCTGCTGCAACTGGCGGCGGCATCCTCGTTGGCAATTCTGGCCGGGCTTGTGGTGGGAGTGAGCGTTACCCCGCTGCTGGGACGCGCGTTGCAGGGCTTGCTGCCGATTGAGGCGGGGTTTGTGCTGGATTGGCGCGCACTGGCGATTGCAGCAACTTATGGCGCGCTGATCGCGCTGACCTTTGCCGCTCCGCCTTTGATGCGTGCACGAAGCTTTCCGGCGATGGCGCTGATGCGTGCGCGGGTCAGTCCACTGGCCGGTGGCTGGCGTGGGGCGGTTCTGCCGGTCGCGCTGGGGCTTGGCGGGATTGCGGCGCTGGCAGTGCTGACTGCCCCACAAAAGCTGCTGGCCGCAGGTTTTCTGGGCGGTGCGGCAGCGTTGTTCGTGCTGCTCTCGGCGCTCGGGTGGGGTATTCAGCGGCTGGCGGCGCGGGCGCCCAAGCCCAAGGGCGCAATCGCACGGATGGCGCTGGCGAACCTGCACCGACCGGGCGCGCAAACGTCCGCGCTGGTGGTCGCGCTGGGCTTCGGGCTATCGGCTTTCGTGCTGCTGGCGGGCGTGCAGACCAGCCTTGATGGCAACATCGCGCAGAGGGTGCCGAACAAGGCACCGGATTACTTCGTGCTCGACCTGCCGCAGGGCAAAGTCGCGGCGTTTGACGGCATCGTAAAGGCCGCCGCGCCGGGGGCCGAGGTGCGAAAGGTGCCTGCGCTGCGGGGCAGCATCGTTGCCTATGGCCCGGAAGGCACGATGACGCGGGTCGCCGATCTCAAGGAAATACCTGAAAACGCTTGGCCTTTGCGTGGCGACAGGGGGCTGACTTATGCCGATGCGTTGCCGCAAGGCAACGCGCTGACGGCAGGCGAATGGTGGGCGGCGGACTATGCCGGGGAGCCGCTGGTTTCGGTGGACGATGATCTGGCCAAGGCACTGAGCCTCAAGCTGGGCGACCAGATTTCCGTTTCGATTCTGGGAGTTGAGCGCACCGCGAAGATCGCGTCGTTCCGACGGATCGACTGGGAGAACATGGGCTTCAACTACGTGCTGGTGTTCAGCCCGAACGCAATTGCCGATGCGCCGCACAATCTGGCGGCAACGATCAGCCTGCCCGCGCAGGAAAAAACCGACGAGGTGCGCCGCGCGATCCTTGGCGGGCTGGTGAAGGCGCTGCCCTCAAGCTCGGTGATCGAAATCGGGCCGGTGTTGGGGCAGGCGCGCGAAATCCTGTCGCAGATGGGCACGGCGATCTTGGCGGCGGCGAGTGTCGCAGTGCTTTCAGGCATGGCGGTGCTGGCCGGAGCCATCGCGGCGGCGCGTGAGCGCAAGACCTATGACAACGTGATCCTGAGGGTGCTTGGGGCTAGCCGCAGGCAGCTTTTGGTGCTGTTGATGGCCGAATATGTGCTGTTAGGTGCACTTCTGTGCGCTTTGGCCTTGGGGCTGGGCAGCGCGGTTGCCTGGGCGATTGTCGTGTGGCTGTTCGAGTTCGACTGGTTGCCCGACTGGCCGCGAATTCTTGGCGTGCTGGGCGCAGGCGTGGGACTGGTGATGGTGCTGGCGGTGGGCGGGTCGCTCGGCCTGTTGCGCACGCGCCCGGCGCAGGTGTTGCGGGAGCTTTGACCGGTAAGTTGGTTCAGACGTTGGGGCGCAAGCGTTAGCGATTCGCAAGGCTGGCGTGAGTGACTACATGGCATAGCCGAACGGAAAGCGTATTTTTTTCAGTTTTCCCCAAGCCAAGGTTCGCTATTGTGGTGCGGAAATCCTTTGTCTTTCGATCTATCGAGAACTCGGGGTCAAAATTATGGATGGGTCCATCAATACTGCCGCCAAAAATATGTATCCACTCATTGTCACGAAGCTGGCAGGAATAAAGTAAATTACCAGATAGATATTGTGGAGGATTTCCACAGGTGGAAATATACCGATCTAGCGGTGTAGATGTATAGAATCCTTCAATCACGAATTGGGATGTTGTAGAATCGAGCATTAGAATGCTACTCTTCTTCGCCCCTTTACTCCATGTATTCCATCCAGGCTAGAAAAAATCATTGTATATTATTTCTATTGTGAAAATCTTCATCATTTTGCCTATTGGGCAGACATTTCTAATTGATGACGATATGTGTCGACCACCCGCTCGATTCCGTAGAGCCGGATGTGCATCTCTCCTTATGAAACTCAAATTGTCTTGACCGGAGTTGTGTATGCTAATTTTAAACTCGGGGAAACTGCTCGATGTAATATATAAATTCTTGTTACATTCCCAAATTTTCCATACGGCGCTTGATATTTTTGGCTGTGATGTGAATTTTGGAGATACATATAATATCCCGTTTTTCGCAAAATTGGGCGCCCTAGAAACTACATTCGATGGGATGTTGGCGATATCGCTGAAATGATATTCGAAATTACCATTATTGTAAGTTATTCGAAAAATTTCTCTTTTGAAAACATGAGAGCATCTGGGGCAAATTTCTATTCCATCATCAACCAATACATTTCTCGAAATAAGAT
Organism: Novosphingobium sp. 17-62-19; assembly: GCF_002256775.1. GTDB lineage: Bacteria > Pseudomonadota > Alphaproteobacteria > Sphingomonadales > Sphingomonadaceae > Novosphingobium. The sequence continues at coordinate 43,048 of NZ_NCII01000006.1, read as the reverse complement.
ATGAAATTCTTTGGGACGCAAACCACTTTTTGCACTCAGGACAAACTACGGCAGGGCTCGAAAGATCAAAAGTTGGAATTCCCGACGTCATAAAGCTTTCCTCTGAAATTTCTTTCAAAAATACAATAAGTTGTATGTGACAAAAGAAGAAAAATGAGGAATTCGGGTCTTGAGTTTCAAGTGGCTGAAAGAAGTTCGCGCGTCGCTGCCTCGACATCGGCCTGACGCATCAGAGCTTCACCGACAAGGAAAGTGCGCGCACCACACTTTTCGAGGCGGTGCAGGTCAGCGTGGGTGTTGATGCCGCTTTCGCTGACCAGCAGTGTGCCTTCGGGAGCGAGCGCGGCGAGGCGTTCTGTGGTGCCGAGGTCGGTGACGAAGCGCTTCAGATCGCGGTTGTTCACGCCGATCAGGCGGGATTTGAGGCGTGCGGCGCGCTCCATCTCCTCTTCGTTGTGGACTTCGACCAGCGCGTCCATGCCCTGTTCGCGGGCGGCGGCTTCAATTTCAGCCATTTGCGCGTCTGACAGGCAGGCGGCGATGATCAGGATGGCGTCGGCACCGATGGCACGCGCTTCGGCGCACTGCCACGGATCGACCATGAAGTCCTTGCGGATGACCGGCAGGGTGCAGGCCGCGCGGGCTTCGATCAGGTAGTCCTCATGCCCTTGGAAATAAGGGGCGTCGGTGAGGATCGAGAGGCAGGTTGCCCCGCCTGCCTGATAGGCGCGGGCGTGATCTGCGGGGCTGAAATCGGCGCGGATCAGGCCTTTTGAGGGGCTGGCTTTCTTGATCTCGGCGATCAGGGCGTAGCCGGTGGCGGCCTTTGCGCGCAGCGCTGCTTCAAAGCCGCGCGGGGCGCTTTGTTCGCTGGCGCGGGCGGCGAGGCCAGCAAGGGAGATTGCGGCCTTGCGGGCGGTGACTTCGCTGCGCTTGGTGTCGCAGATTTCGGTGAGCATGTCGGTCATTGCGAGCGTGCCTTAGCGAGGTTTTGGGCAACGTGTCGAGTGAGATTGCGGGCACTGCATTTACTTTGACCGCTGCACAAAACTTTACTTTTTGCCGTCACCCCGGGCTTGATCCGGGGTCCCGCTTTTTCGGGAGCGTTGCAAAGAAAGCGGGACCCCGGGTCAAGCCCGGGGTGACGATACATTTAGTAGCTGACGTTATGCGAGCGCCACGATCCAGCAGTTGAGCAGCGTGTTGGCGAGGCCTTTGTCGATGGCTTCGGCGGCTTCTTCCACGCCCTCGTGCCAATCACGCGCTTCGCCTGCGACGATCAGCGCGGCGGCGGCGTTGAACAGGACGGCGTTGCGGTAGGGGCCTTCTTCGCCCTGGAGAAGGGCGCGTAGGGCGGCGGCGTTGAATTGTGCATCGCCTCCGCGCAAGGCTTCGACCGGGGCGTTGGGCAGGCCTGCGTCCTGCGCTGTGACGCGGCGCATGAAGACTTCATGCCCACGCACTTCGGCCAGTTCGTTGCCGCCTGCCAGGCTCAGTTCGTCAAGGCCTTCGTCGCCCGAGATGACCATGCTGTGATCTGTGCCGAGGCGGCTCATGGCGTCGGCGTAGATCGGCACGTATGCAGGGCGGGCAATGCCGACGAGTTGGCGGCGGACACCTGCGGGGTTGGCGAGCGGGCCCATCAGGTTGAAGATGGTGCGCCGGCCCAGCGCTTTGCGGATGGGCATGATGCGGCCCATCGATGGGTGGTGCTTTGCGGCGAAGAGGAAGCAGATGCCAAGGTCGTGCAGCGTTTCCTCGGCGGTTTCCACGGCGCGATCGAGGTTGAGACCGAGCGCTTCGAGGGTGTCGGCAGCACCTGATTTGGAACTGGCGGCGCGGTTGCCGTGCTTGGCGACGGGGACGCCGCAGGCCGCGACGACCAAGCTGACGGCAGTGGAGACGTTGAGCGTATGGTGTCCGTCTCCGCCGGTGCCGCAGACGTCGATGGCGTTGGCAGGCGCTTTGACCGGGATCATGCGTGCGCGCATCGCACGTGCCGCTCCGGCGATTTCGCTGGCTGTTTCGCCTCGGTCCGAAAGGGCGGTGAGGAACTGTGCTATTGCTTCGTCCGACACGGTGCCATCGAGCACAGCTGCGAAGGCCTGTTCGGCCTGAGCCTCATCGAGCGGGTGGGTTACGTCTGGCAGGGTCATGCCGGAACGGGGTGCGTGTTGATGCCGCAGAGCTTCAGGAAATTGCCGATCATCGCGTGGCCGTGTTCGGTGGCGATGCTCTCCGGGTGGAACTGCACGCCGTGGATGGGCAGCGAGGTGTGGCGGAAGCCCATGACGTGCGTGTCATCGGACTGCGCGTTGACTTCGAGGCAGGCGGGAATGTCGGTCACGATCAGCGAGTGATAGCGCGTGGCGATGAACGGGCTGGGCAGGCCCTCGAACACGCCGGTGCCATCGTGGGTGACGGACGAGGTCTTGCCGTGCATCAGCCCGCCGCGCACGACCTTGCCGCCGAAATACTGCCCGATGGACTGGTGGCCGAGGCACACGCCGAGCAGCGGCAGCTTGGCATCCGCCGCTGCGCCGACAAGATCGAGGCTGATGCCCGCTTCGTTGGGCGTGCAGGGACCGGGCGAAAGCAGAAACCCTTGCGCGCCGGTCTTGATCGCCTGTTCAGCGGTGAGCGCATCGTTGCGCACGACTTCAACTTCCGCGCCCATCTCCATAAGGTAGTGGACGAGGTTCCAGGTGAAGCTGTCGTAGTTGTCGATGACGAGGATCATTGGGCAAGCTTTTCGTAAGCCATGAAGCGACATTCTGCGAAGGGAGGGTGGATGACGTGCGAACGCCAATCCTGCGTAAAGCCTTCCAGCAATTCGATTTGCGCGACAACGTCGTTCCAGTGAGGCATTTCTTCGTGGAACCAGAGCGTTTGCCCGCAAGCCATCTGGATGTCGCAACACATCAGGTCAGTGGTGAGTTCGTCACGCTTGTAGAACGCGACATGCTGGATGTCTGCCATTTCGAGCGGCAAAACATTGCTCACTGCCCATACTCCGGCTCACTCGCCACCCGCACAGCTTCCCTCGCCGCCGCAAACAGCGCGCCCGACTTCAATTCGCATTCGCGCTGTTCGTATTCGGGGTTGCTGTCGGCGACGATGCCTGCGCCGGCTTGGGCGTGGAGGACGCCGTCTTTGACCACGCCGGTGCGCAGGACGATGCAGCTGTCGACTGAGCCGTCGGGGGCGAAGTAGCCGACGCCGCCTGCGTAGGCGCCGCGGGTTTCGGGTTCCAACTCGGCGATGATTTCGCAGGCGCGGACTTTGGGGGCGCCGCTGACGGTGCCTGCGGGGAAACCGGCGAAGAGGGCGTCCACGCTGTCGGCGCGTGTGGTGTCGAGCTGGCCGACCACATTCGAGACGATGTGCATGACGTGGCTGTAGCGTTCGACGGTGTAGCTCTCGGTGACCTTGACCGTGCCTGCCTTGGCCACGCGGCCGACATCGTTGCGGCCGAGATCAAGCAGCATCAGGTGTTCGGCGCGTTCCTTGGGGTCTTCGAGCAGGCTCAGTTCGTTGGCGCGGTCTTCCTCGGGCGTTTTGCCGCGGGGGCGGGTTCCGGCGATGGGGCGGATGGTGACTTCGCCGTCACGAATGCGGACGAGGATTTCCGGGCTTGAGCCGGTGAGCGCGAAGCCCGGCATGTCGAGGAAATAGAGGAAGGGCGAGGGGTTGATGCGGCGCAGAGCGCGGTAGAGCGCGATGGGCGGCAGCGGGAAGGGTGCGGTGAAGCGCTGGGCGAGGACGACCTGGAAGATGTCGCCTGCTTCGATGTAGTCCTTCGCGCGCATGACCATCTGCGCGTAGTTCGCGGCGGGCATGACCGGCTGCGGGGTTACATCGACGCTTTCGGAAAGGCGCGTGTCGGCGGGGACCGGGTTGGCCAGTTTGCGCAAGGCATTGTCGATGCGTTCGGCGGCGGCTTCGAGCAGTTGGGAGGGTGCGCCGCCTTCGGCCCAGACGGGGGCGATGGCGAAGAGTTCATCAGACAGGCGATCGAACACCAGCACCACGGTGGGACGGGTGAACAGCATGTCGGGCAGGACGAGGTCGCTTTGCGCGGCGCGCGGGAGCTTTTCGACGAGGCCGATGGTTTCGTAGCCGAAATAGCCGACAAGGCAGGCAAGCGCCGGGGGCAGGGCTGCGGGCACATCGATCCGGCAGGCGGAGACGAGCGCGCGCAGTTCGGCTAGGGCATCACCGGGCAGCGGGGCAAATGCGGCCTTGTCATGCCGCCAGATGCGGTTGATCTCGGCGGTGGTGCCGGTGGCGCGGAACACGAGGTCCGGGTCAATCCCGAGCAGGCTGTAACGGCCGCGCACTTCGCCGCCCTGCACGGATTCGAGCAGGAAATCGCCGCGCCCGCTTTCCATCAGCTTGAGCGCTGCGCCGACAGGCGTTTCCGTATCGACGATCAGTTTACGCCAGACGAGCGCGGGCTTTCCAGCGGAAAGCTGGGCAAGCGCGGGGCCGTGGTTTTCGAGCTGTGCGCCGGTGGTTTCGGGGGCGGGATCGGCGGTCAGTGTCGTCATGGCTTATTGCGCGTTGGTGCCGGTCAGCTGGTCGCGGACGGCCTTGATCCCGGCTTCGTTGCGTTCAACGCCAACGTCCTTGCGGATGGCAGCGCGCAGTTGCTGGGCCAATTCGTCGCCCGCATCAGCCGCGAAGGAGCGGGCAGCCTGTGCGAAGACCTGATCGCCGCGCTTCACATCGCCGATCACGATATCCTTGAGCGACACCAGATACCAGCCTTGCTTGTCCGGCCCTTCAAGGCGCTTGTTGCTGCCCTTGGCCATGGCGAACAGCAGGGCGAGCGGGGCAGGAACCTGTCCTTGCATCTGGCCAAGCGCGGCGCGCGGCATATCGATGGGCTGCGCTGCGGGCAGGGCGACGCCAGCCAGCTTGAGCGCTTCGGCCATCGGCGTGCCCTTGTTGAGCGCCGCGAGGATCTTGTCAGCCGCTGCCTTGGCCTTGGCCGAACCCTGATCGACGGCCCAATCGCGCGTGACGGTGCCCTTGATCTGGTCAAGCGGGGCGGGGGTGGCGGCGGTCAGCTGGCCCACATCGAAGATGGCGAACTTTTCACCCGGCGTGATTTCGGCCAGTTGCGCTTCGCCTTCACGTTCCATCGCAAACGCGGCCTGGACCAGCGGGGCGACTTCTTCGCCGACCTTTTCGCCCTGCTTGCCGTAGATGCTGCCATCGGCGGCAAGCGGCTGCGTGGTGGCGAAAGTGAGGTTCAGTGTCTTGGCGATGTCGGCAAGACCGGTGCCGCTGTCGATTTCCTGTTCTGCTTGCGCGGCGAGATCGGACAGGGCGGCGCGGCGCTTTTCGAGCGTGAGCGCGGCGACGAGTTCAGGGCGGGCCTGATCGAGCGTCTTTCCGACGTTGCGCTTGACCGCATCAACCTTGACCACATGCCAGCCGAGGCCCGACTTGGCGGGCGCGGCAAGTGTGCCTTGCGCAGCGGCAAAGGCGGCGTCGGCCACGGCCTTGGCGGTTTGATTGCCGAGCGCTTCGCGGGTCTGGTTTTCCAGCTTGCTGGGGACGAGACCCTTGGCACGGGCGGCGCTTTCGAGCGAGCCGCTGTTGCCAACTTCCGTGGCGAGCGCCTTGGCGGCGGCTTCGGTCGGCACGATGACCTGCGTGACCGAGCGCTGTTCGGACGGAGCATAGACGGCGGTATTGAGCTTGTAGCGGTTCGCCACCTCTGCCTCGGTGGGGGCGGGCACAGTCTTGAGGCTTGCTTCATCGACAACGAGATAGCGGATCGTGCGCCGTTCAGGCTGCATGTAGCGGCCCTTGTTGGCGTTGTAGAATGCGGTGAGCGTGTTGGCATCGGGCGGTGAGGCCGGGGCGAAGGCCAGCGACGGGATCGTGGCAATGGTGCCGACACGCTTTTCGGTGAGGAGCGCGGCGTAGCGCTGCACCGATTCATCAGCCATTTGTGCGCCGAACGCGGCGGGCAGAAGAAGCTGGCGGGCGAGCAAGCCTTGCCCCAGATCCTTGCGCACTTCCTTGTCAGTCAAGCCGCGCTGGGCGAGAAGCTGTTCATAGGTGGTCTGGCTGAACTTGCCATCAACGCCTTGGAATGCCTGAATTTTCACGATTTCGCTATCAACCAGACGGTTGCTTGCCACCATGCCATGGCGCTTGCCCCATTCGGCCATGGCCAGGCGATCGGTCAGCCCGGTGATGATTGTATCCATCCCGCCTGCATCGAGGAACTGCTTCATCGTCAGGCCCGGCTGGCGCTGGCGTTCCTGTTCAAACGCGTTGGTCAGTGCTTTGGCCAGTTCGGCGGTTCCAAGGCGGCTGGAGCCAACCTTGGCGGCGCGATCACCTCCGGCAATACCGCCGAAGCCGCTGCCGGTGACATCGGCGCTGGCAAAGGCGAGCGCGATCAGGCCGAGGAACAGGAGCGCAACGACGACGCCGATGCGGGACTTGAGGAACGAGCGGAAGAAACCGAGCATTTGCGGGTGTTCGTCTCTTTTTCAGGGCACCCAAGGGCGCCGAATGACAATTTGCCGATGCCTTAGGAGCCAAACGCAAATCCCGCAATGGGTCTGGACGCTCCAGATGTCACGGTGGGGTGGTGTGACGGCAATATGACGCGATTGATGTGCGACTGCGCACCGTGTTGTTTAAGCACTTATGCGATCAGGTGTTTTGCAGAATCACTCAGGGTTTGATAGCCGCCCGGCGACTCAGGGCTAAATCGGCCCAATTTGAATGTTTCGAGACTCTGCTATTCGGCAGAGGTCTTGGCAGGGTATAACAGGGGAACGGGCTGATCATGCCGCATCGTCCATACATCGTTGGCAACTGGAAGATGAACGGGAGCCGCGCCATGCTGGCCGAAGCCCGTGCGATTGACCGGGCTGCAGCGCGCTATCCCGATGTGCAGGTGGCGCTTGCCCCGCCGTTCACGCTGATCGGCGCGCTGCGCGAGGCCGTGACGGCTATGGGGGTCGGCGGGCAAGATTGTCACGCGCAGGCCAAGGGTGCCCATACGGGTGATGTTTCCGCGCCGATGCTGGTGGATACTGGCGCGGACGTGGTGATCGTGGGGCACAGCGAGCGGCGCAAGGACCACAACGAGAGCGATGCTGTGGTGAAAGCCAAGGCTGAAGCGGCCCTTTCCGCAGGGCTTGGCATCATCGTGTGTGTGGGCGAGACGCTGGACGAACGCGATGCCGCCAAGGCTGAGGCAGTCGTTTCCGGTCAGATTGATGGTTCGCTTCCCGATGCCGAGATGGCTGGTGAAGCAGTTGCCGCGGGCAAGGTCGCGGTAGCTTATGAGCCGGTATGGGCCATCGGGACGGGGCGTGTTGCAGCCGTTTCCGATGTTGTTGCGATGCACGCCGCCATCCGCGAGCGCTTGCTGGCGCTTTACGGGGAAAGCGGCGCGAAAGTGCGCATTCTTTATGGCGGGTCGGTCAACGCAGGGAATGCTGCGGAATTGCTGGCGGCAGACGGCGTAAGCGGCGCACTGGTTGGCGGCGCGAGCCTGACGGCCGAGGCGTTCCTGCCGATAGTTGCTGCGGCAGGCACTGGTGAGGCCTGATAACCTCTAGCGCATCCTCCGGGTTGCGCCGAAGCGTTCTCGCGCCTACATGGCCGGAAATTCCTGCGCTCATCGGCGCGAAGGGTAGAGATTCATGTCGCTGTTCATTTTCCTCACCGTGGTCCAGGCAATCGTTGCGGCGCTGCTTGTGATCGTGATCCTGATGCAGAAGTCCGAAGGCGGCGGCCTTGGCGTGGGTGGAAGCCCGGCCGGGTTCATGTCTGCACGCGGCGCAGCTGATTTCATGACGCGGATGACGACGATTCTGGCTACGGCATTCGTGGTGTTGAGCATCACGCTGGCGGCGCTGGCCGTGGGCACGACATCGAGCCGCGAGATCGACACTTCGCTTGAGCGTGTTGCGCCAGTGCAAAATGCACCTGCGGCTGATCCGCTGGCACCTGCGCAGGGGGGACAGCCTGCTGTGACACCTTCGGTTGCTGCACCAGCTCCGGCAGCCGATCCTTTGGGTGGCTCTGCCGCTCAGTAATATTTTTCGGACTATGCAATTGGCCGACCCGCTTCCTCAACGGTTGCGGGGCGGTTCTCTTGTTGCGTTCGATCAATGTGTTTTCGACCACGCCTGTGGATTGCGGTAAAGATTACAGCCGCAACCGCTTGCGCAATTGCAACCTCTGACGCTAAGGCCCAACTCCCATGGCGCGGTACATTTTTATCACCGGCGGCGTGGTCTCCTCGCTCGGCAAAGGTCTTATGGCGGCGAGCCTTGCGGCTCTGCTGCAGGCGCGTGGATTTCGCGTGCGAATCCGCAAGTTTGACCCCTATCTGAACGTCGATCCGGGCACGATGAGCCCCTATCAGCACGGCGAAGTCTATGTGACCGATGACGGCGCGGAGACTGACCTCGACCTAGGGCACTACGAGCGCTTTACCGGCGTTTCGGCGCGGCAGGCGGACAACATCACGTCGGGCCGCATCTATCGCGACATCATCGCCAAGGAACGGCGTGGGGACTATCTTGGCGCTACGGTGCAGGTGATTCCGCACGTGACCGATGCGATCAAGGAATTCGCACAGGCTGAAACCGAAGATCTGGACTTCGTGCTTTGTGAAATCGGCGGAACGGTGGGCGACATTGAAGGTCTGCCCTTCATCGAGGCGCTGCGCCAACTGCACAATGAGAAGCGGGACGAGACTTGCTTCGTCCATGTTACGCTGGTGCCCTATATCGCAGCGGCAGGTGAGCTGAAGACGAAGCCGACCCAGCATTCGGTACGCGAGTTGACCGGTCTTGGCATTCAGCCCGACATTCTGCTGTGCCGCTGCGAAAAGCCGCTGCCCGAAAGTGAGCGGGCCAAAATCGCCCAGTTCTGCAACGTGCGAAAATCGGCCGTGATCCCCGCGCTTGATGCATCGAGCATCTATTCGGTGCCGCTGCAGTATCACGCTGAAGGACTGGACGGAGAAGTGTTGCGTCACTTCGGCCTGACTGCGCCTGAACCGGATCTGGCGGTGTGGGACGACATCGTCGACCGTTATCAGAACCCCGAAGGCGAAGTGACCATCGGCGTGGTCGGTAAGTACGTCGGCCTGCAGGATGCGTACAAGTCGCTGAACGAAGCTCTGGCGCATGGTGGCATGGCCAACCGCGTAAAAGTGCGGATCAAGTGGCTTGATGCAGAGTTGTTTGAAAAGGACGACGACGAGATTGCAGCGGCACTGGAGCCCATGCATGGCATTCTTGTGCCCGGTGGTTTTGGCGAGCGCGGGACCGAGGGCAAGATTGCTTCGGTGCGGTTTGCACGTGAACGCAATGTTCCGTTCTTTGGCATTTGCCTTGGGATGCAGATGGCCTGCATCGAAAGCGCTCGCAACACGGCAGGTATAGCGAATGCCTCGTCGACCGAGTTTGGTCCTACTGAGGAGCCGGTTGTCGGAATTATCACCGAATGGATGACGTCAGAGGGTCTGGAAAAGCGCTCCGAAGGCGGCGATTTGGGCGGCACGATGCGTCTGGGGGCATACGAAGCAAAGCTTGCTGGCAACAGTCACGTCGCGAACATCTATGGCACGTCAGACATCAGCGAGCGGCATCGCCATCGCTATGAAGTGAACGCGGCCTACAAGGAACGACTCGAAAAGGGCGGTTTGGTGTTCTCTGGCATGTCTCCCGATGGGCTGCTGCCGGAAATCGTCGAGCGCCCCGATCATCCGTGGTTCATCGGTGTGCAGTTCCATCCTGAGCTGAAAAGCAGGCCTTTTGAACCGCACCCGCTTTTTGCCGGTTTCATTGCTGCGGCGGTGAAGCAGGCGCGTCTGGTTTGATGGTGCGCAAAATCACTGGTCATTGATGGTATTCCCTGATTAGTTGCCCCGGAAGCACGTAGGGCAAGTATTCAGGGGACTGTGTGATGGACGCGGCAAAGCTGGCCGAGGCACTGACGGCGCAGAGTCTTTTTGCAGACTGCGAAGAGGCCGAACTCTCTGACATCATCGCACGCGGACAAGTGCGGGCTTTCAAACCCGGCCAAATGCTGATGAGTCAGGGGGAGCAGGGGTCTACCCTGTTCATCGTGCTCAAAGGGCTGGCCCGCGTGAGCATGGTTGCGGCGAATGGACGCGAGATCATTCTCGACTATGCCGAACCGGGCCATGTGCTGGGGGAAATTGCGTTTCTGGACGGGGGTGAGCGTTCGGCGACAGTGGAAGTGATCGATCCGATCGAAGCACTGGTGCTGACGCGCGGTGCATTTTCCGACATCATCGAAAAGCACAAAGGGCTGGCACTGCGCCTGCTCAAAGCCATGGCGCGCAGGTTGCGGCAGAACAACGCGGTGATCGAGGCAGATCGCGCCTATACATCTGGGCCAAGGTTGGCGCGGTTCCTGCTGCGGCTGATGATGGGTGACGGCGCCGGGAACGAGAATCAGCTCAAAATTGCTCTCAGCCAAGGCGAACTCGGCAACTTTGCAGGCATGTCACGCGAACAGATCAACCGCCAGCTTTCGGCCTGGGCTGAGAATGGCATGGTCGGACTGAAGGGCGGGCGCGTGACGATCCTTGACCGTGATGCGTTGATTGATGTGGCTGAGGCCTGGTAAGGCAGGCTGGATTTCTCATACGAGGGAAATACGTCTGGTTATGCCAATTGCTTCCAGAAATGCAGCGTCATGGCTGACTGCCACCAACGCACCGTCATAGGCGGCAAGACCTGCCTCGATAGCTTGCACAGCTTCGAGGTCGAGGTGGTTCGTTGGCTCGTCCAGCAAAATGAGCGGCGGCGGCGAGGTTGACAGGACGCAGGCCAAGGCCGCGCGAATAGCTTGGCCTCCGCTTAACGAAGCAACAATCTGATCTGCTGCGGATGCGCGAAAACGGAATCGGGCTAGAGCCGCACGTGCCGCATTTTCATCAAGGTCTGGCTGTAGCCGCCGGAGGTTGGCAACGATGCTCAGTTCAGGATCGAAAATTGCGGTGTGTTGATCCAGCATGGCAAAGGGCACGGACACGGATACAGTGCCGACATCAGGCGCATGGCGCCCTGCAATCAGGTGCATCAGGGTGGACTTTCCGGCACCGTTGGGGCCGATGATGGCAACACGCTCAGGGCCGACGACGGTGAAATCAAGGCCGGAAAACAGTGGTGATTGGCCCGGATGCGAAAACGTGACGTTGGTGAGTTGAATGACCTTGCGTGATCCGCTGAGGCCGGTCGACCCGAGTTCGATGCGCAAAGGTTCGATGATTTCGAGGCTGGCACGCGCTTCCATCAGCCTCGATTGAGCCTCGGCTGTCTCACGTTCGGCAAGGCGAGCGTTGGTGCCGCTCGAATTTTCGGCCCGCTCGCGCCGCGCTCCGAGAAGAATGCGCGGAATGCCGCCTTTGCGTGCGTTGTTTTGACCAACTCCGTCACGCCTTCCTTTGCGTTCACGCGCGACTTGCGCGCTGTCGCGCACTTCGTTCAGGGCACGCTCGGCGCTATCGCGCGCTTGTTGAGCTGTAGCGAGTTCCATGTCCTTGCGGTCGCGGTAATGGCTGTAGGGGCCTCCATAGCGGGTTGCCCCGAATGAAGTGAGCTCTAGAATTGCATCCATACCCTCCAGCAGGACGCGATCGTGGCTCACGACCAGCGCACCCTTGCGCCAACTGGCAAGGAACGCACCCAGACTGTCACGACTGCGGCTATCGAGATTGTTGGTTGGCTCATCCAAAAGCAGAAAATCGGGGTTCGCCAGAATTGCAAAAGCAAGACCTGCCTTTGTCAGTTCACCTCCCGACATGCCAACGACTGGCGTGTCGAGGCTGGCCGACAGCCTTACATGGGCAAAAGCTTCGGCGAGGCGTTGCTCAAGGGTCCAGTCAGCGGATTCAATATCTTTCGCATCAGCGAAGCCTGCCTCGGCGCGGCGCAGAACCGCAAGATCATTGGCAACGCCAAGCGCCTCTGCAAGGGTTTCGCCCGCTGAACGGGCAACGATCTGGCGCAGAACGGAGATTGTTCCCAAGCGCGTGATCCGCCCAGTTGAGGGAGAAAGATCGCCCGCAATCAGCCGAAGCAATGTGGATTTTCCGGTCCCGTTGCGCCCAACAATGCCGAGACGTTCGGTGCCGAACGAAGCGTTCAGATCGTTTAGGACTGATCGTCCGTCAGGTGCGGACCAGGAAATCGAAGCGAGTGTAATTGAAGCGGGCATGGGACACATCTTTACTGAAAGCAATTGAGAGCAGTGTTGCGTTCAGAAAGTGGTCCATGATGTTGAAAACTCCGAAATTTCTGTCGATGATTCTAGCGTATGACGATACCGCAGGCAAGATTTTCCGGCAGAAGGGCAGGCCGAAACCGGCCCGCCCTCCATTTGACTTTGCGCCGGATCAGGCGGCAGCGGTGTTGTCGCCTTCGATCACTTTGAGCTGGTTCTGACCGCCGATCAGCACCTTCTTGGGCTTCATTGCCTCGGGTACTTCGCGCACGAGGTCGATGGTCAGCAGGCCATCGGCAAGGTCTGCAGCCTCGACCCGAACGAAATCGGCCAGTTCAAACCGACGCTCAAAACCGCGGTTGGCGATGCCGACATGGAGATATTCGCGATCGGTCGGTTCGGGCTTCTGGCCCTTGACCACGAGCAGGTTCTGCTGCGCTGTGATGTCGATATCTTCGGCCTTGAAGCCGGCAACAGCCAGCGTGATCCGGTAGGATTCATCGCCACTGCGTTCGATATTGAAGGGGGGATAGTTGTCTCCGGCATTGGCGCGGGCCTGGCGTTCGAGCAGATCGAACAGGCGATCAAAACCCACGGTGGTGCGGCGATAGGGGGTAAAATCAAAACGGTTCATGGCAATATCCTCAACATGAGCAATCTGCACTTGCCTTGGCGAGCCCGGAACCCGGCGCCCGCTTCGGCGGTTTGATGGCCATGCCCGACTTGCGGCGCATGACACGTGAACCCATGTGTGTTAGCCAATTTCGCATTTCAAGACCCCCTTTTCGAGGTGCCCATGTCGAATACGCCAAAGGTCGAAATCTATACCAAGTGGGGCTGCCCCTATTGCTCGCGCGCCAAACAGTTGCTCGATGGCAAAGGCGTGACTTATGAAGAGTTCGACGTCACAATGGGCGGGCCGAAAAAGGCCGAGATGCTGGAGCGTGCGCCGGGTCATCTGACGGTACCGTCAATCTTCATCGATGGCATTCACGTGGGCGGGTCTGACCAGCTTTCAGCGCTGAATGCGCAAGGCAAGCTGGATATGATGCTCGGCCTGTGACGGGCGAGGTTGTGCGCGATCCGGTGAAGGTTGCGCTGTTCCAGATGACGAGCGGCATTGATCCGTTGGCCAACGCGGCTGCCATCGTGGACGCAGCGCGCAAAGCAGCAGATACAGGCGCAGCGATGCTGTTCACGCCTGAGATGTGCGGTTTGCTTGATCGGAACCGCGCCCGGGCTACGCCAAATATTGTGCTAGAACGCGAAAACCCTGTGCTGGCGGCAGTGCGTGAGGCAGCGCGAGAGTTTGGTCTGTGGATTGATCTTGGCTCTCTCGCTGTACTGCGCGAAGATGGCAAGTGGGCCAACCGTGGCTTTGTGATCGATGCCGACGGCGCGATTGCTGCGCGGTACGACAAGATCCACATGTTCGACGTCGACCTGGCAACGGGTGAGACGTGGCGGGAATCTGCGGCCTATACACCGGGAGAGCAGGTGGTGACGGTCGAGACGCCTGTCGGCAAGCTGGGCCTTGCGATCTGCTACGACGTTCGCTTTCCGGCATTGTTCGAGGAACTGGGGCGGCATCGGTGCGATGCAATCCGCATTCCGGCGGCGTTTACTGTGCCGACCGGCAAAGCGCACTGGCACCTGATGCAACGTGCGCGTGCGGTAGAGGCAAGCGCGTGGGTCATCTCAGCCGCGCAGGGCGGACGACATGAGGATGGGCGCGAGACCTATGGCCATTCGCTGGTCGTCGATCCGTGGGGCGAAGTTGCCTACGATGGCGGGGAAGGTACTTCGCTTGGTTTTGCGATGATCGACCCAGCACGCACCGGCGAAGTGCGTGCCCAGTTGCCCAGCCTTGCCAACAAGCGCGAAATCCCTAGATCAGCCTTATGATTGTCTTTGATCTGCAATGCGAGCCAGTGGGGCACCGCTTCGAGGGATGGTTTGGCTCCTCGGCCGACTATGAAGAGCAGACCGCGCGCGGGCTTGTTTCATGTCCGACGTGTGGATCGCCGGACGTGACAAAGGCGGTGATGGCACCGAACCTGGGGCGCAAAGGCAATCAGGTGTCGCTGCCAACAAGCAGGCCAGAAACCGCGCCGCAAGCGATGGCACATGCTCCGCTCCCACCTGAGGCTGTTGCCATGCTAAAGGCAGTGGCGGCGATGCAGGCCGAAGCCATCAAGTCCTCAACGTGGGTGGGCGAGAAATTCGCCGAAGATGCCCGCGCCATGCACTATGGCGAAAAAGACGCAACGGCGATCCATGGCAAGGCAACGACGGACGAAGCGCGCGAATTGATCGAGGAAGGAATCGCAGTTGCGCCATTGCTCGTGCCGGTGGTGCCGCCCGAAGAAGCCAACTGAATTTGCCCAAACAGCGTTGCCAGCGCCTGCCCGCCTGCCTAAAGGAAACGCGGGCGCCCGTAGCTCAGCAGGATAGAGCACCAGATTCCTAATCTGGGGGCCATGGGTTCGAATCCCGTCGGGCGCACCATTTCCCTTGGCTTTAATCGATATGCGCGCTGGCTATAACGGCTCTCGCGCCTGTCAGGCTGAGGTGGTGGGAATCGAAATAGGCTGGTTTTCCATCAATCGTGAGGCGCGAATGATAACCTTCGCCCAACACGGCCAGTGGGTCTATGATGACAACATTTCTGGCTGCCCAGCGGGCATAGTGCGATGTCAACCAATCTGTTTCGCTGCGATAGATTGCCATGCTTGCCCCACGCGCTGAGGCAAATTTGCCGCGCGCGGCGGCGTGGGCGAGGTATCGGGGCACATCGAAAGGTTGGCGTGGCACCGGGCCGATCAGCACTACCTGTTTGCCTGCTGACCGTAAGCGGTCGATTGTGCCGTCGATCATGCGGATCATGCCGGGTTGGTTGTAAGCAGGACTTGCCCAGAACGCGACAAGGTAGACGCGCTTGATGTTGGGGGTAACTACAAGCGTTTCTAGCGTGTTGACGTTGTTTGTTGCGCAGCCGGGGTCTGATGGCACCGCGTAGCCGATGACGGGCGCGCAGCTTGCGCGGGTGCGCTGGACGATAGACGCGCCGCTGCGTTGCAGCTTTTCGCCCAACGCGAAGGCCAGTTCTACGCCGTGGCTATCTCCCCAAATCGCTGCGCTTGGTGGAACGTTTGCGCCGAGGACGCAATCGGGATGGTCACCTCCTGCGCTTTCGATGATGCAGGTGCCGCGCTTTGGGCTGATGTCGGTGACGGCTTCGGCCATTTGTGTCACTTGTGCGGGGAATCGCGTGGACCAACCGCCTAGCGACAGCACGGCGATACAGGTGGCAGCAATCGCGCCCATGCTTGCGACGCTGAGGGTGAAGATGCGGCGGCGGTTGAAACGCTGTGCATTGCGGAAAGGACGCTCAACAAATCGCCAACTGGCCCATGCGAAAATGAAACTGGCGACAACCACCACGGCCTGCCGTGCGCCGACAAGCGGAGCATTGGCGACATACTCTGCAAACACGATAAGCGGCCAGTGCCACAAATAGAGGGAATAGGAGATGAGTCCTATGCCGACCAGCAGTGGCAGAGATAGCAGGGAACCCACCATCGTGCCTTGCGCGAAACGGATCAGCAGAACCGTGCCCAATACTGGAGCCAGCGCCGCAACGCCGGGAAACACGGCGGTGCGGTCATAGGCAGCCACAGGCCACACAATCAGCATCAGTCCGAGTAGCGCAAGCGTTTGCGGCAGGGGGCGGCTGCTGGGCTTCGGTGTGGTAAACAGCGCCAGCATTGATCCTGCCAAAAGCTCCCAAGTGCGGGCCGGGAGCAAATAGAACGCAAAGCCGTCGGTATCGGCCTGTTTCCACACAGCTAGCGCGAAACTGGCCAGTACGAGCAGTGCAACGGCGGTCAATCGCTGGCGCGGGGCGGCTCTGGCGCAAAGCCAGAGCACTGCTGGAAAGGCCACGTAAAATTGCTCTTCTACCGCTAGGGACCAGCAGTGCAGAAGGGGCATCGCATCTGCTGGGCCGCCGAAGTAGCTGGTCTGAGTGAAGAACCAGACATTGGCGAGAAAGCCCAGCGTCATCAGCGCCGAGCGTGGCACGGCTGCAAAATCGGCGGGTAAATAGAGCCATGTGGCGAACACCAGCACCGCAGCAATCATTACCAGCAGCGCTGGCAGAATGCGGCGTGCGCGACGTTCGTAGAATTTCAGCAGGGAGAACTGGCCCTCATCGATTTCGCGTGCGATTATGGCGGTTATCAGGAAGCCCGAAATGACGAAGAACACGTCCACGCCGACGAAGCCGCCGGAAAAACCAGGCAGCTTTGCATGGAAGGCCAGGACCGGCAGGACCGCAAAAGCGCGCAATCCATCGATGTCACGGCGATAGGCGGTCGTCGAACTCATTCTTGGCGGTGTTTATCCGCACAAGGTTAATCCTGCGTATCGGTGTGGCGGTCCCTGAATTTGTATTGGGGCCTACAGAGTTTTCCGCATGGGGACTTTGGTGCTTGATCCGGCAATGCTTTTGTGATTCAACAAAAATCATGAACACCCGCCGGTCTCCGTTGCTTCCAAAAGACAGCCTTACGCAGTCGATGGCGCTGATTGCGCTGCTTCTGCTCAGTGCTGCCGGTGTTGCTGGGCCTAGCGGTTTGCTGGCCTGGGGTGAAAATGCGCGCTTGCTTGAGCAGCGTGAGCAGGAAATCGCCCGTCTTACGGCCGAGCGGGATCGGATCAAAAACCGTGTCGCACTGCTCGATCCGCGCCATGCCGACCCTGATCTTGTTGGTGAATTGCTTCGCAGCAATCTCAATGTCGCCCATCCCGACGAGTTGGTCATACCAGTAACGAATTGAACCCGCTGGCAAGGCGGGGAACGCTTTGGTGGCTTGATCGCTTGCGTTGAAGCGCGCATTGCTTTCGTGGCTGAAGGGGATCTGGTTTGACGCAGAAGCGCCGTGGAGGCGAAGGCCCGGCAAGTATTTTGCGGGGCAATGTTTTGCAGGATAGCGAAGCAACTGACGAATCCGGCGCAGACGAAACGCAGCCGCACTCCTCGTCAGTATGGCGTTTTGTCCATGCAAGCCGTGCGCACGCCGTAATCGATGCGGCGGACTATTTCGCACTGATGCGCGAAGCGATGTTGCGGGCGCATCAGCGGATTTTTCTGATCGGCTGGGATTTCGATACGCGCATCCTGATCGGAGGTGGTCGCCGTTGGTGGAACCTCCCGCGCCGCCGCATTTCTCCGGCGAGGCTGGGGCCTTTTATCCTCTGGCTTGCCAATCGTCGCAAGAACCTCGACGTGCGGGTGCTCAAGTGGAATTTTGGCGCTTTCAAGGCGTTCTTCCGTGGGGCGATGATGCTTGATCTGCTGCGCTGGTGGCGGCACCCGCGCATCGTGTTCAAGCTGGACAGTGCGCATCCGCTCGGTTGCAGTCACCACCAGAAGATCGCGGTGATCGATGATCGTTTTGCCGTTTGCGGTGGCATAGATATGGCGTCAGACCGTTGGGATACGCGCGAACATCTGGACCATGATCCGCGCCGCAAACGCCCTGGCGGTAAACTCCACGGCCCGTGGCACGATTGCACGATGCTTCTGGAAGGCGAGGCTGCAAGGGTTTTGGGAGACTTTGGCCGCAAGCGCTGGGAACAGGCTGGTGGCAAGCCGATGGGGCCGTGCAAGCCGCAGAAATCCTCTCCGTGGCCAGGGCATATCGAGGCGGAATTCCACGATGTAGAGATCGGCATTGCGCGCACGCGATCACACTTTGCCGAGGTGCGGGAAGTGCGCGAAGTCGAGGCCTTGTTCCTCGAACATATCGCACGAGCAAAGCGTTTCATCTATTTTGAAAACCAGTATTTTTCATCACGCTGCGTGGCCGAGGCCATTGCCCAGCGCATGATGGAGCCTTACCCGCCCGAGGTCGTCCTGATCAATCCGCAAAGCTCCGATGGATGGCTTGAGCAGGCCGCAATGGATGGTGCGCGGGTGCGGTTGGTGCAGTCTATCCAGCAGGTCGATCACAAACAGCGCTTTTCGGTATGGCATCCCTTTACGGTGGGTGGCAGGCCGATTTACGTTCATTCCAAGCTGACAATCGTCGACGACGAGATACTGCGGATCGGATCGGCCAACCTCAACAACCGTTCGATGGGGTTGGATAGCGAGTGCGATGTGTTCATCGATTGTGCAAGGCCCGGCAACGGTCATTGTGGGGACGCTATCCGACGCTTGCGCATTTCGCTGCTGGCCGAGCATTGCGGTATTTCGCCTGAACAGGTAGCGGAACTGGTTGAACGGCATGGCACGATGGCTGCAATGATCGCTGCGGCTCCGCAGGATGGGAAAAGGCTTGGGGCCTTCGTCCCGCACGAGTTGAGCGAGGCAGAGCAGGCGCTGGCCGATAACGAGGTGCTCGATCCTGAGCGGCCGGAGGAGATGCTCTCCTTCTACCGCAAGGGATTGTTCAGAAGCCGTTTTCTACGGCGGCCGGGAAAGTATAAGGATGCGCGATGAGCAGTTTGGTGGGGCCTGACGACGACGACGATCTGGCACGCGGCAAGGTTCCGGTGCCAAACGATGTGCAGGATGCGATCCGCACATTGCTGCGCTGGGCGGGGGATGATCCAGCCCGCGAAGGCCTGCTCGATACACCCAAACGCGTAGCCCGGGCGTGGAAGGAATATTGCCAGGGCTACGGCGAAGATCCGGCGATCCACCTTGCACGTCAGTTCGAGGAAGTGGGCGGTTACGACGAGATCGTGCTGCTGAAGGACATTCCGTTCCAAAGCCACTGCGAGCACCACATGGCTCCCATTATCGGCAAGGCAGCCATCGCTTATCTTCCGCGTGACAAGGTTGTGGGCATTTCCAAGCTGGCCCGTGTGCTGCATGGTTTTGCCCGTCGGCTGCAGATTCAGGAGCGTTTGACCGCCGAGGTTGCAGATTGCATCTGGCAGAACCTCAAACCGCATGGCGTCGCCGTGGTGATCGAAGCGAGCCACGCCTGCATGACCGCGCGCGGCGTCCGCACGCCTGGTGTCGGTATGGTGACTAGCAGATTGATGGGCACATTTCTGGATGATGAGCGCAGCCGCAAGGAAGTGCTGAGCCTTATGGGTTATTGACCTGCCAAGCAGCAAAGAAACATTACAAACCCGTTGCTTGGTCGGACATGACCCAAGGCCTATCTTGTTTGCGTCACCGGAAAAAAGCCGGGACGCAGCAGGAGACAGGAACATGAAGACTTTCGCGTTCGCAGGAATTGCGGCGGGTCTGGCGTTTAGCGCACCCGCGCAGGCGATGGAGCACAAGACGGTGATTGAGCACCCCGTCGGTCCGATTGCAGCAGACTATACAGGCGCAACCCGCGTGGAAATGCAGCAAATCGGCACAGCCGGGGCAGGGGGGCGTCCTTCTTCGCTGCGTTGCCGGTGGTCCGTTTCGCTTTCGGTCGAGCGACATGCACAAGTCGGCGCAAGCTTGCAGGCAAAGCGTTCAATGACACGTGATGATGTGATCAAGGGGTCGTCGCCAGGTTGGTGCTCTGCGCGATTAAGAGGCATCGACAGTGTCGTTGAAGCGCGCCGCGA
This sequence comes from Novosphingobium sp. 17-62-19, assembly GCF_002256775.1. Classification (GTDB taxonomy): domain Bacteria; phylum Pseudomonadota; class Alphaproteobacteria; order Sphingomonadales; family Sphingomonadaceae; genus Novosphingobium. Next base: position 23,215 of record NZ_NCII01000006.1, on the reverse strand, counting down.
CGAACTGCGCAGCGCAATGATGGCGATGGTGGCGCAAGATCGTGACGTGATCCTCGTTGAAGCAGATAATGCCCACGCAAAGCAGCGCGCGGGATAAGGAGATATGAAAACATGACCGGCATCCATCGCGGCCTTGGCCTGATTTTCGTTGGCGCAACGGCTTTTGGCCTTGCGCCGCAGGCTCAGGCTCAGTCGGTGGATGCTGGGGTGGAGGCGACGACCGATGAAGTGCGGCGCGGACTTAGCTGGAGCGACGGGGAAGTCTCCGGCTCTGCTGACGCCCGCGTCGGTTTCGGCGGCTTCGATGCTTCTGTGCGCTTGGCCATGCTGCGCAAATCGGATCGTCATGCGAACGCTGACGCCGTGGCTGACCTGGCGCTGGGCAAGGACTGGGACGCGGGGGCCTTCACTCTGCGCACCGAAGCAATCGGTCATGTTTTCGGCAATGCCGACAGCAACATGAACTATGGCGAGCTCGGTTTGGGCGCACGCTATTCAATCGGGCCGCTGCAAGTAGGCGGCATGGCTTGGTACGCGCCAAAGCAGGACAACATCGGCGGTGATAACCTGCACTTGCGCGCCACGGCGGATGCCGGACTTCCTGCGTTCCCGGTTACTGTGTTTGGCGCAGTGGGTTATACGACTGGTGATACAAGGGACGCAGACTCAGCGCGACTGCGCCCGGCGGGAGACTACACCGATTGGAAGATTGGTGCGGAATACAACCAGTTTCCGTTCACGCTGGGGGTCGAATATGTTGGCACCGATATCGACACCGACAACATTGTTTCTGTCTCACCCTTTGCAGACCTGAAGCACGCAGGGGATCGCGTTCTGGCGCGGGTCCGCATGTCCTTCTGATAGCCGATACAAGAAAGCCCCCGCAATTGCGGGGGCTTTACGTTTTTGATCAACATTCCCGGCGCGGCGGGAACGCCAGGGTCAGATGTTGTCGACCATGTATTCGGCCGCGCTGACCTTGAAGTCGCCCGGTGCTTCGACGAAAAGCTGCTCGACCACGCCATCGTTCACGACCATCGAGAAACGCTGGCCGCGCTTGCCAAGGCCAAAGCCCGAACCGTCCATCGTAAGGCCAAGCGCTTCGGCAAGGTCGCCGTTGCCGTCTGCCAGCATGGTCACGTCGGCCGAACCCGAAGCTGCACCCCAGGCCTTCATCACGAACGCGTCATTGACGGCGGTGCAAGCGATCTCGTCAATGCCCTTGGCTTTTAGATCGGCGGCCTTTTCCACATAGCCCGGCAGGTGCTTGGCCGAGCAGGTCGGGGTGAATGCGCCGGGGACGGAGAACAGGGCAACCTTCTTGCCCTTGAAATACTCAGACGACTGCACGGCTTCAGGGCCGTCTGCGGTTGCCTTGACAATCTTCACGTCGGGCAGCTTGTCTCCAACAGCGATAGTCATCCCCAATTTCCTTTCGTTTGGGCGGGGCGACGGTGCCCCGTTCCGGTATTGCTGCATGGATATAGGGGCGGCATTGCGGTCTGCAACCGGGGGAACGGCTTCGGTCAAAAGAGTGCGATATAAAGAAAACTTTATATTAAGTTTGCGCAAGCGCCTGTCGCACGCTATGGGCACACCAGAGGCGCGCAAGCCGCGCACAATTTTCTATCAGGAGACTGCTTCGTGGCCAGCGTGCTTGACGCCAAGAACGACTACGTGATCGCCGACATCGGCCTTGCCGACTTTGGCCGCGCCGAAATCAAGATCGCCGAAACCGAAATGCCGGGCCTCATGGCCCTGCGCGAAGAATTCGGCGCATCGCAGCCGCTTAAGGGCGCGCGCATCACCGGTTCGCTGCACATGACGATCCAGACCGCAGTGCTGATCGAAACGCTGACCGCGCTTGGCGCCGAAGTGCGTTGGGCTACCTGCAACATCTACTCGACGCAGGACCATGCTGCCGCTGCCATCGCCGCAGCCGGCATGCCGGTCTTCGCGATCAAGGGTGAGAGCCTTGCCGATTATTGGGACTATGTCGGTTCGATCTTCGACTGGGGTGATGACATCACCGCCAACATGATCCTCGACGATGGCGGCGACGCCACCATGTTCGCACTGTGGGGCGCGCGCGTTGAAGCAGGCGAGAAGCTGTTCGAGCCTTCGAACGCTGAGGAAATCGAATTCGTCCGCGCGCTGAACGCTTTCCTCAAGAAGAAGCCTGGCTACCTCACGGCATCGGTCAAGAACATCAAGGGCGTTTCGGAAGAAACCACCACCGGCGTTCACCGCCTTTACCAGATCGCCAAGGACGGCAAGCTGCCTTTCCCCGCGATCAACGTGAACGATTCGGTCACCAAGTCGAAGTTCGACAACCTTTATGGTTGCAAGGAATCGCTGGTCGACGCGATCCGTCGCGCCACCGACGTAATGCTCGCCGGCAAGGTCGCCTGCGTTGCTGGCTTCGGCGACGTTGGCAAGGGTTCGGCCGCTTCGCTCCGCCAAGGCGGCGCACGCGTCATGGTCACCGAAATCGATCCGATCTGCGCACTGCAGGCCGCGATGGAAGGCTATGAAGTTGTCACGATGGAAGAAGCCATCAAGCGCTGTGACATCTTCGTGACCGCCACCGGCAACGAAGACGTCATCACCGCCGAGCACATGATGGCGATGAAGCCCATGACCATCGTCTGCAATATCGGCCACTTCGACAGCGAGATCCAGATCGCCGCACTCGACAACTACAACTGGACCGAAGTGAAGCCGGGCACCGACCTGGTTCAGTTCCCCGATGGCAAGCAGATCATCATCCTCGCCAAGGGCCGTCTGGTGAATCTGGGCTGCGCCACCGGCCACCCCAGCTTCGTCATGAGCGCCAGCTTCACCAACCAGACGCTCGCGCAGATCGAACTGTGGACCAAGAGCGAGAACTACAAGAACGACGTCTACGTGCTGCCCAAGCACCTCGACGAAAAGGTTGCCGCGCTCCATCTCGAAAAGCTGGGCGTGCAACTGACCAAGCTGAGCAAGAAGCAGGCTGATTACATCGGCGTGCCGGAAGTCGGCCCGTTCAAGCCGGATCACTACCGCTACTAAAAGGTGCGGAATTGATCCGAGTCCCCGCGAAGGCGGGGAACTCAGTCGGTTTACGCTGACCGAGCCGGAACACGCAGAAGCCCCCGCCATCGCGCGGGGGCTTTTGTGCATTTGAAGGCACTTTCAAACGGCTGAGGCCCCCGCCTTCGCGGGGGCGCGATTAACAAGTTGTGCGGCAATTGACGCAAGTTGCAGCCTCAACTTCAACACGCCGCATTGTAATTGTGCAGCGCACGCCGTAGCGAATAGGTGATGCCGTTGCTTACCCAGACTGCACTGGTCCTGATTGGAGTGCTACTCGCCGCATGGACGGCGGGGGCGGGCTGGTTCGTGCTCGATGCCCGCCGTCGCGCGCGCAAGGGTGAGGCGGTGCTGCGTCAAGCCCGCAAGTTGGGCCGGATGGTCGATGAATCGCCCGCGCTGCCACTGTTGGTGCGCGCCGATGGCCGGATCGAAGGGCCTGCTCGACTCGCTGGATGGCTCGGGTTCGATGCCATGCCCGGCTACCTTTCAGAGCTTGATGCCGAAGGCCGTGGCTTTGATGAAGTGCAGCTTTCACGGCTCAGCGATGCCGTGCGCAAGGCGCAAAAGACCGGCGCACCGTTCCGCATGGCGCTCACCCCCAAGGGCGGCACGCGCAGCCTTGCCGCGCACGGCCATCTAGCCGATCCACAAGTCTCCCCGGGTGGCTCCGCGCTCGTCTGGTTCTTTGATTTCTCCGAGAGTCAGGAAGAACTGGTCCGCCTGCGCGAGGAAACGCAAAGCGCCAAGGCTGATTTCGCAGGTCTTTCCGGCTTGATCGAAGCCGCTCCGCTGCCGATGTGGTTTCGCGGGCCAGACCTGCGGCTGCGGTTGGTCAACAGTGCCTATGTCAAGGCCGTCGGCGCGGCCAGCGCCGAGGCAGCGATCGCCCAAGGCACCGAATTGATCGAGCCGATCGACGGCCTTAGCGCCGCGCAAGTCGCCCGGCAGGCGCAATCGCGCCGCGTTCCGGTGGAGCGCTCGCTCCTCGCCACGGTCAAGGGCCAGCGCCGCGCCGTGCGCGTGATCGACCTTCCGCTGGGCGAGGACGGCGTTGCCGGTTACGCGGTGGACATCGAGGAAATGGAGGAATTGATCCGTCAGTTCCGCCGCTTCCGCGAAGCCCAGCGCGAGATGCTCGATACGCTTTCGGCGGGCATCGCGCAGTTTGACGACAAGCGGAATCTGGTCTTCGCCAACCAGCCGTTCCTGCGAATCTTTGGCGTGCCGCAAGCGTGGGTGGTGGACACTCCGCCCTTTGACCGCGTGCTGGACCGGATGCGCGATGCCGGACGCTTGCCTGAAGTGCGCGATTTCCCCGAATGGCGGCGTGAACGGCAGGCGTGGTTCCTTTCGCGCATCCCTGTGGAGGAATCGTGGCACCTTTCGGGCGGCACGCACCTGCGCGTGGTAGGCCAGCCGATGCCCGATGGCGGGCTGCTGATGATCTTCGAGGATCGCACCGAACAACTCCAGCTTTCTGCCACCCGCGACACGTTGCTGCGCACCCGCACCGCCACGTTCGACAATCTGTTCGAATCGCTCGCGGTCTTTGCGCCCGATGGAAAGCTCCAGCTGTGGAACCGGCGCTTTGCGGCCGATTGGGGGCTGGAGGAAGACTTCCTCACAACCCACCCGCGCGCCGATGTTCTGCTTAACAAGCTGGCCCCGTTGCTTAAGCGGCCTGCGCAGATCGGCACCATTGCGCAAGTCATTCAGGCCGCCACGCTAGAGCGCAAGCAGCGCACCGGGCGGCTCACGCTGGCTGATGGGCGGCACCTTGCGCTGGCAGGCGTGCCGCTGCCTGATGGCAACGGGATGCTCACCGTATTGGACATCACCGACAGCCAGAAAGCCGAAGCCGCGCTGCGCGAACGCAATGCCGCGCTGGTCGAGGCCGATGCGGTCAAGACCCGTTTCATCGCCAACATGAGCTACGAATTCCGCACCCCGCTCACCTCGATCGGCGGTTTTGCCGAACTGTTGCAAAGCGGGATCGCGGGCGACCTAACTGAGCAGCAAAACGAATATGTTGGCGCAATCCTGTCGTCGGTCGAAAGGCTTGGCGAGCAGATCGAGAACGTGCTCGACCTTTCGCAAAGCGAGGCAGGCACCCTTCCGCTGGCGCAGGAGCCGGTAGAAGTCTTTCCGCTCTTGACCGAAGTTGTCACCGAACGAGCCGAGCGCCTGTCTACTGCCGGGCTGACGCTCGATCTGCGTGGCGACAAATCCGCTGGCACCATCACCGGCGATGCCCGCCGGCTGCGCCGCGCGTTCGGCCAGCTGATCGACAATGCCATTGCCGCAACGCCCAAGGGCGGGCGCATTCTGGTCGAAGCCGGACGCAAGAAGGGCGGGGCGGTGCAAGTAGTCGTTTCGGACAATGGCAGCGGCATGGAAGCTGCGGTCCTTGCCCGCGCGCTGGAAGGCCTGAAAGTCAGCGCCGATGGCAAAACGGTGGAGCGCAGACAAGGCCTTGGCCTGCCACTGGTGCGCCAACTGGTTGAAGCGCACGGTGGCACGCTTGAACTGTTGTCCGAACCCGGCCTTGGCACAAGCGCCATCGTCGTCCTGCTATGATCGTTGAACTGCCCGATCTCGCAGCGTCCGAAGCGCTGGCCCAACGCATCGCCGCAAAGTTGAAAACCGGCGACGTCGTGGCGCTTTCAGGTGGCCTCGGTGCGGGGAAAACCACACTGGCGCGCGGCATCATCGCCGCGCTGGGGCATCAGGGCGAGGTGCCAAGCCCCAGTTTTGCCATCATAGAACTTTACGAGCCGCCCACCGTCCGACTGCCTCTGGTCCACGCCGATTTCTACCGGCTGGAAGATCCGGCTGAGGCCGAGGAGATCGGACTTGACGATTATCGGCAGGGTGCGGCCATGCTGGCGGAATGGCCGGAACACGCGGGCGGTTTCGCGCATGAACCTGCGTGCCTGTCGATCCTGCTGGAATCCACGGAAAACGGCAGGCGGGCCATTGTAACCGCAGGCCCCAATTGGCTAGAGCGAAGCGCATGGACCTGACTATTCCCACGGGCGTCGAAGCCTTCCTCACGCAGGCAGGCTGGGGCGGTGCCGTGATTGAGCCTTTGCCGGGGGACGCATCGTTCCGCCGCTATTTCCGTATCCGCCGTTCGAATGGCAACGCCATGCTGATGCACGCGCCACCGCCAAACGAAGACCCGCAGCCTTTCCTCCGCGCGGCCAAGTGGCTCGATGCCAATGGCTTGCGCGCGCCGCTCATTCTGGCCGAGGACGCAGAGCAGGGCTTTGTCTTGCTTGAAGATTTCGGCGAAGTGCGGATGCGTGAATATCTTGATGCCTGGCCGCAGGACGAAGACGAGGTCTATCGCAACGCCATTGATGCGCTGTTGCAACTGCGCAAGCTGCCGCCAGGGCCATTCACCGGTTACAGCCTTGCAGAATATCAGCGCGAGGCAAGCCTGTTCGTCGATTGGTATGTGCCTGCGCGTGGCCTTTATGTGGACAGCCGTAGCTGGGCGAATGCGTGGGAAGCGGTGATCTCGCAACTCCTGCCGCGCCAGCGCCCCGGCGTGACCGTGCTGCGGGATTACCATGCTGAAAACGTAATGCTGCTCGGTGGGCTGGAAAAGCAGGGCCTGCTTGATTTTCAGGATGCCCTTGTCGGGCATCCGGCCTACGATCTCGTCTCGCTGTTGCAGGATGCACGGCGCGATGTTTCTCCCGAACTCGAACTGCGTATGCTGGATTACTATCTGCAGAAGTCTGGCGAGGGCGAGGAATTCCTTGCCGACTATGCGCGGCTCGGCGCGCAGCGCAACGCCAAGATCGTGGGCATTTTCGTTCGCCTGTGGAAGCGAGATGGCAAGCCGCGCTACCTTGATTATATCCCGCGCGTCTGGGCGCTGATGGAGCGGGATCTTGCGCATCCCGCGCTCGCGCCGGTAGCACAATGGTTTGACACACACATTCCGGCAGAGCTTCGCGCCGCTGGTGGTGGCCGGTTCGAGCCATGACCAAACCGCTCGCCAGCGATGTTGCGATGGTCCTGTCCGCAGGCCTTGGGAAACGCATGCGCCCGCTCACTGCATCGCGCCCCAAGCCGCTGGTGCAGGTCGCCGGAAAGCCGTTGATCGACCATGCCCTCGAGAAGCTGCAGGAAGCCGGCGTCGCGCGCGCGGTGGTCAATGTGCATTACCTTGCCGATGCGATGGAGGCCTATCTTTCAAGGCGCACGGTTCCTGCCATCAGCATCTCGGACGAACGAGAAAAGCTGCTCGAAACCGGCGGTGGCATGGTCAAGGCGCTGCCGCTGATCGGCACCGATCCGTTCTTTTGCCTGAACTCGGACAACATCTGGCTTGATGGTCCGCGCGATGTGTTTGCGCATCTTTCTGACCACTGGGATGCCGAAAAGATGGACGCGCTGTTGCTGCTGGTGCCGCACGCCCGCGCTTTCAACTATCGCGGCAAGGGCGATTTCCACATGGACGCGTTGGGCCGCATCTCGCGCCGCCGCACCGGACGCGTTGCGCCATTCATCTATAGCGGCATCCAGATAGTTTCGCACCGCCTGCTGCGCGATGCGCCCGAAGGCGCGTTTGGCACAATGACGCTATGGCAAAGGGCGATGGAAGAAGGTCGGCTCTATGGCGTATCGCATCAGGGGCTGTGGTATGAAGTGGGCGAACCGCAGATGATTGCGCCTACCGAGGCGGCGCTCCGGTCCGATTGATGGGCGATCAGCCCCTTCCCAAACGACTGCGCGTATGGTCGATCGCCGCGCACCGTGGCTTTGCCGATGCACTGGTGGCGGGCCTGATCCCGCGGTATCGTGAAGACCGGTTCGGGCTGGCAAGGCTCACGCTGCTTCTGCCCAGCCAGCGCGCCGTGCGCACGATCACCGAAGCCTTCGTGCGGGCGAGCGGCGCAGGACTGCTGCTGCCGCGCATGGCCGTTGTTGGCGATCTGGATCTGGACGAAACGCTGGGGCCGCTGCTCGATCCCATCGGGGCAGGAGCCGCAATTCCTGCCGCCGTCGATCCCACATTCCGCCTGCTGCGCCTTGCCACCTTACTTCGTATCGAACTGGGCGACGAGGCACCGGGTGAGGCCGCACTGATCCGGCAGGCCAAAGGCATTGCGCAAGGCATAGGCCGGTTGCTGGTCGAAGGCGTTCGGATTGAAGACATGCTGGATGAGGCCGTGATCGGCATCGCCGCAGAACTGTCAGAACACTGGCAGGACGCCACACGGCTGTTCGCGCGGGTTTTTGCACACTGGCAGGCAGAGCTTGAAACGTTGGGCAAAGTCGATGCGCCCGAACGCCGCAACCGATTGCTCGATCACGCGGCGCTAGGCTGGAAAGCCCGTCCGCCCGCGCATCCTGTCATCGCCGCTGGCGTAACCTCCGCGTCTCCCGCCGTGGCAAAGCTGCTGCGCGTTGTGGCGGATTTGCCCGATGGTGGCGTGATCCTCCCCGATCTCGATCTCGCACTGGAACCTGAGGTGTGGGATGCGCTCGGCTCGGCAGGTGGCCCCGATGGTGCCGTTTTCGAACGCGGCGATGTCGTCACCCATCCGCAGTACCACCTCAAGCTCCTGCTCAACCGCATGGGCATCGCGCGGGACGAGGTAGAGCCTTGGCACCGCTCCGGCCTTTCGCCAGCGCGGCCAGAGCGCAGCCGCGCGATTTCGAACCTGTTCCTGCCGCCGGAAGCCAGCGCAGCCTGGGTATCGCTCGAAGCCAAGGACCGTCGCCTCACCGGCGTGCGCGTAATGGAGAGCGCAAACCCCGAGGAAGAGGCGCAATCCATCGCCATTCTCGTGCGCGAGGCGCTTGCCGAACCAGAACGCCGCGTCGCGGTTGTCACGCCCGACCGAAGCCTTGCCGCCCGCGTCGTCGCCCATCTGGCGCGCTGGAACGTGGTGGCCGATGACACCGCCGGTCGCCCCCTGCCGCAGACAGCCGCTGGCCGCGTGCTGCTGCAACTCGCCGAACTCGTGGCCGAACGGGCCGCCCCGGTGCCGCTGCTCGCCCTGCTCAGCCATCCGCTGGTGCAACCGGGCGAGGGGCGTGTGATCTGGCTGGAACGCGTCCGCCAACTCGATCTGATCCTGCGCGGCCCAAGGCCGGGGCCGGGGCTTCCCGCCATCCGCCAGCGTGTCGAAGAGCATGAGCGCCGCCATCCCGGCCTCACCGAGTGGTGGTCTGGTGTTGAGGATCTGCTGTTCCCTCTCGTCCCGCTCGAAGGCGAAATTTCGCTCGATTCCGCGTTGATCGCACTGTCCGAAGCGGGCGAGGCGCTGTGCGGCACTGGTCTGTGGGCACAGGCCGATGGCCGCTGCCTTGCCCAATTCGTCGAACGCTGGCGCGAGGCGGCAACATCGGCCCCCACGCTTCTCGCTTCTGAAGAACTTCCCGCGCTGCTGCGCGATGCGATGGAGGACGTCTCTGTCCGTCCGCCCTACGGCGGCCACCCGCGCCTTGCCATCTACGGCTTGCTCGAAGCGCGCATGAGCCGCGCTGATCTGGTGATCTGCGGGGGGGTGACCGAAGGCACCTGGCCGGGCCGCCCGGCGCCTGATCCGCTGCTCGCACCGCCGGTTCTGCGCGCGCTCGGCATTCCCGGCGCCGATTTCCGCATCGGCCTGTCCGCGCATGATCTTGCCGCTGCCTTGGGCGCGCCCGAAGTGGTGCTGAGCCACGCGCAACGCGATGCGACCGGCCCCGTCATCCCCTCACGCTTCCTGTTGCGCATCCACGCCATGTTGGGCGATCAACTGCGTCATGAAACGCGCGCGGTGGAACTTGCACAGGCACTGGCAAACCCGGCCCCAGCGCCTGCACACCCGCGCCCGCATCCGATGCCCAGCGCCGAACAGCGCAAGGTCGACATTGCCGTCACCGCACTGGATCGGCTACGCGGTGATCCCTACCAGTTCTACGCCTCGGCCATCCTTGGACTGCGTAGCCTCGACCCTGTCGATTCCGATCCGACAGCAGCGTGGAAGGGTACGGCGGTCCACAAAATCTTGCAGGATTGGCACGAAGCTGGCGGCGTTCCCGGCCAACTGATCCCGCTGGCGGAACAGAAGTTCGATGAAATGAGCGCACATCCCTTCATGCGCGCCATGTGGAAGCCGCGTCTTATCGACGCGCTCCACTGGATCGAGGAAGAAACCGACCGCCTTGCAGGCGAGGGCCGTGACGTGCTCGCTATCGAAAAGAAGGGCGAGATGCGCGTCGATGGCATCCGCATCCACGGGCGTGCGGATCGCATAGACAAGCTGGCCGACGGCACGCTCGCTATCGTCGACTACAAGACCGGAATGCCGCCATCGGGCCGCATGGTGCAGGAAGGATACGCCCTGCAACTCGGACTCATCGGCATGATCGCGGTGCAGGGCGGTATCGACGGTGTGAAGGGTGAGCCTGCGCGCTTCGAATACTGGTCACTGGGCCGCAACAAGCAACGCGGCTTTGGCTACATGGACAGCCCCGTCCTCGAAGGCCGCAAGAAGTCCGGCCTCCCGCTTGACGAGTTCTTGCCCGAAACCGAACGCTACCTGCGCGAGGCGATTGCCCGCTGGCTGCTCGGCAGCGAACCATTCACTGCGCGGCTCAATCCTGATTTGCCGAGCTATACCGACTATGACCAGTTGATGCGCCTCGACGAATGGCAAGGCCGCGAAGGGGAAGGCGAGCCATGAGTAAGGTCTACCCGCTCAAGGACAACCAGGCCCACGCCGTCCATCCACAACGCACCGTCTGGCTCTCAGCCTCGGCAGGCACGGGCAAGACGCAGGTGCTGTCCGCCCGCGTGCTCCGCCTGCTGTTGCAGGATGGCGTCGAGCCTGAGCAGATACTCTGCCTCACTTTTACCAAGGCTGGCGCGGCCGAAATGGCCACGCGCGTCAACGAAGTGTTGGCCGGATGGGTGCGGCTGCCAGAAATCGAATTGGCCGCGCAATTGAAGGCCATCGGCGCGCCCTTCGGGCCTGAAACCGTGGCTCGCGCGCGCAGCCGCTTTGCTGCCGTGCTTGATTGCCCCGGCGGCGGCTTGCGGATCGAAACGATCCACGCCTTCTGCCAGTGGCTGCTCGCGTCATTCCCGGTAGAAGCCGGCCTGCGCCCCGGCACCCGCGCGATGGAGGACCGCGACCGCGCGTTGCTGGTCCGTCAGGTGCTGGCCGAGCTGCTGGTCCATGCAGAACAGCAGGGCGATGAGGCGCTCATCGAGAATCTCGCCACCCTCTCACGGCGGATGAGCGAGGATCAGGTCGAATCCTTCCTGCTCCGGTGCGCTGGTGCACTGGATCTGTGGCAAGGCACCGGCGCATGGCAGCCCCCACTGCGCCCCCGCATCAACCGTGTGATAGGGCTGGGCGAGGATGACGGCCCCGAAAGCCTCGCCACGATGTGTGCTGACGACGTTTTCGATCATCGCGCACTGCGGTCATGCTTGGAAGTCCAACTCGATTGGAACACGGCCAACGGAAAGAAGATGGCCGAGCCGATCTCCGAATGGCTGTCTGCCTTGCCCGAGCAACGCTCGCTCGACATCGAAGTTCTGGCCAAGGCCCTGCTCAATGCCGAAGGTGAGCCCAAGTGGCTCAAGAACCTGCTAAAGATCGATGGCTCGTACGAAGAAGCCGCCACGCGCGTCAAAACCTGCATCGAGGCGGTCCGCGCGCGCAAGGCGCAGATCGATCTGGCCGACTTGCTTGACACCGCACTCACCGTTGGCCGCCGCTTTGCCCTCGCATGGGATACCGCCAAGGCGCGCGAAGGCTTCATCGATTTCGACGATCAGATCCGCACCGCCGCCGAACTGCTGACCAAGCGTACCAGCGCCGACTGGATTCGCTTCAAACTGGACCGACGCTTCGACCACATCCTTGTCGACGAGGCGCAGGACACCAACGCCTCACAGTGGGACATCGTGCTCGAAGGATTGGTGTCAGACTTTTTCACCGGTGAAGGCCAGCGCGGCCCCGCCGTGCGCACGCTGTTCGTGGTGGGCGATTACAAGCAGGCGATCTTCGGCTTTCAGGGGACCAGCCCCGAAAACTTCGCCCGCGCCAGCCACAAGGTCCGCGCGCAGCTTGCCGACGTCGCCGAAATCCTGCGCGATCCTGACCGCAAGCTGCTTGAACTCGGCCTCGGCCAGTCGTTCCGCACCGCGCGCCCGATTCTCGATTTTGTCGATGCCGCCATCGATCATATCGGCTGGGACCGGCTCGGTCTGGAAAACAAGCCCGAACGCCACGTCGGCCTCGACATCCCCGGCACAGTCGGCATGTGGCGCGTGGTGGGGGACGATGCGCCCGATGAGGATGAGGCGGGCGAAGGCGCGGGCGATGAAGGCGCGGAAAGCTGGCTCTCGCGGCCCGATCGCAAGCTGGCAGACCAGATCGCGCTGCAAGTCAAAGGCTGGATCGCCAGCGGCTTCCCGCTCAGCAAGGGCGGCCCTAAGACGGCTGGCCCCGGCGATGTCATGATCCTTGTGCGCAAGCGCAAGGAACTGGCCGGATTGATCGTTGCGCGGCTCCATGCGCGCGGGGTGCCCGTCGCAGGTGTCGACAGGTTGCGTCTAGGTGCGCCTCTGGCCGTCAAGGATCTGGTCGCCGCGCTGCGCTTTGCTGCGCAGCCGCTCGATGACCTGAACCTTGGGTCACTGCTGGTATCGCCGCTGATCGGCTGGTCGCAGGAAGACCTGCTCGAACACGGCTATCGCAAGGGCGGGGTGCGCCTGTGGGACAAGCTGCGGCAGGATCGCCATCCCTTTGCCGCGCAAACCGCCCAAAAGCTGGGCAGCCTGCTGAACCGTGCCGATTACGATCCACCGCAAGTGCTGCTGCACTGGCTGCTGGTTGGCCCGTGGGATGGCCGGTCAAAGCTGGTGGCGCGGTTGGGGCGTGAAGCCAACGATCCCATCGACGAATTGCTAAACGCCGCAATGGCTTATGCCAGCGCCAACGTGCCCAGCCTTGTCGGTTTCCTGCAATGGTTTGACGCAGGCGAGGGGGAATTGAAGCGCGAGGCGGGTAAGGCCGAAGGGCTGGTCCGCGTGATGACCGTCCACGGGTCGAAGGGCCTGCAAGCCCCCATCGTGATCCTTGCCGATGCGGCGGACGATCCCGATGCTTCGCCTCCGCGTGGGCTGGAACTTGTCGAGGACATTCTCGGCACGCTGCGTAAGGTACCGCTGCCTTCGCTGCGCAAGGAAGAGAAAGCGCCCGCCGTGCTTGAAGCCGAGGCTGAAGCCGCGCAGGCCGAGCGTGAGGAGCATTGGCGCCTGCTTTATGTGGCGATGACCCGTGCCGAAGAAGCGCTGTTCATCGCCGGGGCAAAGGGTAAGAAGCGCAAGAAAAATGGCGGCGAGCTGCCTGAAGACAGCTGGTACGCGCAGCTCGAACAGCTCTTCGCAGAAGATTGGCGTGAAGACGCGCTGTGGGGTGGCATCCGCCAGATCGGCGGCCCGCCGCCCTTCGCCGCGCCCAAAGCTGAAAATGCAGCGGCCTCCTTCCCAATGCTGCCGGATGTTCTGCTCAACCCTATCGGCCCTGAACCGCGCCCGCCGCGTCCGCTTGCGCCATCGTCACTTGGTGAGGATGATGCGTCCGATCCTCCAGCATCGCCGGGACCACACGCGATGCTGGCGGCGCGGCGCGGCACGTTGTTGCACAGGCTGATCGAGCGGCTTCCAGAGCTTGCAGCGGAAGACCGCCGCGCTGCTGGTCTGGCATGGCTGGCCCAGACCGATGATGAGTTTGATGCGTCCGATCAGGTCGCGATGGTCGATTCCGCGCTTGCCGTGCTGTCTCACCCCGATTGGGCGGATGTCTTTGGCCCGGATTCGCTGGCTGAAGTGCCACTTGCCGCTGTGGTTGGCGGGCGCGTGGTCAGCGGCACGGTGGACCGGCTGGTGATCGGCAAGGACCGCATCCGCATCGTCGATTTCAAGACCGCAAGGCGACCTCCGGCGTCAATCGCAGCGGTTCCGATGGCTTACATCAGGCAGATGGCAGCCTACGTCGCAGCGCTGGAAGCGATCCATCCCGGCCTTCCGGTGGAGGCGGGGCTGCTCTACACCCACACGCCCGAACTGTTCGTATTGCCCGATGATCTGATCGCGGCGCAAAAGCTGCGCATTGCAGGGGTTCAGGAATCCTTTGCGGGCTGATCGCTTGCACCGCGCCCCGCAGTGCCTAGATTGCTCTCAACCATTCAGGAGTTCATCACATGTCGACCAAGGCCGTAACCGACGCCACTTTTGCCACCGAAGTGCTGGGCAGCAGCAAGCCCGTGCTTGTCGATTTCTGGGCAGACTGGTGCGGCCCGTGCAAGATGATCGCACCGGCGCTCGAAGAAATCTCGGATGAGCTTTCCGAACAGGTCGAGATCGTCAAGGTCGACATCATGGAAAACACCGACACTGCCAGCCAGTTCGGCGTGCAGTCGATCCCACTGATGATCCTGTTCAAGGATGGCAAGCCGGTTGCTCAGAAGCTTGGCGCTGCACCGAAGAGCCAGCTCAAGGGTTGGTTGGAAAGCGTCCTCTAAGCGAGACGCCCGAACACAATCCGTGCGCCCCCGCGAAGGCGGGGGCCTCAGGCGTGTTAAGAAGCGCTGGCTTGTAACGAACCGCAACCCCGCTCTCGCCCTGCGGCAAGAGCGGGGTATTTTGCGTCAGGCAACCTCACGCTCCCGCACCGGCTCCAGCGCTTCGCTGACAGCCGCCAGAAACTCATCCGTCGCGCGGTCCCAGTTGTAACGCGCACCCTGTACGGCCGCGCCAACTCGATCACATCGCAGGGCCTTTTGGATCGCCAGCGCCAGATCATCCTCAAGCGCACCGATCTGCATCGGCAGGTCGTCACGCGGGCCATAGCCGCGCTTACCGATCACATCGAGTGGCCCCGGCACGGCGAATCCTGCCACTGGCAAGCCGCAGGCCAGCGCTTCGATCATCACCAGCCCGAAGGTGTCGGTCTTGCTGGGGAAAACGAAGACATCAGCCGACGCATAAGCGCTGGCAAGGTCTTCGCCATGCAAGGCGCCGAGAAACTGAACATCTGGATAGGCTGCCTTAAGGCGAGCCAGATCCGGGCCGTTGCCCACGACGACCTTGGTTCCGGCGACATCGGCGTCAAGGAACGCCGTCAGGTTCTTCTCGATGGCCACGCGACCGACGTTCAGCATGATCGGGCGTGGCAGATCAGCCAGTTGTGCCAGCGGCTCATGTCCTGGCCGAAACAACTGCCGGTCGATCCCCCGCGTCCAGAGACGCGTGTGGTGAATGCCCTGCCTCGCAAGTTCATCCGCCAGCGTTGGCGTGGAAACAAGCACAGCCCGGCTCGATCCATGAAACCGGCGCATCAGCGGCCAGAAGTGATCTGCGGAAAGCCCCGTGCGTACTGCTGCATATTCGGGAAAGCGCGTGTGAAACGCGCTGGTGAACGGTACCCGGTTGGCCTTGCACCAACTCCGCGCGCTCCAGCCGATCGGTCCTTCGGTAGCAATATGCACCACATCGGGCGCGAAATCGGCCAAGGTGCGGCGCGTGCCAAAGCGCGGGGCCATCGCGAGGCGGATTTCGCTGTAACCGGGCAGCGGTATGGTGAGGAACTGGCCGGGCGTGATCAACTCGATCTCGTGCCCGCGCGCGGCGAGCCGGTCGACCGTGGCGGAAAGCGTGCGGACCACGCCATTGACTTGCGGGTGCCAGGCATCGGTGCAGATGGCGATTCTCATGCCGGTTCCTCCTCCAGCGCGGGGATGGGCTTGAGCGCGGCTTTCACTGCCGCGGCGCGGCGGGATTCCTCGGCCCAGTCGATGATCGAAATCTCGCCGAACTGGTCTTCGGCCAGCGCGGTGCAGCTTTCGACCCAATCACCGTCGTTGTAATAGGTAATGTCGCCGATCTGGCGGATTTCGGCGCAGTGGATATGGCCGCAGACCACGCCATCCACGCCCATATCGCGCGCCGCGTGCGCCACCGCTTCTTCGAAATCGCAGACGAACTGAACCGCGTTCTTAACGCGCTTTTTCAAATACGAAGAGAGCGACCAGTACGGCATCTTGAACTGGCGTCGGATCATGTTGACCCACACATTCGCCCGCAGAAGCACCGAATAGGCCTTGTCCCCCAGAAACGCGAGCCAGCGGGCATAGAGCACCACGCCATCGAACCCGTCGCCATGCGTCACCAGCAGGCGACGGCCATCGGCAGTCTCGTGGATCATGTCGAGCGCCAGTTCCACGCCGCCAAAGCTCATTCCCGCATAAGGGCGCAGCATCTCGTCATGGTTGCCCGCAATCAGGATGACCCGCGTTCCGCGATGCGCCATCTTGAGGATGCGGCGGATGACTTCGTTGTGCGCATCGGGCCAGTACCAGCCCTTGCTCAGCCGCCAGCCATCGACGATGTCGCCGACCAGATAGAGCGTCTCGCACTCGATTGCCGCAAGGAAATCCAGCAGCATCGGCGCGTTGCAGCCCCGCGTGCCCAGATGGACGTCCGAAATCCACACCGTGCGGTACTTCCGCTTGGGCCGGAAGCCGCGCGGTTCAGGCAGGTCGAGCCACGCGGGGATGGAGGAGCTGAGTTCAGCGGCGGTCTTGAGCAGGGTCTTGCCGTCATGCTTGGCACGGGTAGCCATGAGCGCACCTCTTTCGATGTCACCCCGCTTTGGCGGATTCGCATTGCGCGCATGTGGCACTGTGTCACGTCAATGAAACACATGGGGAACGAAACATGACATGGGAGCGTGACGCGGGCGCATTGACGCGCTAGAGAATCGCGCGATGCTGACCAGCCTTTCGATCCGCAATGTCGTGCTCATCGAAGCGCTCGACCTGTCGTTCTCCGGCGGCCTCGGCGTGCTGACGGGTGAAACCGGCGCGGGCAAGTCGATCTTGCTCGATGCGCTGGGCCTTGTGCTGGGTGACCGCGCAGACAGTGGCCTGGTGCGCGGGGGTGAAGTTCAGGCCAGCGTTACCGCCACGTTCGAGTTCAATCGCCTGCCGGAAACGATCTGCCACGCTCTGGGCGAAGCCGAAGTGGACCTGGAACCGGGCGAACCGCTGATCGTCAAACGCAGGCTCAAAGCCGATGGCGGATCAAAGGCCTTCATCAACGATCAGCCCGTCGGCGTGGCCCTCTTGCGCGAAATTGCGCGCAGCCTTGTCGAACTTCACGGCCAGCACGATGATCGCGGCCTCGTCAACGCACGCGGCCATCGCGCTTTGCTCGATCGCTATGCCGGTGCAGATTCGGCGGGGGTCGAAGCCGCATGGATCAAGTGGCGCAAGGCAGAAGACGCACTCCATGCAGCGCAGGCCCGTGTGACCAAGGCTGCCGAAGAACAAGACCTGCTGCTCGCCCACCTCGCCGAACTCACCACGCTGGCCCCAGAGGCGGGCGAGGAAGAAGACCTCGCAGGCCAGCGCGCCGACATGCAGAAGGGTGAGCGGCTTTCGGGCGACCTTGTCGAACTGCAACGCCTGTGGGAAGGCTCGGACTCCGCGCTCGCCACCTTGCGCAGCGCAGCGCGGCGGCTTGACCGGATCGCCACTGAACACCCGATGCTGGCCGAAGCGTTGGAAGCGCTGGACCGCGCCGTGATCGAAGCCGGGGAGGCCGAGGACAAACTCGCCCGCGCCGCCGAACTGCTTTCGCACGATCCCGCGATGCTCGACCGGATCGAAACGCGCCTGTTCGATCTGCGCGCCGCCGCCCGCAAGCACAATTGCACGGTCGATGAGCTTGCGCACAAAATGCACGAAATGCGCGCCGCGCTCGATGCCATCGAAGGCGGTGAGGCGCAGATCGCAGACCTTGAACGCAGCGCGCGCGAGGCTGCACTGGATTATCAGGCCAAGGCCGAAACGCTCTCGGTCATGCGCGCCGAAGCTGCGCGCAGGCTCGACAAGGCCGTCGCCGCCGAACTTGCGCCGCTCAAGCTTGACGCCGCCAAGTTCCACACTGCCGTGTTGCGCCTGCCCGAAGATCGCTGGGGCGCGGGCGGGATCGACGCGGTCGAATTCCTGATTTCCACCAACCCCGGTGCCGATTTTGCGCCCTTGGGCAAGATTGCCTCAGGTGGCGAACTCTCGCGTTTCATCCTCGCGCTCAAGGTTGCGCTGGCGGAAGAGGGCGGGGCGGCCACGATCATCTTCGACGAAATCGACCGGGGCGTGGGCGGTGCCGTCGCCAGCGCTATCGGCGACCGGCTGGCCCGCCTTGCCAGCGGCGGCTCGATGCAGCGGCACGCAAGGAGGAAATCGCGCGGATGCTCTCCGGCGCGGAAGTCACCGCAGAGGCCCGCGCACAGGCCGATCGCCTGCTGGAAAAGGCGTGATGTTCGCGCGGCGCACGGTGCTGGCAGGCGCTGCCGCAGCGCTTCTGGTTTCAAGGAAAGGTCTGGCGATGGAAGAGATCGAGCCCGAAAACGTGTACGCAATCATCGGCCAGATGATGTCTGCCCCCGGCAAGCGCGAGGAACTGATCGGTTACCTCGGCGAAGGGTCACAGGACATGCCCGGCAACCTCGCCTACCAGATCTGGCGCGACAAGGGCGACGAGAACAGCATCTGGATCACCGAAGTCTGGCGCGACGAAGCCTCGCACAAAGCAAGCCTCGGCTTGCCGCAAGTGCAAGAAGCCATCCGCAAGGCCCGCCCGATCATCGCGGGCTTTGGGGCGAGGGCTGAGGTGGAGCGGGTTTAAGGTGAGTGAACACCACCCCCCGACCCCCTCCTCTAAAGAGGAGGGGGAGCAGAACATAAAAGCCCCCTCCTCTTTAGAGGAGGGGGTTGGGGGTGGTGTTTCGCAACGTCAGACCATGCTTCAACGCGCGTCCAAAATGCGCCGTGAACCCACCGAACCCGAACGCAAACTCTGGATGACGCTCCGCGATAGCAGGCTAGGAAGTCATAAGTTCCGCAGGCAGAAAGTGGTTGAAAATCGCATTCTCGATTTCTTCTGTCCCGCAAAGCTGCTGGCAGTTGAAGTGGACGGCCAAACGCACGACCGCGAACAAGATTTGAAACGCGACAGGCTGTTCGAATGTTCGACCGGCATCGCCACTGTCCGCTTCACCAACGAAGACATCATGACAAATCTGGAGGGCGTCGAGACCGCCTTGCTGCTCGCGCTGCAAGAGCGGCCGGACAGGTGGGGGCGGGATCAACACCACCCCCCGACCCCCTCCTCTAAAGAGGAGGGGGAGTACGCCCCGCTATGACTGACACCACCGAAGCCGATGCCGCCAACGAACTCATGCGGCTGGCCAGGCAGATCGCCAAGCACAATCGGCTTTACCATGCCGAGGATTCGCCTGAAATTTCAGATGCGGAATATGACGCGCTCGTTCGGCGCAATGCCGAGCTTGAAGCTGCCTATCCGCACCTGATCCGGCCCGACAGCCCCAGCGCCCAAGTCGGCCATGAAGTCGCTGCTTCGCCCTTGCGCAAGGTGGCGCACGAAGTTCGGATGATGAGCCTCGACAATGCCTTTACGGACGACGAAGTCGAGGAATTCGTCGCTCGCGTCCGGCGCTTCCTGGCACTGCCTGACGATGCCGAAGTGGTGATGACGGCTGAAGACAAGATCGACGGCCTGTCCTGCTCGCTCCGCTATGAACACGGCAAACTGGTCCGCGCTGCCACGCGCGGTGACGGGCAGGTGGGTGAGGATGTGACGGCCAATGTAGCCTACATCTCCGACATTCCGCAGGAATTGAAAGGCGCTGGCCTGTTCGACATCCCTGCCGTCTTCGAAATCCGCGGCGAGGTCTACATGGCCAAGGAAGACTTCCTCGCCCTCAATTCCCGCCAGGCCGAGGCTGGCGACAAGATCTTCGCCAACCCGCGCAATGCCGCCGCCGGATCGCTGCGCCAGAAGGACGCCAGCGTCACCGCCAGCCGTCCTTTACGGTTCCTCGCTCACGGTTGGGGCGCGGCCAGCAAGGTTCCTGCGGCTGCCCAGTATGACATGATGCGCAAGATCGCGGACTGGGGCGTGCCCGTCTCGCCGCTGCTGGTTCGCTGCTCGTCAGCCGCAGAGATGGTCGCACACTATCGCAGCATCGGCGCCCAGCGTGCCGATCTGCCCTATGACATCGATGGCGTGGTCTACAAGGTCGACCGGCTCGATTGGCAGGATCGCCTCGGCTTCGTCGCCAAGGCCCCGCGCTGGGGCATCGCGCACAAGTTTCCCGCCGAGCGCGCCGAAACCACGCTCGAAGCCATTGACATTCAGGTGGGCCGCACCGGCAAGTTGACGCCTGTGGGACGCCTTAAGCCGGTGTTGGTCGGCGGCGTCACCGTCACCAATGTCACTTTGCACAACCGGGATGAAATCGGCCGCCTCGGCGTGCGCGTGGGGGACCGCATCGTCCTCCAGCGCGCAGGCGATGTGATCCCGCAGGTGGTCGAAAACCTGACGCGCGACGAGCCCCGCGAGCCCTACCACTTCCCCGACCATTGCCCCGAATGCGGCTCCGAAGCCGTGGCCGAGGAAGGCGAAGTCGATGTGCGCTGCACCGGCGGGTTGATCTGCCCGGCCCAGCGCGTCGAACGCCTCAAACACTTCGTCAGCCGCGCCGCGCTCGATATCGAAGGGCTGGGCGAGAAGACCATCGTCGAGTTCTTCCAGCTCGGCTGGCTTGAAAGCCCCGCCGACATCTTCCGCCTCCGTAAGCGCCGCAGCGACATCGTCGGGCGTGAGGGCTGGAAGGACAAGTCTGTGGACAACCTGTTGGCAGCCATCGAAGCCAAGCGCGAACCCGACGCCGCCCGCCTACTCTTCGGCCTCGGTATCCGCCATGTCGGCGCGGTAACGGCGCGGGATTTGATGAAGCGCTTCGTAACGCTCCCAGCGCTCCGTGAAGCGGCTGAACAAGCATCCTCCCCGGCACGGGGAGGGGGACCGGCGAACGCCGGTGGAGGGGACTCTCAACACGAAACCGCGGCTGAAACCGATAGCCCCCTCCACCATCCTGCGGATGGTCCCCCTCCCCGTGCCGGGGAGGAATTGCTTTCCATTGATGGCGTAGGCCCCGTCGTCGTCGAGGCGCTCGGCGATTTCTTCCACGAACCGCACAACATTGCCGTCTGGGAAGACCTGCTCTCCGAAGTCTCGCCGCCGGCCTATGTGGTGGAGACGAAGGACAGCGCCGTAGCCGGAAAGACCATCGTCTTCACGGGCAAGCTCGAAACGATGAGCCGCGACGAGGCCAAGGCACAAGCCGAAGCCCTTGGTGCGCGCGCTGCCGGATCGGTCTCAGCCAAAACCGGTCTCGTCGTTGCAGGGCCGGGCGCTGGATCAAAACTCAAGCAGGCGGCTGCGCTGGGCATAGATGTAATCGACGAAGCGGCTTGGGCCGAAATCGTCAGGCAAGCGGGGTAGGCGATGCTCGAAGTGCTCGCTGCCCTTGCCGCCGAAGCAGGCACGTTGCTGAAAACGCGCAAGCAAACCATTGCTGTGGTTGACGGCTCCACAGGCGGCCTGATTTCGGCAAGCCTGCTTGCCATGCCCGGCGCATCGGCGTTCTACCTTGGCGGCGGCGTGATCTACACGCTCAAAGGAAGGCGCATCGTTCTCGGCCACGGACCCGGCTCGCTGCGCAGCTTTACCTCAGCCACTACGGACTATGCGCTGGCACAGGCCCGCTTGATCCGTCAGCGTTATGGCGCGGACTGGGGCATTGCTGAAACGGGAGCATCTGGCGGCAGCGCGCATCCGCTCGGCGTGGCAGCAGGCACCAGCGCGATTGGTGTGGTGGGGCCTGATGGCGTGGAAGGATCGACCCTCGTCACCACCCAAAGCAATAACCGTCTGGCCAATATGCAGACCTTCACCGAAGCGGCACTGGTTCTGTTACGCGATGTGCTGGAGCGGGAATGCTAGCGCCGTACCGTTTTCCTACACGGACCGGTTTGGGTATGATCGGCCGATGGAAAATGACCCGTTCTTCAGCGTATTACACATCCATTCAGACCCGCGCCGGGGCCTGAAGTAATTTCCATGGGCCGTGTAAACTGTGTAAACCTGTTCAGGCTCAGGCGCGCAAACCTGAACGGTTCAATGCCATTTAAGTCCCTCGTTCAGCGTGCTGATGCGACTCGACCGAACGCTGCCAACCGCACGGCGGCGCAGCCACAGAATAGACCAGTCGCCGCGCACCATTCGCGCCGCCAGTCTCAGCCCTGCCTTACGGTAAGCCGCCCGCACCGCAGCCTCCTGCGTTTCAAGCAAGCCCGCCAGCAGCACCGACCCGCCCGGCACCACGGCGCGGGCAAATTCGGGTGCGAGTTCCACCAGTGGTCCTGCGAGAATGTTTGCAATCAGGAGATCATAGGGCGCAGCAGCTTGCAGCAAGGCATGGTCCATGCCCGGCGCAATAACCATCGCCATGCGGCCCAAGCCGTCCCCCAGTTGAATACCGTTGTTCGCGGCATTCTCTGCCACAACCGGTGCGCAAACCGCGTCTATGTCGCTGGCGATGGCGCGGGCGCTTGGCCACAGATGCAGACTTGCAAAGCCCAGCAGCCCGGTGCCCGTGCCGATGTCGGCCAGATTGCGCACGGTCACGCCCTGCCGCTTCATGTGGCTTAACATGGCAAGGCAGCCTGCGGTCGTCGCGTGCTGACCCGTGCCGAAGGCCTGGCTGGCGGGTATCACGAAGTCGCGCACACCGGGCTGTGCCAGCGGCAGATACTCGGGGGTGTGGACATAGAACACACCCTCGCGGATCGGCTCGACGCCTTGCTGGCTGAGCGTCACCCAGTCCTCGTCGGGCAGTTCCTCAACATTCAGTTTGGGCGGAGTGCCTTCGAACAGGTCGGCAATGGCGTTCTGGTCGGCCTTGGTCGGCTTGCGGTCCATCCATGCTTCGAGTTGCCAGTCCTCAGGCTTGTCCTCGGCAATCTCGCTTCCGGCGATGACGATTTCCGGGTGCCAGTCCCACGCATCTTCATGCGCGATCAGTGCGGCCTGAACCACGTCGCGGGGGGCAAAAACAATGACTTTCCAGCTCATTTCCGAAGTGCCTTTTCAAGCCGATCACGCGCTCCGGCGGCAAGCGTCTTGCAGGCTTCGGGGTCTTCCAACGGCCTTGCCCCGCTCATCCGTTCGAACATGGCG
>NZ_NCII01000086.1 GCF_002256775.1 Novosphingobium sp. 17-62-19 | reverse complement strand
CCATCGGTGCCATCTCCATGTGTCCACCTCTTCCTTGGTGGACACATCCTTCACACCGCGTCACTCAACCGAACAGGTGCGCGGAATTTCGCGCTTACGTTTTGATGTTCGTTCTGATCCAAAGGCTGGCAAACAACTCAAGACCGCTGCGAGTAATAGGTTGGTCCCAGTCCATCCAATTTTGAAGGACATTGGGTTGATAGCCTATCACCGAGATCGTCAATATGCAGGCGACGTGCGGCTCTTTCCTGACATCGAATTGGACGCCTTTGGACTCTATTCGGGGCGGGTCTCTCGCTGGTTCTCCCGCTTTTTAAGCACATGCGGAGCCGATGCCGAAAGGACTTGCTATCACAGCTTTCGGCACTCATTTCGCGATGGGCTACGTGAGGCAGGTGTTGAACGGGAGGTGGCGCTGCGTCTGGGTGGTTGGGCCGATTCTGGCTATGGCGCGAATGCGGTTGGGGACGGTTATGGACGTGGATTTAGCGTAGCACGGCTCGACGCTGCCATTGCAAGCATCAAGTATGCTGGCTTGGACTTGACCTATCTTATTGAAAAATCAGCAACACCCTCTGACTGACCCTTAAGTGCGACACTTGTGTGTCACATTTTTGGGTAGACGATCCCTCAAGCGACTGTTTACCCTTAAGTGCGACACTTGTGTGTCACATTTTTGGGTAGACGATCCCTCAAGCGACTGTTTTTCGACGCTTTTATGAGAAATGGTGCCGCTTAGGTGAGGTGAACTCGATGGGGCTTCGTGTTGCTCTGACATGATTTGGTTTTCCATTATTTTTCAGTGTTGGCTTTTCGAGTCCGCTTAGGTGACCCACACTCGTGACCACATCCGGCCCGTCAAGAAGAGCCTTTGTCAGCGCTTCGTGCGCAGCGCGCGAGTGTGAGTTGAGGCTGGCGAGCAGGGTCTTGACCCAACGCTGATCATCGTCGCCTTGAGCATGGGTTTCATTGACATGGGCGTCTTGACGGGCAGGATGTGGTCACGAGTGTGGGTCACCTAAGCGCACCATTTTCCCATTTTACACGCAGAAATTCGCACCCTTTGATCGGGGGTGGTGCTCCGCTTTTGCTATGCTTTGGGGGAGCATCGATTTGAGGTTGCAGGAAACGCAACGGGGGCTGCGTCGTTCGCACTTGCGGCAAATCGTGTTGCTGTGGATAGAGAAGGTGCCTTTCAGGCATCCTCTCCCAAACTTTTCAAAGGGTCGGCGCAAGCCGACCCCTTTTTTTGGTCAGCCCGGCGCCGTCGGCCTGCTGCCGATCCGTCTGGGGCGTTTGCTTGGGGCTAAAAGGCAGGCTAGGGGCAGTTCATGTGCCAATTGCGACAGGAACCGTGCCGATGATCCGAGCCAGAGCGCTGCCCCTGTTGGTGCTGGCAACTTCGGTGATTTCCGCGTGCGCTGGGCCGATAGAGACTCATGCTGGCATGGACGGCGTTGCGCTTTCCGGCCTGGCGACGATTGCCGTGGTGTCTGCCGGGGGCGCGGGAGTGGCTTCTGATGAGGCGACATCTGCGGTGCAGAAAGTGCTGGCGCGGCGCGGTGTGGTTCTGTCAGATGCGGCGGCTGCGCGGCTGACTGTGGCCATTGCCGAGCGTCCGGCCGGGCTTGCACTGCTGACCGACGGTGGAACGGTGCTGTCCGGTGCCAAAGCCAAGCGGCTGTTCCAGAACTGTGAAGATCGGACTCACCGGCTGCTGCTGGTTTTGGAAACTGCCGGTGCGGCACCGGTGCGGGCCTGGGCCGAGGAAGACCATTGCAAGGGCGACCTTGCCGCCAGCGTGATGCCGCTGGCCGAGCGTGCCGTGGCGGCGCTTGTTGACGACCGGACGGGATTGACCCTGCGTTCAGGGCGCGACTGATCGTCCTCTAGCCTGCTTCAAGCTCGTCCTCCAGCAGCGCCAGTGGCAATTCCATGCAGAACTGCGCGCCAAACCCTTCGTGGTGCCGGTAAGTCACGCGCCCGCTGTGGCGCAGGGCAATGGTCTGTACGAAGGCGAGGCCCAGGCCAAGGCTGCCAGTCTCGTCTGCTGCACGGCCCTCGGCATAAAGGGCGAAGGGATTGGCCATGCGTCCGGGGGGCATTTCCGGCCCTGGCCCTGCCACCGTCAGGATCGCGCAACTGCCTGCCGTCTCAACGCCAAAGCAGACGGTTGCAGCATCTGGGGCGAATTTAACCGCGTTTTCAAGCAGGTTCAGCACGGCGCGCAGGATCATGCTGCGATCTCCCATAACCCAGATCTCGCCGTCGACGCATTCGTCGCGCACCATGACTTGCCTTGCGCGTGCTCGTGGCCACACCATGTCCGCCGCCTCGCGCGCCACGTCGCATAAATCGACGGGTTCTGGTTCCATGGGCCGCCGTCTGGCGCGGGATAGCTGGACGAAATCGTCGGCCAACTTGAGGGCATGGCGTGCATGAAGGCGGATGGCGTCGAGTGTGGCAGCGGGAGGGGGGCTGGTCTTTCCGCCCAGTTGTTCCGTCTCCAGCAAGGTCACGATGGCCGCGTTGGGCGAACGAATATCGTGTGAAAGGAATTGCAGGATATCGTCACGCTCTTCTGCGATGCGCTGCAGGTCGGTAACATCGGCATAGCTGAAAATTCTGTAGTCTCCGGAAAAGTCCGCAGTTTCCGGCAGGAAGAAGCGGCCTTGCGCATCCCGCAGGAGGCCGTGGTCATTTTCTCGCACCGGGGAGAGGCCTGCTGCCACCTCGGCAATCCGCCGTCCTGCCAACTTATCGCCAAACAGCGTTGTGGCTGCCCGGTTGCCAAGGACGATCCGACCTTCGCGGTCCACCACGCAGATTGCTGCCGGCAGCCACTCCACCGCTTCGCTGACAAAGCTGCGCAAGTGGCGCAACTGTTCGATCAGATCGGCAAGCCGGTTGGCGTCGCGCGAAACGATATCGCCCCCTCGCCGGGAAACTGTCGTTGTCAGAGCAAGGCCCGGCTCCTTCTCCAGCGCGGCGCTGCGGGCAAGCACGAACTGCGCGATGACATTGAGGCGTCGCCATCCCCACAGGATGTGCGCCGCCATCAATCCCGCGATGGCACCGGCGGGAGGCAGCCAGACGTGGGCAATCACGAGCAGGCCAAGACTGATCGCTACCATGCCGATGGCCAGCCCCGTCGCCAGCCAGAAGCTTGAGGATGGTGAAAGACGCAAAAATCCGGCCATCAGCACGATCAGTGGGAGCAGCGCCAAGGCTGCGCGTTGCTGGCGCGGCAGAGTGCGAATGGCGGTCCCCTGCAACTGCGTGTTGAGCAGATTGGCTTCGATCTCCACGCCTGAAAGCAGCCCCCCCGCCATGCGTGGCACGGGTTGCTGGTTGGCAAGGCCGGGTGCGGTTGCGCCGATCAGCAGCAGTTTATCGCGCACGAGCGCGGGCGGCACTTCCCCGGCGGCGAGGCTGGCAAAGGAAATGCGGCGAAAATCCCCGCTCAGAGCGTAGTTGATCCGTGTCTCTGCCCCCGTTTCGAAGCCCGTCGAAGGGGCAAGTAGTGTATAGAGCGGGGGCAAATCCTCACGGCCACTGGCAAGGGCTGGCAGCATCTTGCGGATCACGCCGTCGTTGTCAGGCAACAGTTCCACAGACCCGAAACCTGCGGCGGCCGCCTCCAGCATCGGTGGGGGCAACTGCTGTGCAATTGTACGGCCCATGGCATCCTGTTCGATCAGGGCGGGCAGATAGACCGGTGCTGCCCGGATAATGGCCTGTGATAACTGCGCATCCTGAGGGGACTCGTCGAGAAACAGGACGCTGTAGGCAATCGCCTTGGGCCGATATTGCGATACCACGTCCAGCATCCGCGCGTGTTCGCTGCGGGGCCATGGCCAACGCCCAAGCGCGCGCAGGCTTGGCTCGTCGATCTCGACGATCAGGATGCGATCGTCCACCGGCGGGGCGACAAGTCGCAAGGCCTGATCATAGATCGGGTTGTCCACCATCGACAGCCGCTGGTTGGCCGTGGACAACCACGCCAGCGCGCCTGCGACAAGCGCGACGACGAACCATTCGCCATATAGCCGCCGTTGCAGCACGCGTTATTCCGGCGCAGCCACAGTGAGCTTTTCGAAAGGCAGCCAGTTTTCGACAACTTCACCGCCAGCTTCCTGTCGCAGCCCGACGCGCCAGCGATATACGCCGGCGGGCAGCGCGCGCAGGCGGACACCGCCACCTTCAAGCCCCGCTTCGTTGATCAGCCACGCTGCAGCTTTCCCTGATGCATCCGGCACCGGACCAAGCTGGAAACTATAGGTGCGGCGTCCTTCGCCTTGGCCGCCCCATGAAAAGCGCATGGTGTCAGCATCAACCTGCGCCGAAGCGGTGACCCCGGCAAGGATACGACGCATGGCGAATGTTTGCGGCACTCCTTCAAGGCCGGATGGGGCGAGCGCGCTTGCACGGACGAACAGGCTACCGTTGGGGATGTTGGCAAAAGCGAATGTTATGGCGTCGGTCTGTTGTTCTGCCAGCACTTTGGTGAAGCCGGCATCTTCGGCAATTTGCAGGCGGTATCCGCGCGCGCCGGAGAGGGGGACGATGGTGAGTTGCACCATCGGATCGGTCTGCACACGGCCCGGTTGAACCAGATCGGGGGCTGCGAGCAGGTGCTCTGTCCCCAGATCACCGTTGGGCGAGACCACTGCGCCAATGCCCTCGGTCAGGCTGGTTTCCGTACCGATCGCAGCGCTGCTTGCCGCCACGGTGCCCTCGAGCACTTCGGCCAGCGAGGTATCTTCGCCATAGCCGACGCGGAAGCGGGTGCCGCGCACTGCCGCCAGCGCGCGTGGTGTGCGAATACGAAAGCGGTTGTTGCGGTCGGTCCCGAGCGGGCTTGCGGTCGTTTCCACCTTTCCGCCATCAACAGCCAGATCATAGTCCAGGCTGCCCGTCAGCGTGATGCGGTGGAGCCGTGTGATCCGCAAGCGCGTGCGTGTGGGCATTGAAGTGCGCGAGCCGTTGGGCAGTTCCATCGTGACAAAGCCGTCCGCGCCAGTCTCGATCAAGGCTCCCGGTGCCAGTTCGCTGCCGACGCGCGGTGTGGTCTGTTGCCCGGCCTGCTGCACCGCCACATCGCCGCGCACCGCGACGATCCGTGCAGCAAGCGGTTCCGCGCGCAGCAGGTCGACCGGAATACGCAGGACCGTGCCAACTGGAATGCGGCGCGGATCGGAAATGCGATTGATCCGCTGCACCACGCGGTAGTTTTCCGGTCGGGAGAGCGATTGCTGGGCAAGCGTAAACAGGCTTTCGCCCTTGCGCAGGCCATATTCGATCATGTCCTGCGGGCTGGGGGTGACGATCGCCTTTACCCGCGCGGATTTGGCGAACGCGGGATCAAGGCAGCACAGCAAAAGGCCAAGCGGCACAATGCGGCTGATCGCAGACATTGCAACTGAGGAACGGCTCATCAGCACGCCTCCAGACGATAGCCATAGTTGAACACGGTTTGCAGCCGAAAGCCGTTTTCCGATCGCAGTTGCAGCTTTGTGCGGATGCGTGAGACGTGCATGTCGAGTGTGCGCGTGGACAGATCAGCCATTGATTTCCACACGGCCTCCATCAGGTATCCGCGTGAAAGCGGTTTGTGCTGGTTGGTGAAAAACAGGTAGGCCAAAGCAAACTCCTTGCTGGTCAGCACGATCGGGGTGCCGTCCAGTGTTACCGTTTCGCCCGTGCGGTCAAACTCGTAGGTGCCGAACCGTTCGAACCGCTCCAACGTTGGCCGGGGTTGCACGCGGCGCAGTACGGCGT
Source organism: Novosphingobium sp. 17-62-19 (assembly GCF_002256775.1). Classification (GTDB taxonomy): domain Bacteria; phylum Pseudomonadota; class Alphaproteobacteria; order Sphingomonadales; family Sphingomonadaceae; genus Novosphingobium. The sequence continues at coordinate 21,099 of NZ_NCII01000086.1, read as the reverse complement.
GAACCCGTGCCGTGATGACAATGGCGGATTCGGGCTTCACAATATAGTCGTCAGCACCCGCATGAAGCGCCGCAGCGACATCGTCCTTGTCTGACCGGCTGGTGAGCATGATCACCTGCGGGCAGGGCTCGATCCTCGCCTGCACCCATGTCAGGATTTCCATGCCGGACATATCGGGCATGTTCCAGTCCAGAATTAGCAAATCGAATGTTTCACGCGCAAGGGCAGTGATCAAGTCTCTGCCACGCCTGAACGACACGCTGCGGAAGCCCTCCGCATCGAACAGCCGCGATACGAACTGGAGCATTGTGTCGTCATCATCAACGATTCCGATTTTCATGCTCTGCCCTGATCACAATTCCAGATGCTGCCATACTCGCAGTGCTTGCGCTGGTAACGGCAAAGTCACGCAGTTTACATCTGTTTACAAACAAACTGCCGGTTTGTCGTTTAGGTATGCGGCAACGGGGTCGGTGGAGCAGAGCAATTGAGACAGGCAGCAGGCAGTTCGCAGGCCAAAAAGACGCCATCATGCTGAGGCTGTTGGCGGCTCCAGGCCTGTCGCTCGTACTGTGGGTTCTGATCAGCGTGACTGTGCTGATCCTGAGTTGACGGTTCCGAAAATGATTGAGGATGAAACCTGTCGCGCATTGCGCCGACAGAGTGAACATCCGGCAAGCCGCAGCTATCCGGGGGGCAGCGGCGGCAATAGATAAAGCCCTCGGGTCGCGCCGTGTCAGGACCGTATGTGCTCAGCACATGCGGTCCGGCTTTCCATCGCATCGTAAACTTGCAGGGTCCGATCAGATGCCAACTGTCCACATGCTGCAAAATCGCTTTGAGGAGCGTGGGTCCGCGATGAATCTTTACAAGATTGCAAAAGGATATCGCCGCCACCTGCAAGACTGCGAGGACATTATTCCCGGCCTGCAACCTGCAGGCGCCGGATGGATCATGATGGCCGAACTTTACATCGCTTCGCTGGAAAACCGCGAGATGTCGGTCTCTGGCGTATGCGTTTCGGCGGGTGTCCCTTCCACAACTGGCCTGCGCTATCTCGACATGCTGACCGGCGTGGGGATGGTGGTGCGTATGCCTGACGAGAATGACCGTCGTCGGTCATGGATACGCCTGACCGATGCGGGGTTGCGCGCTGTCGAACTGGTGTTGACTGGCTTTGCAAAGACCATTGATGAAACGCGGGGCGACGGTTCCCGGTAACAGCCCTCAGGGCTTCGGCGCAGCCAGCAGGCTCTTCATTGGCCAGAATGACAACGTGTGCTCATCATGTGCGCTAGTCCACACGCCCTTGGGAGTATAGCGCAGCGCGCCGCTGCCTGCCGCTTTGCCATAGCGGCCACTGACGGACATTGTTATCGGATCGATCTCTGCAAAGACCTGATCGTCGGTTGTGCGTAGCCACACCTTGCCGCCACCAGTGTCGATGTCCCCCCACTTCAAGTTCGCACCCACTTTCACCCGGCCCACAACTTGCCCGGAGCCAGGATCTGCGCGGACCAGCGTGCCATCGCCCTGTTCCTGCACCCAGACGCCGCCTTCACCGGCCGCTAGAAAGCCCGGCATTGTGCCAAGCGAGGCGCGCGCGACGACAGTGTTGGTCTTGGGATCAATCTTCTGCAATGTCTGCTTCGTCGCGCTGACTGCCCAGACCGCGTCATAGCCATAGGTCACGTACCACGTGTCCGCATCGACAGGGATGTTGGCCACGATGGTGTTGGTCTTGGGATCGACACGTGCCACCATGCCTTCAGGTTTGCTGGCGATCCAGACCGAGCCCGCTCCGGCAGCGACGATCAGTTCGCCCTGCGTCTGGTTGGCGATGCCGGTGGGGATGGTGGCGACGATCTTGGCCTCTTCCAGATCAATCCGCACCAGTGTGCGTTCGGCGCAATCGGCCACCCAAAGTGATCCGAACTCGATGGCCATGGCCCCGCAAGGCTTCGCTATCGGCACTTCGGCAACCTTACCGGCCCGCGACCACTTCTCCACTTTGCCGCGATTGGTTGCCCACACGGAATCGCCATCCACGGCGAGGAAATCGGCGAAACCGGGCACGGTTTGCGCCTGTTCGACCTGCGCATGGGCAGCAGAGGCGGTGAGAGCGACAGCGAGAGCGAGCAGCTTGCGGAGCATGGGGAGGGCCTTTCGCGAGGGATCAGGACTTGGCGGCAATATAGGCGCGCCATCCGCCAAGATGCGTGATGTCTTCCGCGCCCGTCAGCGCGCGTGGCTCGGATACGAAGCCCTTTACACTGCTGCCGTCGGCCAGCGTCACAGTGCCGATTGCCAGCGGCGGTGGCACATCCACCACAAAGCTGCCGAATTCGGCGACTCCCAACTCGTAGACTTCGAGCTTTATCGCCGCGCCATCTTCGCTGAACACCAGGGCCGGTTTGGGTGGCACGCTGTCGGCGATAGCGTACAGCTTGTAGGTCGGTGCGGTTTCGAACGCGCCCACGAACGTCGCGTTGCGCGATGTCAGTTGCCAGTGCAGCGGCATACCTTCGAGGTGTGCGCCGACTACGGCGATTTTCACGGTCTGCATCTTGCCCTCCAGATCGAGCGGGGGTGGTGGTGGTAAATCGGCGGTCGCCAGCCACGCATCGGCAGTGGCCAGCAATGCCCGATCGGAATCCGCCGGGCCGATCAGCGTGATGCCAAAGCCGGTGCCATTGGCGCGTTGCCCTGCCGGAACAGCCACAGCCGCCATATCGAGCAGGTTCACGAAGTTGGTATAAGCTCCCAGATTGCTGTTGAGCGCCACCGGTGCCGCCAGCAGTTCGTTCACGCGGTAGGTCGTGCCCGTTGTGGGAAAGGCCAGCATGTCGATCTGATCGAACAGCCCATCGGCATGGCGCTTCAGTTCGGCCATGCGGTATATGCCGCTCCACAGCTCAACCGCACTTTTGTCCCAACCCGCTTCCACCACGGTGCGAACTGTCGGATCGACTGCATCGGGGTTCTCTTTGAGGAGTGTCGCGATTGCGGCAGTACGCTCTGCCACCCATGGCCCGTTATACAGCAGCAATGCGGCTTCCTGTAGCGGGGCCATGTCGATCTCAACGACGGTGGCCAGTTCCGCCAGCTTTTTCAGAGCATCGTCGTAGAGGTACTCGGATTCCAGATCGCCAAACCACAGCCGCTGTTCGCGCCGGGGCACGCCAATGACCTTGGCGGCAAGGTTGCGGTCAGCCAGCGGCTTTGACCACGGATCGGCAGGATCGAATGCTGCCAGCACCTGATCGACAAGACGCGCACCATCGGTATCGTCGGTAAAGACCGTGATGCAATCGATACTGCGGCAGGCCGGGACGAGCCCTTCAGTGGACCAGCGGCCCTTGGTAGGCTTGAAACCGATCAGATGGTTGAATGCGGCGGGTACGCGACCTGATCCAGCAGTGTCTGTGCCCAATGCAAAGGGCACCAGACCTGCCGCGACCGCAACGGCAGAGCCGGAACTTGATCCGCCGCTGACATAGGCAAGGTTGGATGCGTTGCGTGGAATGCCATAGGGGCTGCGCGTGCCGACAAGGCCGGTGGCGAACTGATCGAGATTGGTCTTGCCAACGCAAATCGCGCCTGCTGCCGTCAGCCTTTCGATCACCGTGGCGTGGGCATCGGGCCTGTAGGCAAAAGCCGGGCAGGCCGCCGTTGTTTCGAAGCCTGCAACGTCGATATTGTCCTTGGCGGCGAAGGGCACGCCGGCAAGTGGCAGATGTTCGCCTGCTGCCACCCGCGCATCGACCGCGTGTGCCTGCGAGAGGAGATCGTCTGTCGAGGCACGGCTGATCCAGATTTGCGGCTGCACTGCGTCGTAAGCAGCAATGCTGGCCAGTGTCGCTTCCATCACCGACATTGCGCTGGTTCTGCCAGACCCGATTGCTTCGGCCAAAGCTGCGGCGCTCTGCCGGAAAGACCCGCTCATGCCGCTTTCTCCAGCGCAAAGATTGGCGCGCCAGGCTGCAAAGACTGCTTTTCGCTTACGTAGAGCGCAACGACCTTGCCCGAATTGGGGCTGAGCACGGGACATTCCATCTTCATCGATTCCAGCACCGCAATCGTATCGCCCGCCTGCACCTGATCTCCGGTGGCCACGAGCAGCTTCCACACGCTACCGCCAAACGGGGCTTCGACCACGTCCGCTCCATCGGGCACGGTGATAGCGGTCTCTTGTGGCACATCGGCATCGGTGAGGGCAGACACCCGGTCAAACTCGCCGCGCGCCTGCCAATCGGCACGTTCGGCGTCGAAGGCGGCCTTGCGGTTGGCCTCGAACGCGCTGATCGCATCTGCGTTGTCGGCAAGGTATTTGCGGTAATCGGACAGGCGGAATTCTGATGGCTCGATTTTGATTGAACGCCGCCCGGTTGGGAAATCACGGCGCCATTCCGCCAGTTCCTCGGCGCTGACTGGGTAGAACCGGATCTGGTCGAAGAACCGCAGCAGCCACGGTTTGCCTTCGGTGAAATCGGCGGTCTGGCGGTGCGTGTTCCACACCTGCACGGTGCGGCCAAACAACTGATAGCCACCGGGGCCTTCCATGCCATAAATGCACATATAGGCTCCGCCGATGCCCACCACATTGGGCGGCGTCCATGTGCGGGCCGGGTTGTATTTGGTGGTGACCAGACGGTGCCGTGGATCGACCGGGGTTGCCACTGGCGCGCCCAGATAGACATCGCCCAGCCCCATCACGAGGTAGCTGGCCTCGAAAATCAGGTTCTCCACCGCCGCGACGTCTGGCAAACCATTGATCCGACGAATGAATTCGATGTTGTCCGGGCACCACGGCGCATCATCGCGCACTGCGCCCATGTACTTTTCGATAGTCTCCAGCGTTGCCGGATCGCGCCAGCTCAGCGGCAGGTGGACGATGCGCGAAGGTATCGCGAAGTCCTCCAGATCGCCCAGACGCTCCTCCGCCGCGATCAGCGCAGCCAGCGCGGTTGCCTGGTCCAGCGCTTCGCCATCGAAATGCAATTGCAGCGAACGGATGCCGGGCACAATGTCGATCACGCCGGGCAGGGCCATGCGTTCAAGCTCGGTCATCAGCGCATGAACGCGGATGCGCAGTTCGATGTCGAGCACGATCGGGCCGTATTCGACGAGGATGTTGCGATCACCCTGCTGGCGGTAAACGGTGCGCGGGCGTGTGGGTCCTTCGGGCAGGTCTGCCAGCACCGGAGTCTGCGTTGCTACCGCGCAGGTGCGGCTAGGTGGCGTTTTGGTGCCGTTTCGTAGCAGTGCCTTTTGCGCCGTTGCCGCCGCTGTCGCTTCGGGCATGGTCACCGGCACAAAGCGCACTTTGTCTCCGGCAGAAAGCTGGCCGACCTTCCACAGATCCGCTGCAATAACCACAAATGGGCAGACGAACCCGCCCAGCGATGGGCCGTCGGGGCCAAGGATGATCGGCATGTCGCCGGTAAAATCCACTGCGCCGATGGCATAAGGGTTGTCGTGGATGTTCGAAGGATGCAGCCCCGCCTCGCCCCCATCGCGCCGCGCCCATTCGGGCTTGGGGCCGACAAGCCGCACGCCGGTGCGGTTGGAGTTGTAGTGCACCTGCCAGTCAGCGGCGACGATCATGTCGATATCATCGTCGGTGAAGAAATCGGGCGAACCGTGCGGGCCGTAGAGCACGCGTAAGGTCCAATCGGTGATCAAGGCGGGCAGGGGGATCGTGGGGGGGGCGTCACTGGTCGGAGCCCCGGCCAGATGCAGCACATCGCCTGCCACCAACCGGCGCGCGGCATGGCCGCCGAACTGGCCGAGTTCGAAATTGCTGCAACTGCCAAGGTAGGGTGCGATGTCCAGCCCACCTGCAACCAGCAGGTATCCGCGCATTCCGCCGCCATTTGCGCGGCCGATGCTGAGAGTTTGGCCCGCAGCGATCTCGAATGGCTGGCCCAGCGGCACAGCGACGCCGTCGAGAGTGGCGCCGAAATCTGCGCCGGTCAGGCAGATGCGTGTGGGAGCGGAGAAGGTGAGGGTGGGACCGGTCACGGTCATTTCCAGCGCGGCCATCCCTTCTGGATTGCCGAGCAGGCGGTTGCCGATGCGGAAGGACTGGTCGTCCATCGGGCCTGAGGGCGGCACGCCGACGGCCCAGAGCTTTTGCCGACCCGGCCAATCCTGCACGGTGGTGGCGGTGCCGCCGCTGACCACGCGGATGCTTTGCGGGGTGTAGGCTACACTTTCAAGCGCGCGGGTGGACACTTCGCCGGTGGTGAAAGCGGCTGATGCCACAACCTCGCGCAGCCAGCGCAAGTTGGTCTCGATACCGTCGATCCGGCTCTCAGCCAGTGCCGCTTGCATCGCGGCTACGGCGGCATCGCGGCTTTCCGCATGGACGATCAGCTTGGCCAGCATCGGATCGTAAAAGGCGCTGACTTCGCTGCCCGCCATAACCCAAGTTTCGATACGCACGTCGTCCGGGAATTGGACGCAGGTCAACGTGCCGGACGTAGGGCGGTAATCGAGCGCAGGGTCTTCGGCGTAAAGCCGCACTTGCACCGAGTGACCTTTCGGCGTGGTCGGCGCGGTATCGAGGAAGCTGTAATCGCCGCCCGCGCCCCGGATCATCCATTCCACCAGATCCACGCCAAAGACCATTTCGGTCACGCCGTGTTCCACCTGCAACCGGGTATTCATTTCGAGGAAGAAGAACTCTTCGCGGTCGGCGTCGTAGAGGAATTCTACGGTGCCTGTGCTGCGATACTGCGCTGCTTCGCCAAGCCGGATTGCGGCGGCGTAGAGCGCCTGACGTACGGCTTCGGGCAGGAGCGGAGCGGGGGCTTCCTCAACCACCTTCTGGTTGCGCCGCTGCAAGGAGCAATCCCGCTCGCCCAGTGCCACCACGCGGCCTGCGCCATCGCCGAAAATCTGCACTTCCACGTGCCGCGCGCGTCGCACAAAGCGTTCGAGGAACACACCTGCATCGCCGAAGTTGCTCTGGCCGAGCCGCGCCACGGCGGCAAAGCCATCGCGCACATCGGCTTCGGTTTCGCACACGCGCATCCCGATGCCGCCACCGCCCGCCGTGGCTTTGAGCATGATCGGGAATCCGATGGCCTGCACTGCCGCAATGGCTTCGGCCTCATCGGTCAGCAGGTCGCTACCGGGGGCGAGGGGGAGGCCGTGCGCTGCTGCCAGTTCGCGCGCGCTGTGCTTCAGGCCAAAGGTGCGGATATTGTCCGCCGTAGGACCGATGAACACGATCCCGGTTTCCGCGCAAGCTGCCGCAAATTCGGTGTTTTCCGAAAGGAAACCGTAGCCCGGATGGATCGCGCCTGCGCCGGTCTGCTTGGCTGCCGCGATGATCTTGGCGATATCCAGATAGCTCTCGCTTGGCCGCGCCCCGCCGATGCACACCGCCTCGTCAGCTTCGGCCACATGCAGCGAGCCTTCATCCGCCTCGGAATAGACCGCGACCGAGCGCAGCCCCATGGTGCGCAGCGTGCGGATGATCCGGGTGGCAATCGCGCCCCGGTTCGCGATCAGAACAGTGTCAAAGGTCATGCGGCCACGATCATGCGAACGGGGGTGGGATTGAAGGCGTTGCAGGGGTTGTTGATCTGCGGGCAGTTGGAGACGACGACGATCACGTCCATGTCGGCGTAGAGGTCCACGGTCAGCCCCGGCGCGGAAATGCCATCGACGATCCCCAGCGCCCCGTCAGACTCGACCGGCACGTTCATGAAGAAGTTGATGTTCGGGACGATATCGCGCTTACCCCGTCCTTCGAGCAGGTTGGCCTCGAGGAAGTTCTCCACGCAGGCATGTTGCGACTTGGTGTGATGTCCATAGCGCAAGGTATTGGATTCACATGAACATGCCCCGCCAATCGTATCGTGATAATCCACCGCTGATGCTTCGATGGTCATCATTGGACGGCCTTCGTTGGACATCAGTTTGGTGCCCGTGCGCAGGAACAGGTTGCCCTGTGCCGCCACGGTATCCTGCGCGCTGTAGCGTTCGGTATCGTCGGCTGCACTGTAGAGCAGGAAGTCGACCGCCTGATTGCCTTCAAGATCGACGATGCGCAGGGTCTGCCCTTTGGTGACGTGATAGAGCCACGGCGCACGTGCGGGCACAATTTCGTCGTGGACGATTGTGGCGGAAAGGCCGGAGAGGTGGGGATCACTCATCTGATAGTTCCTCGCGTCAGCGGCGGTAGTAATCTTCAACGTTCAGGAAGGCGCGCAGGCCCTCTGGCGTCGCGTTGCGGATGGGATCGGACTCGGTCGTTGCCGTTCCACGCCAAGCGGTCGCGCGCAGTGGCGTCACCGAATATTCGGGCCTTGGATCAAGCACATGTGGGCAGTTGGCGATCACCACGATCACGTCCATCTCTGCCCGCAGCACGACACTGCGTCCCGGCGCAAAGGGGCCGACCTGCGGTGTAATTGCGCCGTCCAGTTCAATCTTCGTGCTCTTGAACAGGTTCACACATGGATGAACGTCGCGCCGCCCCAGACCGTGCTTGGCGGCGCCCAGCAAAAAGCGGTCGCGCCCGTTGGGATAGGACCCGCTGTTGCGGCCTTCGCCATATTTCGCGGCGTTCGTGGCAGCGTTCGACGTGCCGCTGAAGCAATCATGCGTTTCGGCATCGTCGGCCTCAATGCTCATCAGCACGCGGCCCATGTCTGACAGTAGCAGCTTGCCCGCAGCCAGATAAGCGTTCCACTGCACCTTGACTGTATCGGCCACGTTCAGCCGCTCTGTCGGCATTTCTGTGTTGAATACTTGCAGCCCGGCGCAGGCATCGCCTTTCACGTCGATCAGCCGCAAGCGGCTCCCGCGCGCCAGCTTTCGGCTTGCATATCCGCCTTCCGCAATAGTCTCTTCCCACACAACATCATCGGCAGAAACGCCTTCAGGCAAGTCTGTAGCCACAGGTGGCAGCACCGGCATGGCTTCCACCACAGTGCCGCCCATGCTGCGCGCATGATCACTCGCACGGCAGCGCCTTGAACCAGCAGCACTTCGAGCGACTGGTCATCCTGCAGGAACACGTGCTGCGAGGAGATCACTTCCTTGAGGTATTGCGCCTGTGTCTGAGCGAGCTGATGTCGCACCCGCCCCCGGTCGCCGCGATAGATCACGGTAATTGTGCCCGCGAGCGTCTCTTCCGGCCGTGTATAGGCCTCGTGCGCAGCAAGGGCGTGACGGATGAGTTCGGCGATCAACTGTGAGCGCGAGGGCAGGCGGCGTTCGTCCACCATCATGTCCAGCTTGCGGAACAGGCTGGCGGGCAGGCTCATGCTCAGGCGGGCGAGAGGTTCGGGCGAAGGGGTCACGCCTCGTCCTCCGCTGCGGGTTCTTCCGCAGGCGCAGGCTTCACCAGCGGCAGGTCATAGACCGCCGTTGCGCCGAAGCGGTGCGGCGCATGGGGATCGTGCCGACGCTTGTCGAGCGCCAGCACGCGTGTTCCCAGCGTGAAAGCCTCACGGATATCGTGCGTCACCATGATGACGGTGAGGTCGTATTGCCGCCACAGCTTAGTGATGAGCGCGTGCATGTCGGCGCGAATGCCGGGATCGAGCGCCCCGAACGGTTCATCCAGCAACAGGATGCGCGGGCGCTTTATCAGAGCCTGTGCAATGGCGAGCCGCTGCTGCATCCCCCCTGACATCTGCGCGGGATAAAGGTGCATACTGTCAGCCAGACCCACGGCAGCCAGCATTTCAGCCGCTTCTGCTTCAGCCGCCTTGCGCTTTGCGCCAAACAAGTGGGCAAGTAATGGCGCGGCGGTGCATTCCAGCCCAAAAACCACGTTGGCCAGCACGGTCAGGTGCGGGAACACCGAATATTTCTGGAACACCACGCCCCGGTCCGGTCCGCATTCGGGTGGCAGCGGCGCGCCGTCCAGCGTGATTGTGCCGCGTGTGGCCTGCTCCTGCCCAAGGATCACGCGCAGGAACGTGCTCTTGCCCGCGCCCGATGGTCCGACGACCGAGACGAAGGAGCCTGCCGTCACATCGAGATCGACCTTTTCGAGGACGATGCGGTCGCCGTATTCGACCCACACGTCCCGCAGGGAAAGAAGCGCGCTCAATGTGCTGCTCCGTGCGCCCAGGGAAAGGCCTTGGTGCTGAGCTTCGAAAGCGCAATGTCCATCACGATGGCCAGCAGCGCGATCCACGCGACATAGGGGATGATCACGTCCATCGAGAGATAGCGGCGGACGAGGAAGATACGGTAACCAAGGCCGACGTCAGACGCGATGGCCTCTGCCGATATCAGGAACACCCATGCCGGGCCAAGCGCCAGTTTGAGCGCCACGATGAGCCGGGGCAAGGCTTGGGGAAGGGCCACACGCAGCAGGATTTGCCAGCTTCCTGCGCCCAATGTCTGCGCTTTGACGATCTGCTCTCGCGGCAGGGCGCCCACGTGGCCTGCCACATCGCGCACCATCACCGGGGCAATGCCGATGACGATGAGCGCCACCTTGGCCGTTTCACCAAGGCCCAGCGCGATGAACAGGATCGGCAGCAGCGCAATGGGAGGGATCACAGCGATGCCGGTCACCAGTGGCCCGAACATGGCGCGGACCGGCGGCAGTGCGCCCAGCACCAAGCCCACCAGCAATGCCATGAGCGTGGCAATGCCAAGGCCGAGGCCGAGGCGCTGCAGGCTGGCCAGCGTATCGGCCCAGAACACCAGATTGCCACTGAGCGCATCCGGCGTGCCCATCATTTTCCAGATGGCCGACGCCATGGCACCGGGAAGCGGAAGGATCTTGTCGGCGGGGTTCAGGGCATGGCGCTGGGCCGATGCGATGAGATATGTGATTGCCAGCAGGGCGATCGGGATGGCTCCAAGCCCGAAAGCCTGTCTGCGTCCGATCTGTCGGTTTACCCAGCGCATTTTTGCGCCTCCAGAATGCACGGGTTGAATGCGGTGCGGCTCACAGCTTGCCGTCAGCGGCCAGCTTCATGAAGCTTTCGTCAAAGCGCAGGGTGACGCGCGCCGGATCGCCCAACGTGACGCCGCCGGGGAATGCCATGCCGACCGCATCGGCAGATGTTGCGCCTTGGAACAGGCCCTTTGAAAAGCTGAAATCGCGGACCTTGGTCATCGTGGTGATCAGCGTTGGCGCGGATGTGGCGGCCACGGCTTCCTTGGCATCGATATAGAGGCGTGTGGTCTTTAGCTGCGCGTCGAACACGTCTGGCGTGGTTCCGGCCAGTTTTGCCATCGCCGCGCGGGCTTCCTTGCCCTGCGCATCGTCACGCATCATCAGGCCGACAGTTTCATACCATATGCCTGCCAGCGCTTTACCAAGATCGGGATTGGCCTTGAGCGTGGCTGTATCAACCACCAACAGGTCGAGGATTTCGCCGGGAATGTCGGCAGAACTGAAGACTTGCGTCGCGCCCGCCTGGCCACTCATGACAGAAAGCTGCGGGTTCCACGCCACGGCGGCCTTGGCATCGCGGCTGGCAAAGGCCCCGACAATGTCGGCGTCGGACGTATTGATCGTGCGCACATCGGTCAGCGACATGCCATTGGAATTGAGCGCGCGGGCGAGCAGGTAGTGCGAAACGGAAAGCTCGACGAGGTAGACCGACTGCCCTTTGAGCGCGGCAACGGTGTTGCCGCCCTTCAGCAGCACGCCATCGTTGCCGTTCGAATAATCGCCGACGATGATTGCGCTGGTGTCCTTGCCGCCCGCTGCCGGAATGGTGAGCGCGTCCATGTTCGCCACGGTCACGCCATCAAATTTGCCAGCGGTGTATTGGTTCACCGATTCAACGTAGTCGTTCACCTGTACGACGTTGATTTTGATGCCGTACTTGTCGGCCCACTTCTTCACGATGCCGGCCTGTTGTGCATAGGGCCAGGGCATCCATCCGGCATAGATCGACCAGCCAATGCTGAATTCGGTGCGCTTCGGCGCGGGCATGTCAGCCGAAGGCGAACACGATGCCGCCAGTAGCGTCGCTGCGATCAGAAGTGTCTTTCCTGTCTTGCCGATCAGCCTGAGCACTGGTGATTCCCCTTTTGCACTGCAACACGGCTTTGATGGGGGAAATTGCCGGGGCTGCGTATTACGCTTTTTGCGTATGGTAATAACGGTTCTGTGCCGTGATACCGCCCTGCCAAGCGTTGTGGCCTGCGCCGTCAGCCCCGTCAACGCGGCGTTTTGGCGTTCGCTTACGTCATACGACGTATGCTATGAATATTGGCGCACCGATTAGGTTGTTTCGAACAATCAGAGGGCAAGTTGCAGATGAAAGCTGACTTGAAAAGGCGCGCAGTTGATTTGCTGCCACCGTTGATGGTGGCGCTGGTTGTTGCTTTCTGGGCTTTCGCCCCGGCTGACTGGGTGAAGAACACCTGGGTTGTGACCGGTGTGAGTTCTGCGATCACGCTGACCGTTCTGCTGCTGGAAGTGCCGTTGGAAAGGCACGCAGGTTGGCGGCTCAACCGGCGGGAATTCTTCACGGACCTGTTCTATGTGGTGCTGAGCGCGACGATTATTTCCAAGGCAACCAATTTCCTTGCCGAACAGCCGTTGGATTCATTGAAAAAATCGTGGGGTATTGCAACGCCTTGGGCCGAACAGATGCCTTGGCTGTTGCAAGTGGCGCTGGTCGTTTTTCTCGTAGAATTCGGGCAGTACTGGATGCACCGGTTGATGCACAATTCCACGCCGTTCTGGCTGACACACGCGCCGCATCATCACATCACGCAGTTGAATGCGATGAAGGGGGCGGTCGGCAATCCGATCGAACTCTGGCTTATCAGTCTGAGCGTGGTGGCGCTGTTCGATCTGAACCAGTCCGCCGCTTTGGCGGGGTACAGTGTGATGGGCGTCGTCTCTACATTCGCCCATGCCAACGTGCGGTCAAACCCACCGCTGTTCTATTCGTTCTTTTTCACCACAATCCGCCATCACAGCCTGCACCATTCGGTCCCCTATGAGGATACGCGATGCAATTATGGTAATTCACTGATCGTCCTCGATCGCATCTTTGGTACCTACAAGGAAGGTGAGGCGTCGCTTGTCGGGCAGGATGATCGGCGGCGGCTTTCGATCAAGGAGCAGTGGTTATTTCCGTTTGTGCCACTGCTTGAAAAGTACAAGGCTCGTAAATCGGGAAAGTCGCAACGCGCTGCCTGAAGTGCCGGTCATTCGGCCAAAAGCGACTTGATAATCTGACTTGAAAAACAAGCCCATTTTTGTCTGTCTGCAATTGGTTCCGAGTGGGCGACAAGCCCCAAATACCGTGTTGCCCGCAATTCTTTCGCATGTTCTACTCTGTTGCCGTTCGTCAAGAACGCGCAGAAAATCGGAAGAAGGGTGGATGCAAATGAAGCACTGTTTTCAACACGTTATGCTGTCGACCGCTACCTTGCTCCTTGCTGCGTGTGGTGGCGGGGGAAGCGCTGAAAAGGCAGCGGACGACACGGCTGCACCAACAGCTCAAACCACGACAGCAGCTGCTCCCGCACCTGCGGCGGCAACCAGCGCAGCAGCGCCCACGGCAGACTCAACCGATACTCTTGATGGAACTACCCTTGCATCGCTGACACCCGATGTGGCCCATGGCAAAACTGTGTTCGCACAGTGCAAGGCTTGCCACACGGTCGAGGCTGGCAAGAACATGGTCGGCCCGTCGCTGGCAGGGATTGTTGGCCGCGCAGCAGGTTCTGTTGCCGGGTTCAGCTACTCGAACGCCAACAAAAACAGCGGCATCACGTGGACGCCTGAAAAGATGTTCCAGTATCTGGAAAAGCCCGCCCGCGTGGTGCCCGGCACGAAGATGGCTTTCGCAGGACTGTCCAAAGCGCAGGATCGCGCTGATGTAATCGCCTATCTCAAGGCTCCGAACTGAGATTATTGGGCCGACAGACGCATAAAAGGGCGCGAACCTAAGCAGTTCGCGCCCTCTCTGTTTTCTGGGCGATCAGGCTGCGGCGGAACGTCGTGCCAGTTCACACTGCGACCAGATGTCGCTCAGCGCCTCGATCAGCTTGTCCACGTCGCCATCGCTGTGAACCGGCGAAGGGGTGATGCGGAGGCGTTCGGTACCGCGCGGAACGGTAGGGTAATTGATTGGCTGAACATAGATGCCGTGGTTGTCCATCAGCCAGTCGCTGATGCGTTTGCACTTGTGTGGATCACCCACCATCACCGGGATGATGTGGCTGGGGTTGGGCAGGTGTGGAATGCCCATCGCGTCAAGGCGACGGCGTACTGTTGCCACACGCTCCTTGTGCCGCGCCCGTTCCATCTCGCTGGCTTTCAGGTGTCGGATGCTGGCGGTTGCTCCAGCTGCCAATGCAGGTGGAAGGGCGGTCGTGAAGATGAACCCGCTGGCAAATGTGCGGATGAAATCGCACAGCGCAGCGGAAGCAGCGATGTATCCGCCCATAACGCCAAAGGCCTTGCCCAGCGTGCCCTCGATCACGGTAATCCGGTCCATCAGGCCTTCGCGTTCGGCCACACCACCGCCGCGCGGGCCATAGAGCCCGACTGCGTGAACTTCGTCGATGTAGCTCATCGCGCCGTGCTTTTCACAAACGTCGAGGATTTCGGCGATGGGGCCGATGTCGCCGTCCATCGAATAGACGCTCTCGAACGCCACCAGCTTGGGCACGTCGGGGCCGTATTCCGACAGGAGCTGGTCGAGATGGGCGACATCATTGTGGCGCCAGACGCGGCAAGTGGCGCGGGAGTGGCGGATGCCTTCGATCATCGAGGCGTGGTTAAGTGCATCGGAGAACACGACGCAGCCGGGGATTTTTGCGCAGAGCGTGCCAAGACCTGCCCAGTTCGAGACATAGCCGCTGGTGAACAGCAGCGCGGATTCCTTGCCGTGAAGATCGGCCAGTTCCTGTTCGAGCAGGACGTGGTGGTGGTTAGTGCCCGAAATGTTGCGCGTGCCACCTGCGCCAGCGCCGCATTCGTCGAGAACCTTGTGCATCGCATCAAGCACTGTCGGGTGCTGGCCCATGCCAAGGTAGTCGTTTGAGCACCACACGGTGACCTGCTCGGTGCGATCGTCGACATAGCGCGTGGCGTGCGGGAATTTGCCGCAGCGCCGCTCGATCTCGGTAAAGATCCGATAGCGTCCTTCGTCCCGGACCGCGTCCAGCTCCCCCTGGAAGTATGCTTCGTAATCCATGTCGTCGGTCCTCTTCGTATGTTCTCGTTGGAGTACGTTATGCGAATTCAATTTGCTGCACGGCGCGAAGGCAAGGCCCAGCCCCACAGCGCCCCGTCGCGAATCGGCAGGGCTAGAAACAGGTGTTCGAGTGCCCCAAGCGCGGTGAGCGCGAAGAGCAGGCTGGCCCCTGCTGCACTGGCGCTGCCCTCTGGCGCATTGAGCGCGATCAAACCGAGCCACAATGCGAGGCCTGAAGTTGCTGCAATCGCGAGAAAAAGTTCGATGCCCATGCGGCGCGGACCGAAATAGGTCTTCAGGTAGGCAAGATGCGGCGGGAAAATCTCGGTGCTCATGTTCGGCACGCCGAAGAAGATCACGATCTTGGTGGAGAGCCGCATGACCAGCAGGAGCGTGAACGTCATCGCGCCAAGCTGGTTTGGCGCGTCCCAGCTGAGCGATATCAGGCCCAGCGCGCTGAGTGCCAGAGCGATCTCGTGCCAGGCAATGGCGCTGACAGCGTGGAAGAACCGTTCAAGCCCCCGCGCGTTTGGCGGGCAAGCCTCGCGGCGGGGACCGGTGATCGCGCCGGTGAGGAACGTGATCTCGTGCCATGACCAGATCAGGATGGCCCCGGCGAACGCCGCATAGACGCCCAGCAACGTGGCCGATTTCATCGTCAGTGCCACGAGGACCAGTCCGCCAACGCCCGCAATGCCCGCCAGCAGCAGGCTGAGCGGGAAAGTGCGCCGTTCACGGTTGTCCGCCCATGCGATCAGGCCGGTTGCAAGGAACCAGACCGCGATCGTGGCGACGACCGGCAGGACATGGCCGGTCCAGCTTACCACGCGGGCTGCATCCGCACCGTGGCAGGCAGTTCGTTGGTGCGTGGGCGCAGCAGATACATCCGCGCGAAGTTGAAAGCCGCTCCCACCGTGCCCGAAGCCCGCCGCAGAGCGCCGGAAAGGCCACCCTGCTGCTTGCCTGCTTCGATCTTCTGGCTGGCCACCAGCAGGCGGTCCATCGCACGGCGGAAGCGGGGATCATCGGTATCGAGTTCTACGGGGAAGACCTGACGGCTGATCGCGGTGCAGATCGAAAAAACGTTGTAGTCATAGGTCTTGGGATCAAGGCCCAGTGCCTTGTGAAACACCGGGCGCGCATGATCGCGCACATACATGGTGGAATAGACCGCGAGCAGAAAGAACCGCACCCACAGCTTGTTCATGCCGGAAACCAGCTTGGGATCGGCGCGCAGCAACAGGGCGAAGGCCTCGCCGTGGCGGAATTCATCGTTGCACCACGATTCGAACCAGTTGAAGATCGGGTGGAAGCGCAGCTCTGGATGGGCTGCCAACTGACGATAGATCGCGATGTAGCGTGCATAGCCGATCTTCTCGGACAAATAGACCGAATAGAAAATGAACTTCGGTTTGAAGTAGTGGTACTTCTTGGCCTTGGTAAGGAAGCCGAGGTCGATGCCGATGCCTGCGTCCTTCAGCGCTTCGTTGATGAAGCCGGCGTGGCGGCTTTCATCGCGGGCGAGCAGTTTGAACAACTGCTTCATGTCCGGGTTCTTCGTCCGCTTCGCCATTTCGGCATAGAGGATGCAGCCGGAAAATTCGGACGTCAGCGAGCTGACGAGGAAATCGGTGAATTCGGCACGCAGTTCGGGTTCAAGGCCTTCGATGATCCCGGCAAAACTGCCTTCGCGCTTGAAGTGCAGTTTGTTGGGATCGCTGACCATTTCGGCAATCAAGGCGTCCCATTCCTTGCGCACCAGCGACACATCGATGGAATCGAGCGCCGCGAAATCGGTGGTGTAGAAGCGCGGGCTGAGCACGGTTTCGTGGCTCACCATAGCATGAACATCAGGCTTCACCGGAGCAGCGGCGACATCATCGGACGGCGGCGCGATAACGACATGCGCGTTCATTTCAGGCTCCCAGGATTGAAGCTGACTTCATAGAGTTCAGTTAGGCCAAGATAGGCCACAAGCCGCGTCCAGCCCCGCAGCAGCGGCCCGGCGCGCACGACCGTGGCCATGCGTTCGATCACAGCGCTTTGGCCGAAAGGAATGCGGATCGGTTCGCCGTGGACGCGCACCCGGTCACCGGGGTGGACCACCACTTCGCCCGCCAGTTCGACATGCGCATGGAAATGCGCCTCGCTCTGCTCTACCGCGATGCGGCAGGGGACATCGAAGGCGCGGCGCGCTGTCATGCAGTTGTACTTTTCGGCTGGGTCTTCAGAAACTTGGCAAATGCGGCGCGGTTATCAGGGCCGAAAGAGCCGAGTTCTACAGAACGATCTGTGGCGGGGTCGAGCAGCGAGAGTGAGCCATTGGTCCACAGCGCCAGTTCGAACGGCGTGGCTTGGCCCATGCCCTTCATTTTGCGTTCGCGGGCCATGCCCCGCATCACGCCGCGCACGAAGCCGCTGCCATCGTTTTCGCCCATTAGCACGGCGAGCGTTTCACCGCTGTCAGTGTCTTTGACCACAACTGCCCCATCGGCCCGATCCTCGAACGCGAGGTGGCGCGTTTCGACGGCGACGACACCTGCACTGGCGCGTTCAACCGCAGGCACAGCCTCGTGGTTCAGCACGCCGACCTGCACCAGCGCGGTGAGCGACAGCGTGGTGGCGACCAATGCGCCTGCGAGGATCAATGCCGGGCGCGGGACGGTGTTTTCGTGATCGTGGACGAGGCTCATGCTGCGGCTCCTTGCAGGCCGTGGTCACGCGCCGGGGCGGGCTTGGCAGCGCGCTGGGGTGCCGTAACCTGATGCGGAACGACTGCTGCACAGGCGCTGGCCAGCACAGATGCAACGGCCTGGGCGTCGGGCAGGGCGCGCAACATCGGCTGCGGCTTTGACAGATGCCACGGGCGGGCATGTGGCCACAGCATGGCAAGGCCAAGGCGATGGCTACCGGTGAGGACCAGCGCGATATCGCCATGACCTGCCTGATGATTGCGCAAATTGGCCGAGCCGATCAGCGCCAGTGGCAGGTTGATGCACTTGTTTAGCGCAATGCCGACACGCAGCACCACGCGGCGGTTGGTGATGGTATAGACCGTGGTGCGCGCCACTAGCACGGCGAACAGCGCCAGCAGGCCTTGGGTGATCGCTCCGCCAATCACCGCTGCCGCCGCGCCAATCAGCTTGCCGCTGGCCAGCCCAAGCAGGGCCAGCGCGGCGAAATAGGCGCTGATCCAGCGGGTGTGCAGTGCGGTGCGGGCGAATGTCCGCCATTCGGGCGAACCCTGCCACAAGATGCGTTCGCCTGCGGGAAGGTCGCCCGGAAGGCCTCGGATCGGTTCGTGGTCGTATTCGGTCACATCAGTGGCTCCAACCGGTCGGCGTTGGCATAAAGATAGCCAGTGCCGAAGTAGGCGACGGTCCGTTCTTCCTCGTACCGGGTGATTTCGCCGGGGTTGGCCGGGAAGGGCGCTCCTGCGAAATCGGCGGCGTTGATCGCGCTGATAATCACGGCGTTCTTGCGCACCACGGCCATCGGCATGGGGGCAAGCACTGTCTTGCCGCCAGTATCGACTGCGAGATAGCGCACCATGTGCTCGGCGCGATCGACCCAAAGATCGGTGACGACGCCAGCTTTCAGGCCGTCTGCGCCGTAGACCGGAAGCCCGCGCGGATCGGTGCTGGCCGTGGCGACGGTGATTTCCGGCACCAAGCCCATTGGCACGATGCGCGGATTGCCGTGGGCATCGATATCGGGCCACTTGGCGCGATCTGCATAGGAGCCGGGGCCGACACCAGCGGCGAATACATCACCTTCAGGCGTGAAGGGCGCGCCGCCAAAGTTCTCACGGCGCTTGGCGTTGATCTCGAAGGGATCGCGGTTGACGTTGGGGACGGTGACTTTGCCCTTGCCGAACGGCAGGATAAAGGTCTTGGGGGCGGCGGCAGAGAGCGGCCCGCCTTCGGGGCTGAGGCGTCCTGTCAGCGCGTCTTCCAACGGGTAGCCTTCGCGGCGGTCTTCACGGCGCAGCCAGAAGACCAGCGCGATGAAGAAGCCGATGAAGGTGATCATCGCGATCTGTGCGGCATCAATTGTGCCGACGATATTGCCACTGTTCATTTCAGTTTCCTTCCCGCGTTCTGTTGGCCCGCGTTTTTATGGCCCGGCTCATGTGGGAAATTCCGTCAGGCCAAAGCGATTGCCGCCCACGTTGCTGCCGGTTGTCCGGGCGGCCGCCGGGGTCTGGCCCACCAACGGGCCAAGCACGATGAGCGTGGCAAGCAGGAGGCAGATTTCGATGATGTATATGGTGGCATAGCCGGTGCTGCGGTGGGCCAGCGTGTGGCCCAACCCGTCTGCAACGGCGAGTGATGAGACGACATCGCGCAGTACCCCGCCAAGCGCAATGGCGAGGCCCGCAGACGTGGTCTGCACCGCGCCCCATGCGCCAAGTGCAAGGCCTGCGGTCTGGCTGGTGGATAGCGCCATTGCGGTGGTGAGAGTGCCGACGAGGAACAGGCCAGCCCCCGCGCCGATCAGCGTAGCGCCTAGACCGAGCGCCACTGGGCTGCCGAGCGGTGCGGCGAAGATCACCAGTATGAAAGCCGCTATGCCAACAACCACGCCGTACCCAGCGACGCGCAGACTGTCTGTCCCGCGCCCGAGCCAGCGGGCGGACAGGGTGAAAGCTACCAGTGCGCCCAGTGCCCATGCACCGGTCAAGCCGGTGGTCGCGCCGACCGAAAGGCCGAGAATTTCTCCGCCATAGGGTTCGAGCAGCGCGTCCTGCATGGCGAAGGCTGTTGCGCCAAGGCCCACAGCGGCAAGCAGGCGAATGGTGACAGGTCGTGCGGTAAAGGACTGCCAAACTTCGGAAAAAGCGGGGCGGTAGGTATCAGCTGAGGCGGTTGCCGTGCTGCGTGCTTCCTGCTTCCACAGTGCCACAAGATTCAACACTAATGTGAGCACGGCAGCGCCCTGAATGACCTGCACAAGCCGGGTGGGCGTAAAATCAACCAGCAGACCGCCGATCACCAGCGATGACAGCATCATGCCAACCAGCAGTGCGAGATAGAGCAGCGATACGGCACGCGGGCGGCGCTCATCGTCCACCAGATCACCGGTAAGAGCGAGGCCTGCGGTTTGCGTAGTGTGCATTCCAAATCCTGCGAGCAGGAAGGCGAGTGTGCTCGCGGTGACGCCGATACTGAAGAGGTTCGGATCTGACATCAGCAACAGGGCGAAGGGCATGATGGCAAGGCCGCCGAACTGCATCAGCGTGCCGAACCAGATAAAGGGCACACGCCGCCAGCCCAGCACCGAACGATGCGTGTCCGAGCGGTGACCGATCAGCGCGCGAAACGGCGCGGCCAGCAGTGGAATGGCGATCATCAGTGCAACCAGCCAGGCCGGAATGCCAAGCTCGACGATCATCACGCGGTTGAGCGTGCCGTTAAGCAGCACCATCATCATGCCGACGCTGACCTGAAACAGCGAAAGGCGCAGCAGGCGCGATAGCGGTACTTGGGCACTGGCCGCATCGGCAAAGGGCAGCCAGGTGATCGCCACCCGGCTCCATTTTGCAGAAAAGGCCTGCCTTTGCCGCATCAGCGCTTCACCAGTTCCATCGCGTGTGATTTGTAAAACCCGCTGGAAATGCGGCCGCTGCGGCGGACTTCCCAGCCATCGAAGCCTGAAAGAGCGGTTCTTAGGTCACTCTCGGCAATCGGCACGATGGCAGGCGACCGGTCCGAGCGGGGGAAGACCTTTCCAACAGTGTGCATTGCGCCGAGCAGCGGTGTGTACGGCGCGAAAGTGAACAGGATAGAGCCGGTGCAGCGGCGGGTGAGGGCTGAGAGCGCCCAGACCATGTCAGGTAAGGTATAGGGAACCTCGAACAATGTGGTTTCCGGCTGACGCTGGTGGCGTGATGGCTATTCTGCGGGCGCTGACGCCGATTTTGGTTTACTCGGTGCCCTGA
>NZ_NCII01000085.1 GCF_002256775.1 Novosphingobium sp. 17-62-19 | reverse complement strand
GCCCCATCAATGCAAAAGATATAGTACCAGTCTTGTGAGACTCGGCCCAGCCCGGGATTGTGGCCCGCCCGGGGTGGGTCCGGCCTGTACGCTGAACGATCCTCTATCGGACGGGGTAGATCACCATGGCGGATGATCGAGGGCTGGAAATTGGAAGCGCCGAGGTCGCAAAGCGCATGGCCGTGTTGCGACCGCATCTCGTTGATGGCGTGCCACTGACGAGGGTGGCAGCCGATGCCGGCATCCCGATCCGCACCGCCCGGCGCTGGATCGCCCGTTACCGCGCCGATGGACCTGCCGGGCTCGTGCGTCCGCCGCGACCGGAAGCCGGTAAGCGCACCTTCCCAAAAGAGCTGGTCGAGCTGATCGAAGGCATGGCACTCCTGAAGCCGCCGCCATCGATCGCGACCATCCACCGACGCATCGCCGGCCTGGCCAGCGAGCGGGGATGGCGGGCACCATCCTACGGCAGCGTGCGTAGCATCGTGGGTGGGATCGATCCGGCTATGGCGACTCTGGCGCACGAGGGCGCAGCCGCGTTCCGCGACAAGTACGAGCTGGTCCATCGGCACCGGGCCGTCCGGCCCAACGCGACATGGCAGGCCGACCACACGCAGCTCGATATCCTGATCCTCGACGCCGACGGCAAAGAGGCCCGACCGTGGCTGACGACAGTTTTGGACGATCATTCGCGAGCGATCGCCGGCTACATGGTGATGCTGGGCGCACCGTCCGCGCTCAACACATCGCTCGCGCTCCGGCAGGCGATCTGGCGCAAGGCTGATCCGGCGTGGCCGGTGTGTGGCATCCCCGACGTGCTGCACGTCGATCACGGATCGGACTTCACCAGCCTCCACCTCGAACAGGCATCGGCCGACCTGCGCTTCCGTCTGATCTACTCGGGCGTTGCCCGACCACAGGGACGGGGCAAGATCGAACGACTGTTCCGCACCATCAATACTGAGCTACTACCCGAGCTGCCGGGAAATCTTCGCAACGGCAAGCCGGCCTCGCCGCCCCGCCTGTCGCTCGCAGAGCTGGACGCAGCGATCGGCGCCTACATCGTCTCGACCTACAATGCCCGTCCGCATCGCGCGATCGGCATTGCCCCGGTCGAGGCATGGCGCGGCGACGGGTGGTTGCCCCGGATGCCAGAGACGCTGGCCGAGTTGGACGCGCTGCTGGTCATGGTCGCCAAATCCCGCACGGTCCATCGCGACGGCATCCGCTTCGAGGGGCTGCGCTACTTTGATCCAACGCTCGCGGCGTATGTCGGGGAGCCTGTGACGATCCGCTACGATCCCCGCGACATGGGCGAAATACGGGTCTTCCATCGCAACGCCTTCCTGTGCCGGGCGGTGAGCGCCGACCATGCCGGCGACAGCATTACCCTCAAGGACATACAGGCCGCCCGCGTCGCGCACCGCCGTCGCCTGCGAAGCGAGATCGGCGAGCGGAAGGTCCGCATCGCCGACTTCTTCCCAGCCCTCGTCATTCGCCCGACTTTGCCGGTGACACCGGCTCCGCTGCCCAGCGCCGAAGTCGCACCTCGGCCCAAGGGGACGCGCCTGCGCACCTATAGCGAAGGTGATTGATGGGTACGGCGCGCGCCACCAGTTTTATCGCGACCCAAGAGCATCGGCGCTTTACCGAGTTCGCCGATGCCGTCCGTAAGCACCGCTATATCGGCCTGTGCCATGGACCCGCCGGGGTTGGGAAGACGCTCTCCGCCCGTCGCTACGCCCATTGGGACGTTGCCGCCGAAACCGTCGAGGCGTGGGGCAGGCGCGGGCCGGACGAGGCGAAGGT
Source organism: Novosphingobium sp. 17-62-19 (assembly GCF_002256775.1). Taxonomy (GTDB): domain Bacteria; phylum Pseudomonadota; class Alphaproteobacteria; order Sphingomonadales; family Sphingomonadaceae; genus Novosphingobium. Next base: position 12,640 of record NZ_NCII01000085.1, on the reverse strand, counting down.
CAATGCCCACCTCGCCAGATCGCGAGCCGTCTTCTTCACGCCGACCGTCAGTTGCAGCCTGCGCGAGTTGCGACATGACGTGCCGGCGCTCATTGATCGCGCCGACATCTGCATCGACGATCACGTCCGCCCCTGCATCGAGGGCAAGTGCAAGATCATCGATCACACCACCCGCTACGTCGAACTGCTGATCGTGGACGAAGCGGAGCGGCTGACCACGACGGCGCTGGAGTGGCTGCGCGACCTGTTCGACCGCCGGGGGATCGGCCTTATCCTGATCGGCATGCCGGGGATCGACAAACGCATGTCGCGCTACCCGCAGCTCTTCAGCCGCGTAGGCTTCGCCCACCACTACCGGCCCTTGCAGGACCAGGAGCTGACGTTTGTGCTGACGCGGCGATGGCGCGACCTCGGGCTGTCACTGGATGATGCCGACTTCACCGACGCCCAAGCGGTCGCTGCGATCGTGCGCATGACCGGCGGCAACTTCCGCCTGCTTCACCGCCTGTTCGTTCAGATCGAGCGTATCCTGCGCCTCAACGAACTGACCGTCATCACCGAGGATGTGGTCGAAGTCGCCCGCAGCACGCTCGTTATCGGTGTCACTTAGCTCTGACAGAACCGTGCTATTCACCGCTGACATCTACAGGCTTTTCCAGCGCTGGCGGTGTCGCGGAAGTCTGTTGCTAAAGACAGGCATTTCGATGCACATTCGCGACATGCTTGTTGGCTACGCGCGCGTCTCCACTGACGATCAGGATTTACGGCTGCAACGCGCCGCGTTGAAGGACGCCGGGTGCCGCCGCACCTATGAAGAGAAGGTGTCGGGCGCGAAGCGTAATCGGCCCGAGTTGGCGCGGATGATGGACCAGCTCCGCGATGGCGACGTTGTGGTGGTGACGCGTCTCGATCGGCTTGCTCGATCGACAAAGGATCTTCTCGATATAGCCGCGAAACTGAATGAGGCCGGCGCTGGCCTGCGCTCGCTGGCTGAGCCGTGGGCGGACACAACCTCGCCCGCTGGCCGCATGGTGCTGACGGTGTTCGCCGGCATCGCCGAGTTTGAGCGCGAGCTGATCCACCAGCGCACTAGCAGCGGACGCGTCGCCGCGAAGGCGCGGGGCGTCCGGTTCGGTCGACCTCCCAAGCTGACGCCCGATCAGATCGCACTAGGCGAGCGCTTGGTCGGCGAGGGCACGTCCGTGCGCGAGGCGGCCAAGCTGCTCAAATGCCATCACTCTACGCTCTATCGTGCGCTCCCTCCGGGAATGGCCGATGCCTGACCTTGGCGAGCCGCCGTGCGAGGATGCAGGGCAGCAGATCCTTGAGGGCGGATGCCTCTGCGGCGCGATGCGCTACGTTCTCACGGCTCTGCCGCCTGTGCCAAGGCAGCGGCATCTGCATCTGTTCTCGATCGGACGATCGCCGTTCGCCGGCCGCGCCGCTATCTAGTAGACCACAGCGGATGCCCAGCTACTGCTTGGAAATCGCTGTCACTTCGCCGGCGCCGTCCTCCAGTTTCAGATCGAACGCTACTTTGTCGCCAACCTGAATGTTGTCGAGCAACGCCGGAGCGGCCTTGAACGCCATCGTCATCGCCGGCCAGTTCGCCTCGGCGATCGGACCATGGTCGAGCGTGATCGTGCCCGCCGCCTTGTCGATCGCCTTGACGGTGCCGCTGCCCTTCGCGGTCGTTGCGGCCGGCATCGCCATATTGCCCATCTCGCCCGACACGTTGCCCATGCCGGTCGCCTCGCCCGATGCCTCGGGTGTTGCGGCGTTCGTCGCGGTCGCATTGGTCTCGGCCTTCTCGCCGCAAGCGGCGAGCAGCAGCGCGAGCCCGAACGCAGTCATTGCAGATAGTGTCGTCATCGTCTTCTCCTTCAGGGTTGAGCGTTCTTGGAATAGGACTTCGCCTTCACCTCCCGCCGCCGCATCAGCAGATAGGCAGCGGGGATAACAAACATCGACAGCAACGGCGCAGTCAGCATGCCGCCGATCATCGGAGCAGCGATGCGGCTCATTACTTCGGAGCCTGCGCCGTGGCCGATCAGGATCGGCAGCAGACCGACTATGATCACTGCCACCGTCATTGCCTTGGGTCGCACCCGGAGCAGCGCACCCTCGTGAACCGCATTGTAGATTTCCTCTTCAGACGGGTTGGGCGGCTGCTCGGCGAGGGCGGAGCGGAGATAGATCAGCATTATCACGCCGAACTCGGCGGCGACGCCGGCAAGTGCGATAAACCCTACCGCCGTCGCAATCGATTGGTCGTATCCGAGTAGATAAAGCAGCCAAATACCGCCCGTGAGCGCGAACGGGAGCGTTGCCATGATCAACGCGGCTTCGTCCAAGCGGCGGAAGATTGCATAAAGCAACGCGAAAATGATCAGCAAAGTGGCCGGCACGACAATCTTCAGCCGCTCGGCCGCGCGCTGCATATATTCGAACTGGCCGGCATAGGCGATCGAGACACCTGGCGGCACCTTCACCTGATGCGCGACTGCCTTTTGAAGGTCGTTCACCACCGATCCAAGATCGCGGCCGCGCACATCGACATAGACCCAAGTCGAGGGCCGACCGTTCTCGGATTTGAGCATCGGCGGGCCTTCGGAGACGCCGAGTGTCGCGACCGAGCCCAACGTAATCTGCTGGCCCGAGGGCGTGAGGACGGGCAGCGTTTGCAAGTCCTCGACGCTGCTGCGCAGCCCGCGCGGATAGCGGACGCTGATCGGATAGCGCGCCAGTCCTTCGACCGTCGTGCCGATCGTTTCGCCACCGATCGCGCCCGAGACCATCGCCTGGACGTCGGCAATGTTGAGCCCATAGCGGGCGGCCGCGGCTCGATCGATGTCGATATTGATGTAGCGCCCGCCGGTCAGCCGCTCGGCAAAGGCGGACGACACACCGGGCACTGTCTTTGCGACCTGCTCCACCTGCTGTGCGACGCGGTCGAGCGCAGCCAAGTCGGCACCCGACACCTTGACACCGATCGGACTTTTGATTCCGGTTGCGAGCATATCGAGCCGGTTCCGAATGGGTGGCACCCAGACATTGGTCAGTCCAGGCACCCGGACCGTCCGGTCGAGTTCCCCCACGAGCTTCTCGGGAGTCATGCCCGGCCGCCACTGATCGCGCGGTTTGAACTGGATCGTTGTCTCGAACATCTCGATCGGCGCGGGATCGGTGGCGGTCTCGGCCCGGCCGGCTTTGCCGAACACGGTCGCGACCTCGGGCACCGTCTTGATCAAGCGGTCGGTGCGCTGGAGCAGTTTCGAGGCCTCGTCGACCGAGATGCCGGGAAGGGCCGACGGCATGTAGAGCAGGTCACCCTCATTCATCGCCGGGATAAACTCGCTGCCGAGTTGGCTCAAGGGCCAAGCGGTGCTGAGCAATACGAGGAGTGCCATGCCAAGCGTGGCTTTCGGGCGCGCGAGCACCCAATCGAGCGCGGGGCGATAAGCGCGGGTCAGGCCGCGATTGATGAAATTGTCCTGCTCAGCTGGGATTCGCCCCCGGATCAGCCAACCCATCAGCACCGGCACCAGTGTGATCGAGAGCATGGCGGCTGCCGCCATCGCATAGGTTTTGGTGAAGGCGAGCGGTGCGAACAGCCGTCCCTCTTCACCCTGAAGGGTGAAGACTGGAATGAACGACAGTGCGATAATCAGCAGGCTCACAAAGAGGGAGGGACCGACCTCGATCGCGGCCTCGGTTATGACGCTCCAGCGGTTGGCACCCTCAAGCTTCTGATCGGGATGATCATGCTCCCAGTGCTCTATGCGCTTGTGTGCATTCTCGATCATCACGATCGCGGCATCGACCATCGCGCCGATCGCGATCGCGATTCCGCCCAGTGACATGATGTTGGCGTTGAGGCCCTGGACTCGCATCACGATGAGCGCGGCAAACACGCCCAGCGGCAGAGTCAGGATCGCGACAAGCGCCGAGCGGACGTGCCAGAGGAACAGCGCGCAGACGATCGCGACGACCACGAACTCCTCGACCAGCTTGCTGGTCACGTTCTCGACCGCCCGGTCGATCAGCTGCGAACGATCATAGGTGGGGACGATCTCGACGCCCGGCGGCAGGCTGGATTTCAGCTCCGCCAGCTTCTCCTTGACCGCCTCGATCGTCGCGCGGGCGTTCTTGCCCGAGCGCATCACGATCACGCCGCCCGCGACCTCGCCCTGGCCGTTCAGCTCGGCGACGCCGCGCCGAATCTCCGGCCCCATCTGGATGGTGGCGACATTGCCGAGCGTGACCGGAATCCCGCCCGCCGCTGTCTTAAGCGGAATGGCCCGGAAATCGTCGAGTGAACCGAGATAGCCGCTCGCGCGCACCATGTAGTCGGCGCCGCCCATCTCGACGACCGAGCCGCCGGTTTCCTGGTTGGCGCGGCGGATTGCCTCGACCACCTCGCTGTAGGTGATCCCGTAGCCGGCGAGCTTCACCGGATCGAGGACGACCTGATATTCTTTGACCATGCCGCCGATGGTTGCGACCTCGGCCACACCGGGGATCGTCTTCAGCTCGAAGCGCAAGAACCAATCCTGCAGCGAGCGAAGCTGCGCGAGGTCGCGGCGTCCGGTTCGGTCGACCAGCGCATATTCGTAGATCCAGCCCACGCCCGTCGCGTCGGGACCAAGTGCGCTCTTCGCCCCCTCGGGTAGGCTCGCCTGCGCCTGGTTCAGATATTCGAGCACGCGCGAGCGCGCCCAGTAGAGGTCGGTTCCGTCCTCGAACAGGATATAGACATAGCTGTCGCCGAAGAACGAATAGCCGCGCACGATCTTGGCGCCTGGCACCGAGAGCATCGTCGTCGCGATCGGATAGGTGACCTGATCCTCGACGATCTGCGGCGCCTGCCCCGGATAGGTGGTGCGCACGATCACCTGGACGTCGGAAAGATCGGGCAGCGCGTCGACCGGCGTCGCGCGCAGCGCGAACAGGCCTGCGACGAGCAGAAGAAGCGCGCCGATAAGAACGAGGAAACGGTTGGCGACTGACCAGCGGATGACATGCGCGATCACTGGCCCGTCTCCTTGGCGATCGTACGCAGGATCGCGCCCTCCGACGTCTGGTCGAACGAGAAGCGGACGCGGTCGCCGCGCTTGAAACCGCGCATCAACGCGGGGTCGGCGGGACGGAACGTCATCGTCATTGCCGGCCATTTGAGGGCCGGGACGGCTCGATGTGCCATGGTGACGCCATCGGCCGCGATCTTCTCGATCGTGCCGCTAGTCTGATATCGGCCCTGCTTTGGGGCTGTCTTGGCGGGATCGGCCGCACCGGCTTCGCCGATCGACCGCGCCTCGACGCCGGCGAGATTCGCCTCCGAGTCGATCAGGAACTGCCCTGAAGCGACGACCTTTTCGCCTTCGGCAAGCCCCGCAAGGATTTCGGTCTGCCCGCCAGCGCTCGGGCCGACACGCACCTCGGCGGGTCGGAAGCGGCCACCCGGAAGGGCGAGCATGACGAGGTTGCGTGTGCCGGTTCGGATCACCGCTTCGCTCGGCACCAGAAGGGAGGAACGCTGCTGCCCACTGAACGATACAGTGGCGAACATTCCCGGGCGCAGCTTCCCCCCACGATTGGCGATCTCGACACGAGCCGTCAGAGTCCGGCTTTCGACATCTGCCTGGGGCAGGATCGCCGTAACACGCCCGGTGAACGTCTCCCCGGGAAAAGCTGTCAGCATCACTTGCGCTGGCGTGCCAGTCCGTATCTGTCCGGCCATTGCTTCCGGCACGGCCGCATTTACCCAGACCGTACCCAGGCCATTGACCTCGGCCAGTGTCTCGCCAGCGGACAAGGCCATGCCCCGGCGTACACCGAGCGTCTTGACCGCGCCCCCGACCGGTGTGCGGATCGTCGTGATGTTGTGGACGCGCCCGCTCCGGCTGATTGCGGCAACCTGTCCCGGCTCCATGCCGAGCAGGATCAGCCGCTGCCGCGCGGCGCGGGCCAGCTCCGTGTTTCCCGTTCGCTGGAGCGCTAGAAATTCCTGCTGCGCGCCGCCCCATTCGGGAACCAGCACATCAGCGATCGGGGCGCCCGCTCGAACGATATCATTCGGCGCAAGCCCATAGACGCGCTCGACAAACCCGCCGGAGCGGGCCTGAACGATCGCAACCTCCCGTTCATTGTAGGCAACGATGCCAGTGGCGGTAACGCCTGAGGGAAGCGTGCCATACTTCGCCTCGACGATCCGCGCGCCGAGATTTTGCACCTCGCGCGGATCGATCGTCACGCCGGGCGCGCTTGCTGCTCCATCATCGGCATATTTGGGAATGAGCTTCATTCCCATTGAGGAGAGACCTGGCCCCTCGTGACGCTCGGCCGGGATCATCGGGTCGTACCAGTAGAGAATCTTGCGATCGGATCCCGATGCATTGGCGCTCTCGTCCGCGGGCTTTATCAGCAAATAGCCGCCGATGCTGGCGGCGAGCGCGAGTGCGGCAATGCCAGCGCCGATTCTGGCGCGGCGGCTTTTGACGATCGTCATTGGGAGTCCTTCCCGTAAGTCAGATTGATGCGGATGCCGTCGCGTACAACCGCTGCTTCGCGGTCGAGCTCGTCAATCTCGGCTTCGGCAACAGCGACGGTGGTGCTGAGGGCTGTTCCAAGATCTATTCGGCCTGCAGCATAGCTCGCCTGGTCGAGCTTTGCCCGCTGCACAGCCAAGGGAACCAGCGTCTGCGTCGCCCGCATGTAGCGTTCATGATGGGAACGGTGTTCGGCGAGATATGTCTGTAGCTTGGCCCGAAGTTCGCGCTCGGCCGCCTCTCGCTCGAGCCTTGCACTGTTCGCCTGCTCCATGCGCGCCGCGATGATCGGGTCCTGCCGGTGCTTGGAGAAGAGCGGCAGGCCAATCGAGACCCCGACCGACACCATGTCGGAGAAATTAGGCTCCCGTTTGCTATAGCCTAGGCTAACCGACCAGTCGGGCCGCTTCTCGGCGCGCGCGAGCCGCACATCGGCCTCGGCCTGCGCTGTTGCGGCATCGAGCGTTTGAAGCGTTGGCAGGGCGCCTATCGCTGCGATCAGGCGGTTGGGATCGATCGCCCAGTTGGGAGGATCGCCCGTCGCACTGGGATCCGGATCGCCGGTCCAGCGCGAGAGCTCCGCCTTGGCCTTCGCGACCTCGGCCTCAAGATCATTGCGCCGATCCGCGACGCTCGCCTTGAGCTGGCGCGGCTCAAGCCCCTGCGAAGGCCGCGCGCTGCCTGCCGCGATCCGCGCCGCCACCGTATCCGCAATGTCGTCGATGCTCTTGTCGAGCATGTCGAGGATCGCGAGGCGCCGCTCGGCGAAATAAAGATCGACCCACGCCAGTGCCGTCGCCGTGCGGACATCACGGGCTTCGACCGCAGCGTTCGCCTCTGCTGCAGTTATATCCGCCTCCGCACGGCCAAGTCGGGCATGACGCTTGGCGAGATTGGGAATGTCCTGGCTGATCCCGATGGTCTTCATCGTCATGAAGTCGCGCCCCAGCGAAAACGCTTCAGCGCCCGTGACCGGCACATTCTGCAGGGACAGGTCTAGCTTGGGATCCGGCAAGGCATCGGCCGCGTCGGCAGCGGATCGGGCTGCGCGCACGTTGGCGTCGCGTGCGGCAATGCTGGGCGCGGTCGCTCGCGCCCGCTCAAGTGCCTCCTGAAACGTGAGCGGCGACGCACTTGCCTCCGCCGCGACGCACGCCACAGCGAGAATTAGCAACCATCTTTTCATGGCGAGCCCTGTCAATAATCAGGTGTCGAGGCTGGCCCGCGCTTCGGTTGTTCTGATGCGCAACGCTTCACCAGACGCGTTCCGCTTCGTGGTCCGGGAAGCTGGACAAGCTTATAGCGGACGCGACCATAGCATCGGACGCTCGCGGGTGGAGCCTTGATCTTAACCCAGCGAACAGTTCCTCGCGGACCTGGCGTCTGGACGAGTTGATATTCGGCCGTGTTCGGCTTTGTTGCTTCCGCAGGCGCGGAATCGCTAGCGAGCGCCGCGCCGAACGCGGCGACAGTAATAATCCACATGATTCTTGTCCTGATCTCAGTGATAATCTACGCCGCCGGCAATGCTCGCAATCGTCTATCCGGCTCGAGTCCGTGCGCGGCGGCAGCTTTAGATCAGGTGGTTTGGCGGAGGAGGTTCGGGTCCGAGATTTTGACCGGCGAGAGGAGCGACCCGCTCGGCGATTGGCCTAGAAGCGGACGCATCGGTTGCGCCCAATGAACTAGCGAGGGCGGCAGCCGTAAAAAGCGGCGCGGCCCCGAGCATGGCCGCGATGCAGTCGGCCTTCGTACAGCCGCATGGCTTGTCCGGCGCCTTATGATCCATCTTTTCCATGCAATCAGGCATTGCCGCTATCGCTGCCGCGACCTTGGCATCGGCGTCGGGTGCGAGCGCGCGGGCTGGCGTCTGCGCCGCAAGGCCCAGCACCGCGCCGATCAGCAGCAAGAGGAAAGCGAGCCGCTTCATTGATATGGATTCTACTATACTTGCACCAGTCAGGCAACGGCCTGTCCCGGATCATGTCGCGCGATGATGTGCGAAGATCTTCCGGCCATTTGGGCCAAATGCAATCACGTTATAGGCCTGCGCGCGCATGGCCGAAGCGTTCTATAGCGTCGGGGTGATCGACAAGGCCACCATGCGCCATTTCGATGAAAGCTGCCTGACCACGCCCCCCGCAATTGCCCCGGCTGAAATCAAGCGGCTGCGCGAACGAATAGACCATGAGCCCAATCAACGCCCGATCACGCAACCCCGCCTGGGTGGTCACGTCGATCGCGTCAACAGCCGCCGGGCTTGAGAGCCGGCGTGTGCTCGCAACGACCCAGACAAGCGCACCTGGCAAACCGTGCGGTATATCTGAGCTGCCCAAAGCCGGCTCAGCGTCCGTCCGCTTCAGAAGCAGCAATACGCCACCTAATCTGGTGAGCGACGGCAGGGGTTGCTCACCGACCTGGCGGCACACCGCATAACGGCGCAGCAGGCGCACCACGATCCGTTCGGTGTCCCCAACTTCGGGGTCGATGCGCACCATCATCGTCATCGCTCATCCTCGCCAGATCATTATGCTATTGCAATGCACTCGCATCCTCCATAGGGCGCAGTCAACGAGTGAGAGCGATTCGCAAAAGGGGGTGAAATGAGGAGAAGTGGATTAAGCGGTGCGCTAGGCCTTGGATTGATGGCCGTGCCCGCGGCGGCCCAGGATCAGCCAGCCATCCAGGCTACGGACGCCCGCCAAACAATCATCGTCACCGGCGTCCGGGGCGGCTACCAAGTCGATGCGACCAGCACCGCCACCCGCACACCGACCAGTCTCAAGGACGTTCCACAGGCAGCGTCGATCATCACCGAGGCGCAGATTGACGATCAGGCGATGCGCTCGATCGCCGACGTGCTTCGCTATGTACCCGGCGCGGTGATCTCTCAAGGCGAAGGCCACCGCGATCAGATCATCCTGCGCGGTAACAACAGCACCGCGGATTTCTTCGTCGATGGCCTGCGTGACGACGTGCAATATTACCGCGGCCTCTACAACGCAGAGCGGATCGAGGTTCTGAAAGGCCCCAACGCGATGATCTTCGGGCGCGGCGGTGGGGGCGGGATCGTCAACCGCGTCACCAAGCGCCCGGGTGCCAACGCCTTCATCAGCAGCAGCGGCTCGGCGGACACATATGGCGCATGGTATGTCGATACCGACATCAATCAGCCGATCAGTGGGTCCGCCTCCGCTCGGCTGAACGCCGTTTACGAGGAGTTCAGCAGCAACCGCGACTTCTACGACGGACGCCGGTTTGCGATCAATCCCACCGTCGCGCTCTCACTTGGCGCCACCACCCGGATAGACCTGGGCTTCGAATACAATAATGACAAGCGCACGATCGATCGGGGCGTCCCCTCAGCTACGCAAGGCTCTCTGACGAGCCCCTCCCGCCCCCTCACCGGCTTCCGCGACACCTTCTTCGGTGTGCCGGGGTTCAACGTCAGCGATTTCGAGGCCAAGGTTCTGAGCGGGCGCATCGAGCATCGGTTCGGCGACAACCTGATTCTGACAAGTCGGGTCCTGTATGGCGACTATGACAAGCTCTATCGAAATGCCTTCGCGGTAACCCCGGTCACCCTGCGCGGGGGCGTCCAGAGCGTCGGCCTTGAAGCCTATAGCGATCCCACGACGCGCAAAAACCTGCTCAACCAGAACGATCTCGTCTGGACGGTTACGACCGGACCCGTTCGCCATGTGCTGCTCGCCGGCTTCGAATATGGCGATCAGCGCACGCGCAACCAGCGGATCAATGGCTTTTTCGGAAGCGGCGATATCGTGAACGGGGGCCGGCGCGTCTTTGTGGGGTTGGCCGACCGAATAACCGTGCCGCCGGTCACGCTGCGCACCACCGCCACTACCGGCTACCGGTCGATCCGGACAAACGCTGACGCCACTGCCTTCTATGTGCAGGACCAGGTCTCGATCGGCGAGCATGTCGATGTCATCGGCGGCGTTCGCCGCGACCGCTTCAAGCTCAGAGTCGACGACTTGGTCGCTGGGCAGAGCTATAGCCGGACGGACACTCTCTGGTCTCCCCGTCTAGGCGTGGTGCTGAAGCCGGCGCAACCCGTATCGATCTACGCCAGCTATAGCCGGTCCTTCCTGCCCCAGTCCGGTGATCAGTTTTCATCGCTCGACATAACAAGCGCCGCGCTGGAGCCGGAGAAGTTCGACAATTACGAACTTGGCCTCAAATGGGATATTCTGCCAACGCTTAACCTGACCGCTGCCGTCTACCGGCTCGACCGCACCAACACCCGCGCGACCGACCCCAACGACGCCACGCGGACGGTGCTTACGGGCGCGCAGCGCAGCAAAGGGCTCGAGATCGGCCTCAGCGGCGCGATCACACCCCAATGGCAGGTCAGTGCCGGCTATGCGCTGCAGGACGCGAAGATTCGACAGACGACGAGCGCGGCCCCTGCCGGCCGCGAGGTACCGCTTGTGCCCAAGCAGCAGGCCTCGCTCTGGACCCGCTACGATTTTACCCCCCGCTTGGGGGCCGGGGTCGGTGTCTACCGCCAGTCCAAAAGCTTCACCTCCGTCAGCAATACCGCCGTCCTGCCTGCGTTCACCCGCGTCGATGCCGCCGCATTCTTCAAACTCACCCCCCGTATCGAGGCGCAAATCAACGTCGAGAACCTCCTCAACAGCAACTATTTCTCGTCCGCCTACAACGACAACAACATCATGCCCGGTGCGCCAACGACGGCGCGAGCGACGGTTAGAATGAGCTTTTAGACAAGGGCTTTTCCTTTGGTGCTGGATGCTTTCACCACAGTCGTTCAGCACGCGCTAAACCGCCTCCTCGGTGGGGTCCAGACACAGACATGCCCCTCCATTTCCTCCAGAAGACGATAGTGTCGATCTATCGCCGCTGCCCGTTCTTGGACCATTCCGCTTGCCGTCGCCCAACTCCTGCGGACAGCGGAATGGTCATGTGCCGCTGCCCGGCTCACGAGCAATATCGGCGCCTTGTTGCCAATCGCGCTATCTGGTCGCGACAAACATCGACATATGCACGGCCATGCCGTTGCCCGCAGCCGCCACGCACATAACATAATAGTAGCCGCCTCGCCATGACCTGGCGAACACCATGGTTGCCGCCGTAGCTGCGCTCTGCCTGCCAACAAAGGTGAAACAGGGAATTTTGAAACAGCGGGACGCGTGGATTGCCGGCCTGCGTGCGAGCTGTGAACGATTGGACGCAATGGAAGAGTGCGCCGCCGCGCCCGGGGGGAGGGGCCGCTTCGTGACATTCGTTCACGTCGGATTCGAGGGGTGTTCGCCGGCCGTGCGTATTGGATGTGAGCACGACGGAGGAATGAACATGGATATGGATTTAGACAGCGCGTTGCGCCGCCTTGCCGAGCAGCCGCTTCATCCCCGGCTCGCTGAACTGGAAGGCGATGTCATGCGGTTGATCGCGGCGGAGCAGCGCGCGGGCGGCGGGGTGACGCTGCGGTCCGGCATGCTGGCGGCGGTAGGCGCGGTCGCCTTGGGAGTAATGGGCGGCGGATTGTCGTCCGCAGCGGCGACTGCGCAGGTGCCGACGCTAACACCCTTCGGGCCTGCCACGCCGTTGGCGCCTTCGACCTTGCTTGCGTTCCAGTGACGAGCGGCGCCCGGCGAACGATGCTGATCGCGTTCGTGGCGGCGGTCGCAGGCGTGTGGGCTGGACGCGAGATGTTCCCATCGCCACCGAGCCCGGGCGTGGAGCTTCACAGCTTGCTCCACGACGGGCTCGGGTTGGACGAGGCTCAACGGACCAAGCTCGAGACGCTGGAGTCCCGCTTCGCCGTTCGAAGGCGTGCCTTGGAGCTGGAACTCAGGGCCGACAACGCGCGGCTCGCCGACGCCATCGAAGTCGAGCATGGCAATGGGCCGCAGGTCGCGGCGGCCGTCGATCGTTCGCACGGCGCGATGGGCGAGCTCCAGAAGGAGACGTTGAACCATATGTTCGCGATGCGGCAGATCCTGCGGCCCGACCAGGCGAGGACGTTCGACCGCGCGGTGGTGAAGGCGCTGACCGCAGACGCGCGGTGAGTCTTGAACTTTCGGCCTGCACGGACGGCGAACTCGCCG